>CAMVQZ010000034.1 GCA_947169745.1 uncultured Clostridia bacterium
GCCCTCACAGGCTGCTATTCGCGGCTTGTTTACTTTGACTTCTGGCTTTTCAATCCCCTGACAGTAAGCGCCTGTTTTCTCCCAGAATTATTTTGCAGCGTCGACGCTGCACCCGTGTTCGCGTTATCGCTCGTTTACACTCGCTCTGTCGTGCGTACATAAACTACCGTCGCGCGGCGTCCGGCGCTCATCACCTCAGACAATACTCCCACCCTCCGCCGGCGCAGCCCTTACGGGCTGCTTCTTGCGGCTGGTTTACTTTAACTTCAGGCTTTTCAATCCCCTGACAGTAAGCGCCTGCTTTCTCCCGGAATTATTTCAGCAGCGTGACGCTGCACCCGTGTTCGGTGCGTGCTCGTACTGCTGGACTTGTGTGGGGAGGGGGGAGTGTGGTATTATATGGGTATAAGATTATAGGGCTGTAGTTGTCTGTGATATAAGGCGGCGAGGGTCCGGGTGTAAAGGATACGGAGGTGTAATGTTATGTTTCCGGGAATAATTATTTTTCCCAGCGAAAATGAAGTCTCCCTGAACGGGATGCAGAAAATGCTTGAGGGATGGGGAAATGCAATACTTGGGTTTCTTCCTGCTCTTCTGAGTGCTGCAATAATTCTTCTGGCAGGAATATGGGGGATAAGGATCGTGGTCAGGATAATGCAGAAGGCTCTCTCGAAGAGTAAGGCTGACCATACTATTGTCAGTTTCTTGTCCTCGGTTGTCAGGACAGTTTTGTATATTGTCCTTGCCGTCTCAGTTCTCTCAGCTCTGAGATTCAATGTATCCACTCTGATAACAGCTCTGGGAGCTGCTGCTGTCACTGTTGGTCTTGCTCTCAGGGACAGCCTTGCAAATGTTGCCAGCGGTACGCTGATAATACTTAACCGCAAATTCAAAACGGGGGATTTCATAGAGACAGAGGGCATTGTGGGCGAGGTTATGCGTATTGATATAATGAATACGACCCTTCGTACATATGATCATAAGGAGGTGCTGATACCAAATTCAAGACTGTCCTCCAATAATATAATCAATCACTTTTCTCTTGAGGACAGACGCCTGGAGATACCGGTGCCTGTTTCATATAAGGAGGATATCGAAGATACCAGGAAGGCGGTAATGAAGGCGGTAGAGGATAACCCCCTTATAATGAAGGACGACCGCAACAGGGTAATCTTTCAGCAATTCGGATCCAGCAGTCTTGACCTTGTAGTGTGGGCGTGGTGCCGTTCCGAGGATTACTGGCCGGCGCTTTTCAGTCTCCGGGAGGATATCAGAAGCGGTCTCCTCAAGGCCGGTATCGAAGTTCCATTCGATCAGCTGGATGTGCACCTGGAGGGTGATCCTGCTGAAATGGCTATGTATATGGAGTACAAGGCGGCTAAAAAAGAAAAATTATCGGGAGATGACAAAAAATGATACTTGCAGTAGATGTGGGAAATACAAACATAGTTTTTGGCGGTATTGAAAAATCAAGGACCAGGTTTTTTACCAGATTGAATACAGACCGCAATAAGACTGAGGATGAATATGCTGTGATCTTCAAAACTCTTATCGAGATCAATCGTTGCAATACTGCGGATTTCAGCGGCGCCATAATATCCTCGGTGGTACCCGGACTGAATGAGATCCTCTCAAAGGCTCTCAGGCAGCTGGTGGGGAAAGAGCCTCTTATCGTGGGACCGGGCATAAAGACCGGGCTGGATATCAAAATAGATAATCCGGCAACCCTGGGAAGCGACCTGGTTGTGGGGGCTGTCGCTGCGACTGCGTGTTATAAGAAGCCACTGATTATAATAGATATGGGCACAGCTACAACTGTTGTTGCTGTTGACAAGGATGGAGTTTACAGAGGCGGCGTTATCATTCCCGGTGTCCGGGTGGCAATGGAATCTCTCACGAACAGGGCGGCTCAGCTTCAGGATATAAGCCTGGAGGCTCCCAGAAAGACTATCGGCACCAATACAGCGGACTGCCTGCGATCCGGAATAGTATACGGCAACGCCTGTATGCTGGACGGCATCATAGACAGAATCTCCTCGGAAATGGAGGGAACTCCAACTGTAGTGGCTACCGGGGGACTTTCTCCGAAAATAATACCTCATTGTACCCATAAAATAACCATCGACAATGATCTTCTCATAAAAGGACTGGAGATAATTTATAATAAAAATAATACAGCGTCCCACAGAGATCATTCCGGGGATGCATAACAGAATATTCCGGAAAAATCAGTTTATCAACGGATACTTTAGTTATGTCAAGGTTCAGGCCCTTCTGTAATGTGCTTTTGCACGGAGCAGGGGGGCTTTTTCAGTGTATGCAGGTAAATGCAACGTTTAATTTATATCGCAATACTTGCAGTATATACTAATGCATTGATTGATATTTGCCCTGTTTCGGATTATTATAAGATCAAGGAGCGGAGAGACGAAGCCGGTCAGGGTGACGTCTCCGAAAAAATACAAAAGAAACGGGGCAGATAAAAATGAGTAAAAGAAATAACATTATCACAGTATCAGAGGAATTCAGCCTTATGTATCCTGCCGGAAAAAAGCCGGCATTCAGAAAGATCAATGATGAGGCATGCAACGACCTTTCCCTTGAGTACATTATAGATTATATAACAGAAAACGACCGGGAGAAAAAGCTTATTACCGGTATGATGAGAGAGCTGGAATATGATCCGGAGGTCATAAGCTATCGCTGTGATATATTTGAGGATATAATAAAATTCCCATCTCTCAGGGAAAAGATCAAGGATATGCTGGATCAGCTGGAATATCTTAAAAGCTTTGAAAAACCCTATAAGGACGATTCTGCAGCAGCAGTGTGGCAGCTTGTTAACAGACTGCAGGAGCTGGATGCCTATGTCAGCTGTATCGAGGGCATAAACCAGGCTCTTTCTGATTGTCCTGTAAAGTCCAGGGGTCTTGTGCAGATGAAGGAATATGTTTCATCTGTATATAATGAGAATGGTTTTTCCGTTCTCCGTGAGGACATCAATGCCCTGCTCACAGAGACATCAAAAATACAGAGCATAACCCTGGGAGTAAATCTGGACAGCGCTCTGCGTCCGGTGGAGGTTGGGATCCTGTCCATCAATCCGGAAAAATTCGATCATTCCGGTATACTGGATAACTTCCTGGGCTTCTGCTCGAAATTTATTGATATAATCGGTGCCAGCGGCATCGGCGGCGCAGGGGGAGGAATGACAAAAATACACTCCTCCGGTTCATCTGCAGAGGAGGATCCTCTGATGAAAAACCTGACCCGCACAGTATCAGATATGCTGGGGACAACTATCAGACAGCTTAAGACAAAGCTTTCAAGATATGTAAATGTAAGCGGATACAGGCTCACAAAGTTTATCCCTGAGATGCTTTTCTATATCAGATGGTCTGAATTCTGCACAAGAATAATGGAGCTTGGTCTGCCTATGACAAGACCGGAGATACTGGAGCCGGAGAGCAGAGAGCTTTCTGCAAAGGGTATCTATAATATAAAGCTTGCCATCCGTAAGCTGGAGGGCAAGGGAACGGAGATCGTCCGGAATGACTTTGAATTTACGAAGGATCACGGCATTTATATAATGACAGGTCCCAACAGAGGGGGAAAGACCACCTTTACTCAGGCTGTAGGAATGCTTTTTCTCCTGGCTCAGCACGGTATATTTGTTCCGGCTGAAGCTCTCCGAATCTCGCCCTGTGACAATATTTATACCCATTTCCCTGCGGACGAGAATCTTACTGTCAATCTGGGTCGTCTCGGCGAGGAATCAAAAAGGCTGAGCGAGATTTTTACAGTCGCAACAAACAAGAGTGTCCTTCTTTTTAACGAACCCCTTGCAACAACCTCTTTCACAGAAGGTCTCTATATCGCAAAGGATGTTGTCAGAGCGCTGAGATACAGAGGCGCAAGGACAGTTTTTAATACACATATGCACGAGCTGGCAATGAATCTTGACTCTATGAATACCTTCCCCGGAGATATGGGAGTAGCATCTCTTATAACAGGTATACACGAGGGTCAGAGATCATATAAGGTATTTATTTCTCCCCCGGAGGGAGTCAGCTATGCAAGGGATATTGCCGAAAAATATGGTGTGACCTTTGACCAGCTTAAAGTATCCGTCGACAGGGCGGCGGGATGATACGATAAAGACAGTCCGGATTCCGGCATATTCTGTCCTCGTAATCAGTTATCCGCTCCTTTTGATGACTGCCGTACCGATCTTGCCGGTATTCCGGACGTTTTTATAATATTCTCAGACGGGATTAAAACAAATATGAAAAGATCAATGGAGGTCGTGGGAAAAGTCCCCGGCCTCCGTTTTTTTTTGCAGGAAATATGCGGCGGTAACGATAAAAAAAGGGGCTGGCGCAATAGGAAAAATTCAATAAAACAAAAGCCGATGAATTGTTGGATTCACCGGCTTTCTCTTTCTGTTTTCTGTCCGTCATTTTCTCGCTTTGCATTGAAAATGACTGGTTTCTGTGGGGGGTGTTTTGCTGCCCGCAGCCTCCCCAAAGGCTGGCGAAACATCTTTTTTCTACAGCTCCGGATGTTATGAATTGAGGGCGATGAATCTTCTCAGCTCAGGGAGCTTTTCTCTGGCATCCTTTACTCCGAGATCATAAAGATGCTGAAGATTCTCCCTTTTTCTGCTGTATCTTCCCACATTGACAGGCTCCGAGGGATAGATTACAAAAGCTCTGTTCTTTTCAGCAAGACTGCGGCACTTTGCTGTTTCCCGGTTATATTCCTGCGGCCGCCTCAGAATGGTATTCACAAGCTCAGGGTAGTCACGGTATTTCCTTTTCAGAAGGGGAGTAGGAAATTCCGGCTTGTCTTTTTTGACATAGCCTTCTTCCCTTGTGAGGATCACCACGTTATTAACGTAACCGTCAGCTAGAGCGGTATCTATGGGAATTGATTCGGAGACGCCGCCGTCCAGAAGCTTTTTGCCCTCTATCTCAACGATAGGGGTAACTACCGGAAGAGAGCAGGAAGCTCTTATATGTATCAGCTCTTCATCAAATAATTTTTTATCATAATATACCGGCTTTCCGGTAACGCAATCTGTCGCACCGACCCTGAGCCCCATACTGCTCTTGAAAAACTCTTCGTAATCAAAGGGAACCAGTTCATGGGCAAGCTCTCCGAAAATAAAATCAAATCCGTAGATGCTGCCTGTCTTTTTGAGCCGCCGGAAGCTGAGATATCTTTTGTCATTGATATAATCCAGGTATACCCGGATGCTTCGCCCCTTTTGCTTTGAAATATAGGAAAGGGCATTGCAGGCGCCTGCTGAAACACCGTAGGTCATGGGAAAATATATATCATTTTCCATAAAAACATCCAGTACTCCGGCTGTATATGTTCCGCGGTTTCCGCCGCCCTCAAGAATAAGTCCAACTGACATTTGTCATCCTCTTTTCTCCAGCGTGACACTGGACCCGTATTCGCATAATCGTTCGTTTACACTCGCTTGATCGTGTTTAACTATACTTTCGTTGCGCGGCATCCGGCGCGCAGTACTCCGGACAACACCTACCTGCCGCCGCCGCACCCCTTATGGGCTGCTTCTTGCGGCTGGCTTACTCTGAACTCCGGAGTTTCACTGAATTGGTAGAAAGCGCCTGCCTGAAAAACCTACGTTACGCACAAGCCTACCGTAAAACGAAGCGCAGTGAGCATTCATTTTTAACTTTCATTTTTTTGTTTTTTTACAGAATATACAGTATAAATGTATTGCCGTTTTTACACTGAGTTACCTTCAGATCGTATAACAATTATACAATACCCAGCGGAAAATACAATAGATAAATTATGAACAAAGCAGCAGCGTCGACGCTGCACCCATATTCGCATAGTCGCTCGCTTGCACTCGCTCTGTCGTGCGTACATATACTTTCGTTACGCGGCATCCGGTGCGCAACGCCCCGGACAATACTCCCACCCACCGCCGCCGCCCTAACAGGCTGCTTCTTGCGGCTGTCTTTTTCTGACTTCCGGCTTTCCACTCCCTTGATACTGAGCGCCTGTTTCGTAGTCAGCAGCACTCCCAAAAGAGCTTACTATAACAGGGCGCAGCGACAACCACCATAAAAGAACATTATTGTGTCAGAATTAAAAGGTGAAGAAATCAGATACAAAAAGACCGCCCTCGCAGAGAAGGCGGTTTGTTGTTTATCAGTCTGCATTTGCTCTTGCGATCTCGTCTATCTGGTCTCTTATTCTCAGAAAGGCGTCAGTAACTACCGGGTCGAATTTCTTTCCCCGCTGTTCGACTATGTTGTCAAATACCACAGATGTGGGCAGAGCGGCCTTGTAGCTTCTTTTTGCAACAAGAGCGTCAAAGTAATCGGCAATGGTCATTATCCTTGCACAAAGGGGGATCTCATCTCCCTGTATGCCATAGGGGTAACCGGAGCCGTCCCAGCACTCATGATGATAGACAGCCACAGATTTCGCCACCTTCAGGAAGTCTTCGTTTTCGATATCAGCCATAGCCTCATCAATGATTTCCTTACCGTTTATGGTATGCTTTTTTATCATATCAAACTCGCTCTGGGTGAGTCTTCCGGCTTTGGTGAGGATGGCGTCGGGGATGGTTATCTTTCCGATATCGTGAAGAGGTGCGGAAAGCATAACGTCATGCATATATGTATCTGTCAGAATATCCGAAAAATCATTGTTTCTCTTCAGCTCCTTGACAAGAGCTTCTACATAAAGACTTGTGCGCTTTACGTGTTTTCCGGTGCTGCCGTCTCTTGCTTCAATTATATTCGCAAAGCTGATAATGATCTGATTCTGCATTTTTTCGATCTCGTCAGTTTTTTCATTTACACTTGTGTCCAGCTGACTTCTTTTCTGATCGAGGGAATGTACAACGCGGCTGATATATATGGCTGTTACCAGCAGACTGATGAGACAGTTGAGGACAAGGAATACGAGCCTTATGGTATCACTGGTATGATGCACCGGATCGTAATCAGCCATAAAGATCGCAAGGAAGATAAATGTTCCGGATGAAAGAATAATAATGCTTCGCCTGAGGAAGGTGAATATCTTACCCTTTTTTCTTATGAATACAGAAAGGAACATCAGGGGAATAAGCAGATACTGGAAGCCGCTTTCGAGACCGAACATATATACCGTCACGATCTCGTGAAGATACAATTCAAAGGCGGTGAGAAGGGTACAGGGCAGCCAGGAACCCTTGAACATTCGCAGGAATATGACAAATAATGTATACAAAACAACAGCAACACCGTCCAGCGCTACCATCGTATAAAGACCGAGATAAGAAAAAATCACAAGATATGCACTGTGTATAAGGAGACACGCCAGAAAAAACATATTCAGAGGAGCGCTGTAAAATGCATAATCAGCATAGTCCTTGTCATTGTTATATTTAGGAGTGCCTGTAAAAAAATTAGCAATTTTTCCGTGAGCCATAATCAACACCTCTTAAGGCCGGATATTCATATATTTACAAATTTTACCATATATTTACATATAAAAAACAATCTATCCAATTATACTATAAGAAATGAATTATTTCAATACCATTTCTATAATTTGTTTGTAATCTGATGTGATTTTTATGAAAAATCCATAAAATGCAGGGAGGCCGTATGTTTATAATATTCAGGCTCAGAAAGGCAGCGCTTTGTCTTCTTGCTGTTCTCATAGTTATTTCAGGAGCTGCGGCAAAGCCGGCTCTCAAAAACATACAAAGGGCGCCTATGTGTCTGGCGGTTGTGATGTATCACGGACTTTGCAGGGAGGCTTCCGGGCAGAACAGATATATGATTTCTCCGGAGCGCTTCCGGGAGGATCTGGAATATCTCAGAGAACGGGGCTATAACACGGTATTCATTTCCCAGGTGATTGCATACTATAATAGCGGCGCTCCCCTGCCGGAAAAGCCGGTGATCCTTACCTTTGACGACGGATATCTGAATAATTATACCTATGCCTTTCCCCTGCTTGAGGAATACGGAATGAAGGCGGTGATTTCTCCCATCGGTATAAGCGCAGACAGGGAAGAGAAGGAAAAATACAGAAGTCCCCGTTGGTCTCAGTGCAAATGGGAGGAGCTGAAGAAAATGACGGATTCCGGAAGGGTAGAGCTGCAGAACCATAGCTATGATCTCCACAAAGGCATCGGTGCGGCGAAAAGACCGGGAGAAAAGGAAGAGGACTATTATGTCAGACTTAAAGCTGATCTTAAAAAGGCAGATGAAAGGATAATTGCTGCTTCAGGGAAGGCTCCGGAGGCTTTTGTCTATCCCTTCGGATCAAAGAGCAGCTGCAGTGATGAGACTATCCGGAGGCTGGGCTACTCCTGCACAATGGACTGTGAAAACAAGCTCAATTACCTGTATAGTGCCGGGGATCTTTTTTCACTTCACCGTTTTATCCGGACAGGGGATATCAGTGCCGAAGATTTTTTTGAAAATACAGTTTTCAGGGAGGAATACCATGAATAGAATATATCTGAGCCCGTCGACCCAGGAATTCAACCCTTATAACGGGGGAGGTAATGAGGAATACTATATGAATCTGATTGCAGATGCAATGGAGCCTTATCTCAGAGCTTCAGGCATCGGTTTCCGGAGAAATGATCCCTCCGGGACAGTGAATGATTCTATCCGCAGCTCAAATGCAGGAAACTACCAGCTGCATCTGGCGATCCATTCCAATGCCTCGGCGCCTGCAGAAGCCGGCAAGAATCGTGGAGTCCAGATCTATTATTATCCCGGCTCGGAAAAAGGAAAAAGAGCCGCAGAGATCATCCGGGATAATTACCGGAGTATATACCCGGAGCCGGAGCTGGTGAGGATCATACCCACTACGGCACTGGGAGAGATAAGAAACACAAAAGCCCCGGCAATACTCATCGAGACTGCCTTCCACGACAATCCGGAGGATGCAAGGTGGATAAGACAAAACATCGGAGAGATAGCGGAAAATCTTTCCCGTTCTGTTTCACAGTTCCTGTCGTGAAGGGGAACGCCCTCTGCTTCCGGAACGAAAAAGAGGACAAGCCCGCTTATGAGCCTGTCCTCTTGTAAATGCAATGTTATATCGGTTGATTATTCGCCGAAATACCTGTCAAGAAGTCCCTTGAAGCCTGCGCCGTGGCGAGCCTCGTCCTTTGCCATTTCGTGAACGGTGTCGTGAATAGCATCCAGGTTCTGAGCCTTTGCTTTCTTTGCAAGCTCGAATTTTCCTGCGCATGCGCCTGTCTCAGCGTCAACTCTCATCTGGAGATTCTTCTTAGTGCTGTCTGTGAGCACCTCTCCCAAGAGCTCTGCGAATTTTGCAGCATGCTCAGCCTCTTCAAAAGCATACTTTGTAAATGCTGCGGAAACTTCGGGATAACCCTCTCTGTCAGCCACTCTTGCCATTGCGAGATACATTCCTACCTCGCTGCATTCGCCGTTGAAGTTATTTACCAGCTCCTGATAGATTTCAGGGTCAACACCCTTGGCTGAACCTAATTCATGAACTGTGGCAAAGGAAGCATCTCCCTTGAGCTCGTTGAATTTTTCCTTGGGCGCCTTACATACAGGGCACTGCTCGGGAGCTTCTGCACCTTCATAAACATATCCGCATACCTGACATACAAACTTTTTCATTTTTGAAACCTCCGTTTATTGCTTGTTTTTTATATCTACCCCTGCTTTGAGTTTTGCCGGGGAAGTTATCCTTTTTCTCTGCATGAACTGCATAATCCATAAAAGGTGATACTGTGGGTATCAATTTCAACATTGCATTCCTGCTCGATGTAATTGTACACATTGCTGTCTATGACTTTTTTCGCCACGGGAATATCCGTTATCCTGAAGCAGTTTTTGCAGATGAAATGGGGATGAGCTTCAGTAACCGCGTCAAAGCGTTCCTGTCCGTTGACAACGCCTACAGACCTTGCAATTCCCATATCCTTGAAAACAGCCAGATTACGGTAAACGGTTCCCAGACTCAGATCCGGTATCCGGGGCTTTAACTTCTCATAGACCCACTCGGCTGTGGGATGGGTGGCAGTTGACGCAAGAACTTCATATATAGCTTCGCGTTTTGCACTGAAATTGCGTTTTGAATGCATCAAATATACGCCCCCTAAAATGATAACGGTTACTATTTGTAAATAAATATATCATAAATTTTTTTATTTGTAAAGTAAATTTCTAATAAAATCTGAAGAAAAATGACATCTTATAATATTTTTATGCCATTGGGATTTTTGTGATATAAAATCATACCCTTGTGAGCGGTTTTCAGAACATAGTACAATAAAGTGATGCTGCATAATCTCAGCAAATAGATTCAGGTTTTGGATATATCGACAAAAAATATTGCATATCTATAAAAAATATGGTATATTTATAGGCGTAGATTTGTGTGAAATTTGTGATTTTATTTTTGACTTCGGAAGGTTCTGAGGCAAAAAGCAATAAGGGGGAAATACATATGGGTATATTTGTAATGGAATGTCCCGGCTGCGGCAATTATGTGCAGGCAAGCTCCGGACTTTTCGGAACAGGACTTTTTGCAAAAAAAGCGGTGCAGTGCAGCTGCGGTATGTCGATCGACGTCAAGGCAAATAAGCTGGCGAGCAGACAGTGTACTCACTGCGGAAACCAGGTGGTATACGATCAGTCAAAGTCAGATAAGGCTGTGTGTCCTGTCTGCCGCAAGCCCATCAATGAGCTGGCTGATAATACAAAGCTGGCACAGTTCAACTGCGAGCAGTGCGGGCTTGATATTTCTGTTTCAAAGTCGGCTGCGGAATATGAATGTCCTGTCTGCGGTTTTGTGAATGACGTCCAGAAAAGGATAGTACAATATGATATTTCAAAAAGCGGTGTAGCCAGCGTTATAAAATACGAGGGTGATAACCAGACCTTCATCTGGAAGCATCCCATCGAGGATTTCAATATGGGCTCACAGCTCATTGTTCATGAGAGCCAGGAGGCTGTATTTTTCCGTGACGGCCAGGCGCTGGATCTTTTCGGAGCAGGCCGCTATACCCTGGAGACCCAGAAGCTTCCCCTCATAGGCGAAGCATACCAGCTTCCTGTGGAGCCGGATGCCGCCTTCCATTCCGAGGTATATTTCATAAATATGGCCACCCAGATGGGTATCAAATGGGGAACGGACAGCAAGATAAGGATGTTCGATCCGGCTTCCGGTATGCATATCGAGCTGGGAGCCTGCGGTGAATTCAATATCCATGTAACAAATTCCAGAAAGCTTCTGTTGAAGCTGGTGGGAACCACAGGAGGAATGAAGCAGGAGGATCTTCTGGGAAAGAACGGCGGAAAGGGCTTTTTCCGTTCCGCTGTAATGATGAGGGTCAAATCCTTCCTGGTACAGACCATAAAGGAAAACGGATACAATATACTTGAAATAGATTCAAGGCTGGATGAGCTGTCCCTTGCGCTCAAGGAGCGTATCAACGGGGAGCTTGCAGATTATGGCCTTGAAATGACCGAGTTCTATGTGACGAGTATCCTTACTCCGGATGATGATCCTAATTTCCGGAGGATGAAGCAGCAGTATGCTGATCAGTACCTGAAGGTGCGGGAAGAGGAGATACGCCGCAAGGAGGCCGAGGCAGCAGCCGAGCGCAAATTCGTGGAGGCTCAGACTCAGGCAAGGCTCAAGATGATAGGCGCTCAGGGGGATGCAGAGAGCGTTAAGATCAAGGCGCAGGCAGAGGCTGAGGCATACAGGATGCAGGCAGAGGCCGAGGCGATGGAAATGAAGATGAAGGGCTATACATACCAGCAGGAGACTGCCCGCCAGGTAGGTCTGGAAGCAATGAAGAACGGTATTACCGGAAACGGAGGCTCCGCCGGCGGTCTGGGAGATGTGGCAAGCCTGGGCGTTACCCTGGGAGCAATGGGCGGCGTTATGCATATGACAAAGGAAGCAATGGCTCCGATGATGGAGACCACAAGGGATATCGGTCAGTCAGTAATATCGGGGGCATCAGATACCTGGGACTGCCAGTGCGGAAATAAGGTTATAAACGGTAACTTCTGCAACAAATGCGGTCAGTTGCGTCCGCAGACCGGACCGGCAGAAATATGGGACTGCGAATGCGGCAACAAGGGTATTGCCGGAAAATTCTGTAATATCTGCGGCAAGCCCCGCCCGGAGGAAAAAAAGGAAGAGCTCTGGGACTGCAAATGCGGCAATAAGGGCATTAAGGGTAATTTCTGCAATATGTGCGGAGCAAAACGCCCCCAGCCGGTAAAGGATGATACCTGGGACTGCCAGTGCGGCAACAAGGGCATAAGGGGGAAATTCTGCAACGAATGCGGAGCGAAACGCCCCGAAGTAAAAAAACCGGATACCTGGGACTGCGAATGCGGTAACAAGGGTATCAAGGGCAAATTCTGTAATGAATGCGGAGCAAAACGCCCGGAGGCTCAGCCCCCGAAGCCCGTGACCTGGGACTGCCAGTGCGGAAATAAGGGCATCAAGGGTAAGTTCTGTGATAACTGCGGAAGAGGAAAGGATGATAAATAATGGAATCACCTAAAAACAAGACCAGATTATTAGTGATTTTCGCTGTATGTATAGTTGTTTTCAATGCTGTTGTATTTCTTGTGCCCTTTGCAAAGGGAGCAGTATTCTGGATATCCTATGTTTTTGGTATGCTGGCTATAGTATCACAGCTGTATGTGCTGAAGGTTGCTTTTTCCGGCGCAGATACAGTCAAGAGCAAGCTTTATGGCCTGCCGATCGTCAGGATAGGACTTATCTATCTTGCTTTCCAGTTCATTTCCAGTATGATATTTATGGCTTTGGGAATGTTCGTTCCTCTCTGGATACCGCTGCTGGTGGATATAATCCTTCTTGCGGGTGCTGTTTCAGGACTTATCGCTGCGGATACAGTCAGAGATGAGGTTTTCAGCCAGGATGTGAAGATAAAGAAAAGTGTAGGAAAAATGAGGTCTATACAATCCAGAGCAAAATCCCTCGGTTCTTTGTGCGGAGATGATGCTGCTTTGAAAAAGGCTGTGAATGATCTGTCTGAGGAGCTTCGTTACAGCGACCCTGTGAGCAGCGATGAAACACTGGAAATGGAAAACGACCTTTCAGATATGCTTGACTCCATAAAGGAGCTTATCATACAGGGCGACAGCAAGTCTGCAGTTTCTCTTTGCAGCAGAATGAGGGAGCTCCTTGTACAGAGAAATGACCTTTGCAAGCTCAGCAAAAGCAATCATAGCTGAAAGGAGTAATTCTGATGGCAGTTTACAAGTGTAAGATGTGCGGCGGTTCACTGGATATCACCGAGGGGCAGAGCGTCTATGAATGTGAATACTGCGGAACAAAGCAGACCCTCCCGCGGCTGGATAATGAAAAGAGGCTGAATCTCTATAACAGAGCCAGCCAGTTCCGCCAGAGATGCGCCTTTGACAAGGCGGCAGGTATATATGAGAAAATAGTGGAAGAGACACCGGATGATGCCGAGGCTCACTGGTCGCTGGTGCTTTGCCGCTATGGTATCGAATATGTGGAGGATACGGGGACAGGAGACAGGATCCCCACCTGCCATCGTGCAAGTATGGATCCTATATTTGACGATGTGGATTATATCGACGCAATAAAATATGCAGACCCGATAGCTACCGGTCTCTACAAGAAAGAAGCAGCAAGGATCGACTGGATACTGAAGGGCATACTGGAAATATCCGCAAAGGAAGAGCCATATGATGTGTTTATCTGTTATAAGGAAACAAACGACAGTACAGGCGACAGAACTCTGGACAGCGTCAAGGCGCAGGAAATATATGACGCCCTGACGGAAAAGGGCTATAAGGTATTTTTCTCCCGGATAACACTTGAGGGCAAGCTGGGAAAGGATTATGAATCTATAATATTTGCGGCTCTTAACAGCGCAAAGGTGATGCTGGTGGTGACAGCTGACCCGGATAATACAGAGTCTGTATGGGTCAAGAACGAGTGGAGCAGATATCTGAAAATAATGTCGAAAAACAGGGGCAGAACTCTTATCCCCTGCTATCTGAATATGAGCCCCTATCTTCTGCCGGATGAATTTGCAAATCTCCAGGGACAGGATATGGGAAAGATAGGTTTCCTGCAGGATCTTGTCCGGGGTGTTGGAAAGCTTATCCCCAAAAAAACGGCTCAGCCTGCCGGACAGACGGCTGCAGCGCCGGGAGGAGTAGTAGCAAGCTTTGCCTCCCTGATGAAGAGAGCAGAGCTTTTTATCGAAACAGGGGACTATGACAGCGCAAACGCTACCTGCGATAAGATACTGGATGCCGACCCGGAAAATGTGGAGGCGTATATCAAAAAGCTACTTATTGAATTCCGGGCTAAAAGCATCGATGAGCTAAGCAAAAATAATAAGGGATTCTATACCAGCATAAATTTCAGGATGGCTCTCCGCTTTGGAGGCGACGCTGTGGAAAGAACTGTATTCGGACCCTCCAATGCAAGTGCGGCAATGAGCTTCTATCTTATTGAGGGGAATGTCCCCAAGCTCAAGGAATATGCGAAAAAATACCCCTCTGACATAAACAGCAGTATCATCCTTGAATCTCTCAGAAAATACACCGGAGAGGATCTTCTCTCCTATTTCATAGACTGCGGCTACAGTGTGAATTCTTATATCGGATACGATAAGACGGATTCCCTGGGAAACAAGTATCATTACCGGCTTCCCCTTATGATGTATCTTTATGAAAACAGTTTTGGGATGGATGAAGTGAAAAAGCTGGTGGAAAAGGGCGCCGACATCAATCTTATGAGAGGAAGGCTTCTGCCGGTGAGGTCAAGCTGGGAGATACGGTTCTGCGTCCCACTACCGAAATGGAATCCCTGCTCTATGTATTGATGGAACAGGCTGTGGCTGACGGCGATAAAGATTGTGACGGGATCATGGCATTTATAGAATACTGTCTGGAGCACGGAGCCGATACAAAGCAGGTAAGATATGTAAAAGTGGACGGCTATTCCAGTATAAGCGCTCTTTCTCATCTTATGAGAATACCCGATGACAAATGCAGCTCTGTGCTGAGGGGCAGGATAGCGGAGCTTCTGGTCAGATATGGTGCAGATCTCTATTTCGGAGAGGAACATCTGCTTGGGAACGGAAAGCTGGACAGACTTACTCTTGCAGAATCTATGATAAAAAGGGACGCTCCCCTGCGGCATTATGATTTTATCAAAAAAATCGGATACAGCCCCGCGAAGGAGCCATTCCCTGTTATATATTTCTTTGCGAAAAAGCTCAGCGAGCTGACCGGTATCAAGGGGAAGAATAAGCTGCAGGGTGATCTGGTGTATTTCATCAGATCCGGCTTTAGTGTGGACACTCCCCACGAAGAGAACGGCGTCACAGAAACTGCAGTGTATAATGCCGCAATGAATCTCAGCGAAAAGACTCTGGATATCCTTATGAGAGGTCACGCTGATCCGGACAAGGGGCTCGTCGGGATAAGAAAATCAAAAAAAGGCGCCGAAACGGAAATAGATATCCCTCCCATATATGCTGCAATAGACAAGGCTCTTGCCAGCGGCGCAAATGATGAAATGAAGAAGGAAGCAGAGAATATCATCAATACTCTTCTCAGATGCGGAGCAGATCCTGATTATGCCGTCAAGGAGGAACGCGGCAGAGTGATTACTCTGATGGAATATGTTTTTGGTATGAAGGAATCTGAGCTCAAGCATACGCTTCTTACCAGTATGATAGACCGGGGAGGTAATACCGGTATCAAAAGAAAGGACGGCGACCACTTTGTCAGTATGCTCCAGTATGCGGCTGTAAAGCTGGCAAATAACAGGGTAGTCGGAAAGATACTGGATAACGGTGCCGACCCCAATGAGATCTGCGATGTCTGGGCAGGCAGCAATTACGGGGATATACCTGTTATCGGCGCTGTTATACTGGACTGCGCCGATCCCCGCAACACTGCAGATATCGTCAGAACCCTTCTTGACCACGGCGCAAGCTGGGATACGGAAGCAAAGTGGGTATTCAGGGGAAAGAGTTTCTGCAAGCCGGTGGGGAAAATGCCCTTTAACAAGCTGACCTCGGTAAATCCTGATGTCATCCGGGCAATAAAGCTCCTGGGCTGGAAGGGAAGTCTTTTCTGAGAAGCGCCGACCGAGCCGACAGGCGAGACCAGAGCACCTGGTCGCACTCCGCAGAATGCGAGATCACAGGACTGCCGCAGGCAGTAAAAAAGCAAGACACCCTCAAAAAAACAGTCATTTTCAATGCGCAGCGAGAAAATGACGGAGGGAAACAAAAAAAGAAAGCCGGTGAATCCAACGATTCATCGGCTTTTATTTGAGTATTGAATTTTTATTCAGACAGAACCTGCTTTTTATCTGTCTGAAAGCTTTTTGTAGGCGGTCCTGTCGTGAACATTCATATATGCCGGTCGTATGATCTTGCTGGGATTTACCAGCTCCTCTATTCTGTGGGCTGACCAGCCTGCGATCCTTGCGATGGCGAAGATAGGGGTGTAGAGCTGAGTGGGAAGCCCCAGCATATTATAAACAAATCCGCTGTAAAAATCCACATTTGCGCTGACGCCCTTGTATATCCGTCTTTCTTTGGCAATGACCTGGGGAGCAAGCTTTTCCACCAGGGAATAAAGCTTGAATTCCTCTGTCTTGCCCTTTTCCTCTGAAAGCCTCTGAACAAAGGACTTGAATACCCTCGCTCTCGGGTCTGAGATGGAATAAACAGCGTGCCCCATACCGTATATGAGACCTGCCCTGTCAAAGGCCTCTCCGTGAAGAAGCTTTATCAGGTAATTCCTGACCTCGTCCTCGTCTGAGTAATCTTTGATGGTCTGCTGCATATCGTCAAACATTTTTACGACTTTTATATTTGCTCCGCCGTGCTTTGGCCCCTTCAGGGAGCCGAGAGCCGCTGCGATAGCGGAATATGTATCAGTGCCGGATGATGACACCACGTGGGTGGTAAAGCTGGAATTATTACCGCCGCCGTGTTCCGCATGAAGAACCAGAGACATATCCAGAAGCTTTGCTTCCAGCTCTGTATATTTTGAATCCGGTCTCAGCATAAACAGGATATTCTCCGCTGTGGAGAGCTCCGGCTGAGGTGAGTGGATAAACAGACTGTCTCTGAGATAATAATGGCTGAATGCCCTGTAGCAGTAAACAGAAAGCACCGGGAACAAGGCAATAAGCTGCAGGCACTGCCTGAGAACATTCGGAATAGTTATGTCATCCGGATTGGGGTCATAGGAATAAAGAGTAAGCACACATCTTGCAAGGCCGTTCATCATATCCATACTGGGCGCCTTGAGAATGATATCCCTGGGGAAGGTCTGGGGGAGATTTCTGTAGGTCGCAAGCAGACGCTTTATCTGCTCCAGCTGTTTTTTATCCGGGAGTGTACCGAATATAAGAAGATAGACAACTTCTTCAAATCCGAAACGATTATCGTCAATAAAGCCCTTGACAATATCCTCGACATCTATTCCTCTGTAATAAAGCTTTCCGTCACAGGGCTTTGCTATTCCGTCTACCATAACGGATGAGCATATCTCAGATATTTCTGTCAGACCTGCAAGCACGCCTTTTCCGTTGACATCTCTCAGGCCTCTCTTGACATCATATTTTCCATATAATTCCTTATCAATTTTTCCGTTTTGTTCGCACAATTTGCTGAGGTCGCGGAGCTCCTGTGTGATGTTAAAAAAGCTTTCGTTTTGTAGTAAGTATTCGTTCTGCATTGTTACCATCTCCTTTATATTGGTCTGAAACTTTTCTGTCTGGAATCACTGTCGTTTCGACAGTTCCTTATCCGGGAGACAATGCTCCTGTATCGATAAAATCCAGACTATATTATACCATAATTTGAGTATCTTGTAAATAGTTTTTGTGTGACAATTGTATAAAACCAGCCTTTGATGGATATTATTGTTACAAATTGTACAGAAACCGTTACTTCCGATCGTTCTCATTTTTTTCCTGACAGCCCTTGGAGCAGCCCCTGCAGGAGGAGCAGTCTCCGCAGCAGCTCTTGCCGGATTTTCTGTTTTTTATAATAATCCATACTGCCACTCCCAGAGCGACAGCTACAAGCAGGAGAATGACCGCATCCCAGATATTCATTTCATTCCTCCTCAGAATTTCACTATGCGCCTGTTATACAGCTTGCTGCGAGATATACCAGAGCGGAAACTCCCCATGCAACAACACATTGCCAGGCCACAACTCCCACAGCCCATTTGCCTCCCATTTCACGTCTGACAGAGGCTATTGCCGCAACGCAGGGTGTGTAGAGGAGCGAGAAGGTGAGGAGTGAGGCTGCCGCTGCTGTTCCCAGCTGACTGCCGATTCCCTGGGAATAAAGAATCTCCAGGGTGGATACGACGCTTTCCTTTGCCATAAAGCCGCTGATAAGTGATGTGCATATTCTCCAGTCTCCCAGGCCGAGAGGTGTCATAACGGGGACAAGAAGGGAAGCTATGAAAGAAAGTATACTGTCCCCGGAATCTCCGATAAAATTAAAATGCATATCAAAGCTCTGGAAAAGCCAGATTACTACAGATGCAATGAGTATTACCGAAAACGCTCTCTGAAGAAAATCCTTCGCCTTATCCCAGAGAAGCCGCAGGACGTTTTTCGGTCCCGGCAGGCGGTAATTGGGAAGCTCCATAACAAAGGGCACTGCTTCTCCGCGGAACATTGTGCTCTTGTAGAGAAGTGCTGCAAGAATGCCTACGATTATTCCTAAAAGATATACAGCTATCATAACAAGCCAGCTGTATTTCGGGAAAAAGGCATTGATAAAAAAGGCATATATCGGAACCTTTGCGGAGCAGCTCATAAAGGGCGTCAGCAGGATAGTCATTTTTCTGTCCCTGTCGCTGGGAAGGGTCCTTGTTGCCATTACCGCAGGCACTGTACAGCCGAAGCCGATAAGCATCGGGACTATGCTTCTTCCCGAAAGTCCTATCCTTCTAAGAAGCCTGTCCATTACAAAGGCTACTCTTGCGATATATCCGCTGTCCTCAAGGAATGAGAGAAATAAAAACAGTGTGATTATTACCGGCAGAAAACTGAGGACTGTTCCCATTCCCTCAAAGATACCGTTTATCACAAGTCCGTGGAGCACCTCATTGACATTTGCTGAGGTCAGTGCTCCGTCTGCAATGTTTTTCAGGGAATCAATGCCCTTTGCAAGAAGATCCTGGAAAAATGCCCCGATAACATTGAAGGTAAGGAAAAACACCATTGCCATTATTATAATAAACGAGGGAATGGCAGTATACTTTCCTGTCAGTATTCTGTCCATTTTTTCGCTGCGGATACTTTCCTTGCTTTTCTCCGGTTTAGTAACAGTTTTTTTGCAGACCCTGCGTATAAAGGAAAACCTCATATCCGCCATAGCTGCATTTCTGTCCAGACCTCTTTCCTTTTCCATCTGCAGGAGGATATGTTCGATCATTTCTTTTTCGTTATCCTCTAATTTCAGCTTTTCAACCACAAGGGGGTCGCCGTCAACCACCTTGCTCGCTGCAAATCTCAATGGAAGTCCTGCAGCAGCAGCGTGGTCGTTTATCAGATGTATTATCGCGTGAAGGCAGCGGTGCACAGCGCCTCCGTTTTCATTATGAGCGCAGAAATCCTGGCGACGTGGCTTTTCCTGATAATGCGCAATATGGATCGCGTGTTCCACCAATTCGTCAACGCCGGAATTCTTTGCCGCAGAAATCGGCACCACTGGCACTCCCAGCATCGATTCCATCGTATTTATATCGATAGTGCCTCCGTTAGCATACACCTCATCCATCATATTCAGGGCCACTACCATCGGAACATCCATTTCCAGGAGCTGCATCGTCAGATACAGGTTCCGCTCGATATTTGTGGCGTCGATAATATTTATTATCGCATGGGGCTTTTCATCAAGTACAAAATTCCGGGATACAATCTCCTCGCTGCTGTACGGGGACATTGAATATATTCCGGGAAGGTCGGTTACCTTTGTGTGAGGTCTGTCCCGGATAGGACCGTCCTTTCTGTCAACGGTAACTCCCGGGAAATTACCTACATGCTGGTTTGAGCCTGTCAGCTGATTGAAAAGCGTAGTCTTGCCGCAATTCTGATTTCCCACAAGGGCAAAGGTCAGTACAGTGTCCTCCGGGAGCGGATTTCCGCTTCCCTTGGGATGGTATTTTCCTCCCTCACCCAGTCCGGGGTGGCTCTCTCTGGTGCCTGATTCCCGTTGAACGGTTTTTTTCTTCTTTTTTTTCTCTTCTGTTTCTTTATATGACTTTTTTGTCTCGGTTTTCGGTGTGATCCCGATTTTTTCAGCATCCGCCTTTCTGAGCGTAAGCTTATAGCCGTGTATCATCAGCTCCATCGGGTCTCCCATCGGGGCGTATTTGATAAGTGTGACTTCTGTGCCGGGAAGCACTCCCATATCCAGGAAATGCTGCCGCAGTGCGCCTTCTCCTCCTACTGAGGTTATCACAGCGCTTTTTCCTGTTTCCAGTTCCTTTAATGTCATTGTCTCCCTCCTGACATCTCTTTTCTCTCCCTGCCATTATACCACACTTTCCCCATATTGCAAAACCACCCATGTTCGCGTAGTCGCTCATTCCATTCGCTCGGTCGTGTGTTCCAACACTTTCATTCCGCGGCATCCGGCGCTCACCGTCTCAGATAATGCTCCCACCCCTCGCCGCCGCACCCCTTACAGGCTGCTTTTTGCGGCTGGCTTACTTTGACTTCCGGTATTCTACTCTCTCGGCACTGAGCGCCTGCTTTTATGGATATATTAACCAAAAGCCGAAAGTAATAATGTCACGCATAAGCTTACAATAATAGGAGCGGCAATTTTCAATTTTACATTGCAATAAATCAGCTGATCTTACGGGCAATGAATAATGTAAATAAGCGTAAATAAGTTTAAGAAAAGACTGTCAAATATTGCAAATTGTACAAATATGGACTATAATGGTATAAAGCTTTTGAAAATATTAATTCAGGAGGTGTGAAAATGAAAGCTTTAAAAAATTCTCTGCGGCTTATTCTTCTTTTTCTTTTTGAGATTGCCGTTGGCGTTATGCTGATTGTCAATCCACAGCGTCTGACAAATATCATAATAATGATATTTGGCATTGTTCTTATGTTCAACGGTATTATCGGTTTCTTTAAATTCCTTACTGATAAGAAAAAGAAGAAAACCAACATACTGGCAATATCTACTGCATTCATCTATCTCGCTCTGGGAGCAGTTCTCGTTTTCGCTACCGGATTTGTGCTGAGTATCCTGAAAGCTGTTGCGATCGTCTATGGCCTGATTCTTGTATTGTGCGGAATATTCAAGGCTCAGTGCTATTTTGAAGCTTCCAAGGACAAGGCAAAGCTTTCGATATTTGTTTTGTTGGGAGCACTTCTGACTATTGCTTTCGGAATACTTGTAGCTCTGAATCCTATTGCAGGTCTGCAGATCTGGACACTGACATATATTGTCCTCTTTGCTGCGGCAACGCTTGACCTGTTGGCAATGGTATTGTCATCATCGAAAAAAAGCAAAAAAAAGAAATAATCAAGGGATAGCTGGCGGCGCCGGTTTCGCACCATTACCCCATACAAGCAGAGCCTGTCTGCATAATGCGGCAGGCTTTTTTGTCGATAGAGAAAAACAATAAATGTGTCAGCTATTAAATGGAAAACCTCCAAAATTGAGAGTTGAAAATAGAAAATTTTGGTTGAAGCAAAAATAAAGAATAAAGAATAATTTTGGTTGTCGCTCCTATTTATAAGTAAGTCTTTGCAGAAACATAGTTCTTATTGGCTATGACAAACCTACTATACAAAAGCAGGCGCTCGCTGTCAGAGGATTGAAAAGCCGGAAGTCAAAGTAAACCAGCCGCAGGTAGCAGCCCGTGAGGGCTGCGGCGGCGGAG
>CAMVQZ010000035.1 GCA_947169745.1 uncultured Clostridia bacterium
AGCTTGTGCCAGACTCAAGGCTGTTTGATTTTTCCCAGAACTACTTGACACTATCGTCACGCTGGTTTTGCTTGACATTTTTTGAAAGATGATATATAATTTACAGGTGTTGAATATGCCGGTGTGTTGGAATTGGCAGACGAGACAGACTCAAAATCTGTTGTCCGAAAGGGCGTGCGGGTTCAAGCCCCGCCACCGGCACTCAGAAAACCGCTTAAACACTATGTTTTGGCGGTTTTATTTTTTTGTCGTATGGAATAATCTGGTATATTTTGGTATGCTTCTAACAGTTTTCTAACAAGCAAATTGCTATCAATTACCATTTTGTGCCATGATTTTTTGAAGTTCATCATCTAACACACTACCAATTATATTTGTCAATTCCTGCTTGCTGTCCATACTTAGATGTGCATAAGTATCCATCGTGGTCTTGTAAGTGCTATGTCCACTCCATACCTGCAATGCTTTGAATCCTGCACCCTTTTCAAGCAATACGCTTACATTTGTGTGTCTTAATTCATGAATCGTTAGGCGTGGTAAACCTGCTTTTGCGGTTATTTTCGGAAAACACCTTGTCACATAATCAAGAGGAATTAAATCTCCGTTAGGTCTGACACATACGAATCCAAGCCATTCATCATTGTAGTATTCGCAATTCTGCTGTTCATGCTCGTGCTTTACTTTGAGATTTAGCAAATAATTACACAATCCTTCTGACAGCGGAAAAGTACGCAAGGATGATTGATTTTTCGCCGTGGGCTGATAATACATACTTCTGATTTTTGACCCCTCATAAAGGCTCTTATCCTTAACTGTTCCCAAAATGGTTAAGGTTTTATTCTTGAAGTCGATACATTCCCATTTCAAGCCGATTATTACACCTCTACGCAAACCAAGATAAGAGGCAATAACGACTACTGGTTCTAATTCGTGTCCTCTGACGTGTCTTAGAAGGTTTAAAAGCTGTTCATCGTTGTAATTATGTGCTATATGCTTTTCCACCTTCGGAAGTATCAGAAAATCTGCATTAGCCGGGTTTTCCTTTATACGCTTTGTTCTGACTGCATCCCTTAATGCTCTATGCAGATATGCCTGATAATGCTTTATTGTATTTGCACCTGTTCCGTTTTTGATTTTGTAATCATAAAATTCTTGTATATGACAAGGTTCTAAGTCGGATAATTTGATTTTTCGTTCCTCAAAATAAGGGCAAATAGTGTTGATCATTGTTTTCTTATACTCGCAATATGTGCTGTCCTGAATTGTGGTTTTTGCTTGTTCAATCCACAGTTTGAGATAATCCGTAAAGAGAATATCGCTGTAATTGTCGCAAATCTTACTTTCATATTCTGCTTGAATACCCCTACGAATATCCTCTATCTTACGCTTAACGGATTTATCTGCCGTTGTATATTCCGTTGCAATCCATTTTTGCTTACGCTGTTTTTCGCCTGTGGCGGATGTGAGATAGTAGCTAACTACAACGTAGTAGCGGTCTGATTTGACGGTTATTGTTGTATAGATTCTATTTTTCGTTGCCACTTGTTATGTACCTCTGGAGTGTTATACTTTAAGTACAGTCGAAAGAGGCACTAAATTCTGATATAATGAAAATCAGAATGGAGAGTGACAGAGATGATGTACACAAAAGAATTCAAGGAAGAGGCATTAAAGTTATCCGATGAGATCGGTGTGAAAAAGGCAGCAGGACAACTTGGTTTACCGTACTACACGCTTTCTTCATGTAGAAACAAGAGGAAAGCAGAAGCCTCAAAGCCAAGGATGAGTGACAGCAAACTTGAAAAACGCAACAACGAACTTGAAAAGGAAAATGCCGAGCTTCGCAGAGCTAATGATATTTTGAAGGATGCACTCGGTTTTTTCGCAAAAGACCGGAAGAAGTAAAAGCTTGGGAAAGGCATCTCTTTGTTAAGGAATACAAGAGGAAATACACTGTCAAAGAAATGTGTCGTGTTCTGAATATTAACGAATCGGGATATTACCGCTGGTGTCGTAACAGCATAATTCCCAGCAATCGAGAGCTTCTTCTGGTCGAAATAAAGAAAATTATTGGAGAATGTCCGGAAAACGAAAACTACGGAATAGAACGCATTCGGACGGCTTTAGAACAGGACGGAAAGCGTTACAGCCGAAGAACCATATACAGAGCTATGAAAGAAGGCGGTCTTCTTCATAAAAAGCGCATTCCCCACGGTATAACAAAGGCAACAGACGAAGTTCAGGAAAAAGAAAATATAATCAAACGTGATTTTTCATCCTCTGCACCGGTAAAAAAGGTGCTGTCGGATATCACAGAGGTTCAATGTTCTGATGGAAAGCTTTATGTGTCTCCGATTTTTGACTGCTACAACGGTGAAATTCTTGCGCTGGAAATGCGCAGCAATATGAAAAAAGAACTCTGTATTGATACGGTAAAGCAATTAAGACAAAGATTCGGAACTCTGGATGGTGTGATTCTGCATACCGACAGAGGAAGTCAATATACAAGTGAATCATTTCGAGACACATTGAAATCATATGGTATGATCCAAAGCCTTAGCAGTACAGGGAAATGCTTTGATAACTCCAGAATGGAAAGTTTCTTTGCTACACTGAAAAAAGAGAAACTCTATAAGATCCCCACCTACAGAATGACCCGTGATCAAGTCAAAACCGTAATCTACAGATATATTTTCGGATATTATAATACACGGCGAATAAACGGCTTCAATCCGGGAGGATGGCCGCCGGTTGTATATAGGAATCTTGCATCCATGAACGCTGCCTGACCCCCGAAGACAGCGCCGCTGCGATAGGAAACTCCATTCCGCTACGCTCCACTCCGTTTCCTATCGCAGAACCTTACTCAAAATTTAGTGTGTTCTTTGACTATACTTTTCTTGACAATTCCATTTTAATGATTACTAATTGACATTCTTCGACAATATGTTATAATAATATTGTTGTTAGATAAAGTAGTATGCAGTAAGAAGTATTTAGTAGTAAATAGTTGTAATGCAGTAAACTTTAGAAGTATTGTAGTAGAAGTAATGCAGTAATGTAGTATGGAAGTATGGTAGTAAATATCTAACAACAGAGTAGTAGATCGTCTGCTAGTACAGAGACGATTCTTTTGTGCATAAAAAAGTAAATAAAACAATTCGCAAAATAGTAATATTGCGATGTAATTAGATATAGAAAATATGTGTTATAATAGTTAATGAAGGTGACAAATAAATGAAAAAGAAAGAATTAAGTATTAAGCAAAAAGATGCTGATAAAGATTTAAATATTATTGTATTTTTTACTTTAATACCATTAATTATTTATTTAGTTTTTGGAAATAATATAATGAGTTTTGCAAAAACTAGTGGATTAAATATATGGATTAAATTTATTCCAATTATATTAATACAATTTGGTTTGGCTGGTTTGGGAAGTTTGATTGTCATTCTTTATAGAAAAGAAAAATTGAAAGAATATGGATTAGTAAAAAACAATTTATTTAAAACAGTCATATTATCAATGATTGTATGTATTCCATCTTTAATCTTTCTATTAGTTAATAATGAAGTAAAATCATATTTTCCATTAAAAGGTTGTTTTTTTACCGAGATGTTTTTGCATGCTAATTTCCCAACTAATTTATTAGGTTATTTATTCATAGTTTTAATTTGGGGATTTATGGAAGGCATTAATTATGTTGTAATATCAAAAAAAATAAATGATAGATATATAAGTAAAAATAAATGGTTAAATTATGGTGCTATAGTATGTGGAATAGTATGTATTTTGATTCATGGAATGATCGGATTTGATTCATATACAATTTTCGAAGCTTTAACAACTTTTATATTAATATATGGTATGATAGTTATTAAAGAAAATACAAACAATGCATGGGGATGTATTCTTATATTTTTATTATATTGGAATGCCATTTAATTATATAAAGCCGAAACATTGGTAATTTACCGCTGAAATATGCTGTTTTCGGAAGTTTTCGATAAGTCCGAAAGATTGAGGGTTACGAGGGGATACAGACTATTATTCGTGTATATCGTTCTTGCCGCTATAATCCAAGTTATCTATGTTGTTGTTTTTCATAATTATTATTTCCTTTCTGTTTATCAGTAAAATAGTGATAGTGATATAGGCACACTACATTTCATACAAAAATTATTTCGGTTCAACAATGTAGTGTGACTATTCGACACGCTGTCAAGCGGTAATCAAAAATAGTGCTATGGATATATACTATCCTATAATATATGTAATATATATAATATTTCTCTATGGTTTTTCCCTATATATTTTCGGTTTTTCCGTAGATGTTTTCGGATTTTCCATAGATACCTTCGGTTTTTTACCAAGTTAATCAATTATTCCCTATTAAATTGTGGCGGTAATTCATAAAAGACATATTCGTTCTTTTGCTCCTGCTGTACAAGATATCCTGTATCAATCAGTTGTCTTACAGCATCATAATAGGAATCTTTTCCGATACCCCAAAAATTACAATCTGTTTGGCTCAACCAGAATTTATAATTGTTCTGGTTGCTTGCCAAATAAGCCCATAACTTGAAGCTACTATTTTTAAGTTTGGTCATTGCTAATCGTAATGCTAACTGATTGATAACACTGTAAGTGTTTTCTTTTCCGCTTTCCGTCTTAATTATCGTTATATGCTTTTGGTTAGGATATGACATCATTTTTCTCCTTGCGTTTCGCAGAAATATAGGATGTACTAACTACATAATTACCTCTATCATGAGTATAATCTATATCCCAAAGAGTGATTTTTCCGGCTTTATAGTCAAGATATGTCTGTTTCGGCATCCACGAAACAATTATAGCTCCTTCTTTTGGGAACAACAGACATCTCAATTCCTCTGTGTATGTGTTATCTTTTTGGATAGTCTCAATCATTTCATTGTACTTTGAATAATCATTGTCAATCTTTGCCTGTTTTAACAGAGTATGCAATTTCTCATGTTCCGACTTGTTGACCCAGATTAGATTAAGATAATTATTATTCTTCTTATCGCTGTCAATATGATGTACCTCCGGCTTGCGTAACCTGTTTGGACACCAAGCATATGCAACTAAGACGTGTACTCTTTCGTTGTTATTACATATTCCCACTTGCAGATATCCGTGCGCAGCATACAGACCGATTATTTACCCTGCAGCACATGGCAGAGAGGATTGACTTACTGCGAAGGGGTGGTATAATTGAGGAAAGAAACGACGGACACACCGCAAAAAGGAAGGGAAACGGACAGTTTAACGGCAGTGAGCCGTATGCTGATAAGGATGGCGGTGTGGACAGCGGCGGACAGGAAGGTGCGTCCGGGCAGTCCGGCGATGCAACTGAAAGCAAAGTGGAGAGCGATTTATACAAGCAAGACAGCACTTCGTTGAAGCGTGCCATCAGAAGATACCAGAAAAGGATAGACGAACACAAGGATAAAACTTCTCACCCAGAGAAATATGTTCGTGATTGGGATACATATGACGACAGAAGACGGAGCGGGCTATTAAAACATTGGAACAAGGAAATCCGGAATTTTTCTGTCTCTATTCAACGTAGAGAAGACGAATTGAAAAGGAGAGGTGATCTTGATGAGTAAACTGACAGCGGAAAGGTTAAAATACATCATTGCACGAGTAATTGACAATGCAAATGATGCCTTTGAAGAAAGTAAAACGGAGCCGGATGATGCTTTTATTGCCGGCAAGAAAACAGCGTATTACGAAGTCCTTGACACCATCAAGAACGAACTGGATGTGTCTGAACAGGATTTGAAAGAATACGGTCTCAACTTCACACTTGAAGAATTGTTATGATCGTTGCTTGTTTTGCCAAAAAACTTTTTTCAAAAACCTCTTGATTTTGCACAGCGCTAAATCAAGTTGGAAGAAAAACATAATAAACCAACCGTCTTGAAATCGCACAGTGCGAAATCAAGACGGTATTTTTATGCCCGAAAGACAAGGAGGAAAAAATGAGTTACATACCAAACTGCAGAGAAGATGAAAACTACAACCAGAAATACCTGACAGGAGATGACAAGGAATTTGTCAGGGGATATGACTGGTGCACCGAGAAGGTTGTTGATAATTTTTTTGATAATTTTGACAGCGTTGACAGTGATTATCTGGCGACATATCTGGAAAGGGAAGTCCCGGATTATATGCAGGTGGGGTACCAGATGGAGGACAGCTTTCCTCATCCGGGGTATGAAACAGGACTTGAAAGCCGAAGGGTGAAAACCTATCTTGATTATATCCGGTACAAGCTGCTTTTGTGGATCGAAAACAGTAGGGATGAGCTTATCACCTCGATGATCGACAGCATGAGCAACGAGGAATACGAAAAAGCAAAAGGCAGAGCTGACGAGGGGACAGTGACGCGTGTAGAGGAAACGGAGGAACACGGAAATGACCTACGGCCAGTGGGCGGATGAGTATTTGAAATCCGCCGATGAGACATACAAAAAAATTCTGGAGTTCGAAGAAAAAAGGCGGCACTGCCGGAATGCGAAGCTTATATATTACTACGATAAAAAGCTTAAAAACCTGTATGCGATGTACGGCGACTGTTTGTATTGTGCGCGGCAGCTGCGGCGCAGGGCTGACAGGCTGAGAGAAAAGGGACTGCAGAATATGGAAGTATAGGGGGGTAAAAAATGGATCTGAGTGAAACAATGAGGGAAAGCCAGGAGGCACTATCCGGGATGCCGGAGGAGCAGCGTGCATGAAAATGAAAATTATGCACGTTCTGTATAAGTAAATGAAAACGATCAAGGGGGACTTTCAAATGAGTGAATACAGAGGTAAAAACAGAAAAAACCAGTGGTCGGTGCTGCCTAATGTACTGTTTATTGACAGTTTGGCGTTTCTTTGCGCGGACAGCGGTTTTATCATCAAGCAAAGCGATGACGGACTTACAGCTGTCAGAGGTGAGTTTATTGCCGTGATACCTTCAAGCGTGGGAGCAAAAACCCCACGAAAGGATAAAAACAACAAGGAAATCTTTGAGGGCGATATTCTCAGAGTGTCAACGACCGTCGATACAACTACCACAAACACCGATTATCTTGTACAATTCGATGACGGCGCATTTATTGCGAGAGCTGTTACAGCAGGCGCAGAGGATGCACAGCTGACAGCAGAGTTTACTGCCACTGCTGCAATAACCGGCAACAGTACCGATAATCCAGAGCTTCTGGGTACAGGAACTTGAGCAGGGATATCGACTACGCAAAAGCAGTCGTTTCCAAAAAGATAAATGCGCCGAAATACGTAAAAAAGCAATGCAGGATTTACCTCAAAATCGCTGAGGGCAAGGATAAAAAATTCTGCATTAACGAGAAAAAAAGAGGACAGATAATCAGTCTTACCAAGCTGCTGATAATTCCAAGAGGACTTATGGCAGGAAGAACAGTCTTTGAGACCCTTTCGGGCTTTCAATGGCTGTTTCTTTTTGCCGTGCTTACTGTCGTTTACCGTGAGGATATGCAGCTGAGAAGATATGAAACGGCTGTTCTTGAAATTTGCAGAAAAAACGGTAAAACCTTTCTGATTGCGCTGGTTTTTATCGTTTTATTCTTCATTGAGCCAAAGTTTTCAAAGTTCTACAGTGTTGCGCCCGATGGTCAGCTGTCAAGGGAAATTCAGACACAGATCCGGGAAATAATCAGCTCAAGCCCTGCGCTTGAAGGAAAATTCAAGATCAGGCGGGATGATATCCTCTGTCTTCTCAATCAGAATGATTATATCCCACTGTCGTTCTCGACTTCACGTCTTGACGGCAAGCTGCCGAATGCCTTTGTCGCTGATGAAGTCGGTGCGCTTACCACAAATTATCCTGTTGAAGCAATGCGCTCCGGTCAGCTCACTATAAAAAATAAGCTGGGCTGTATCATTTCAACAAAATACCCGACTATCGAAAACCCCTTTGAGGATGAGATCAGGAAGGCAAAGCAGGTATTGGACGGGATAATTGAGGATGAAACAGTCTTTTCCCTTTTGTATGAGCCGGATAAAACAAAGAGCTGGGAGACTGACGACAGCATTATAGAGCAGAGCAATCCCCTTGCGCTGGAGATCCCGGAAATTATGAGTGACCTTCTCAAAAAGCGTCAGGACGCTGTGATAATGCCGTCGAAGAGAGAAAACTTCCTGACAAAACACTGCAATATCATATACCAGGGTGTCGGGACTGAGACCTATATCGACCCGCAGGATGTTATTGCCTGCCGGAGCACCGAGCCAATCAACTGGAGCGGACGCACTGTTTATCTTGGCGTTGACCTTTCGGAGACGACTGACAATACTGCTGTTGCCATGTCCGCTCTTGACGATGACGGCGAGACTGTCTTAGCGGATGCCATCGGTTTTATTCCTGCCGACAGCGTTGAAAGCAAGAGCCGCACCGAAAAGATCCCTTACAGGGAGTTTATTGAAGAAATGAAATGTATTGATTGTGGAAACAGGGTAATTGACTACAGTGTTGTTGAGGAGTTTGTTTTTCAGATTGAAGAGCGTTACGGCTGCAGCGTTGCATATATCGGCTACGACAGGCGCAACGCCATGAGCTCGGCTCAGAAGTGGGACAAAAAATACGAGACGGTGGAGATCAGGCAGCATTCCAGCGTCCTTCATTCGCCCACCAAGCTTCTCAAAGAAAAAATACTCAAAAAGGAATTCCGGTACGACAAAAACAGGCTTTTAGAGCTGAATTTTCAGAACGCCCGGTGTCGATATGACACTAACCGGAATATGTACGTGGACAAAAAGCGCAGCGCCGGTAAGGTGGATATGGTGGTGGCTCTGATAAATTCACTGTATCTTCTGGAGGTCTATGAGCTCCGGGACGCGGATGCAGACTGGGCGGTTATGGTTTAAGGAGTGAAAAAATGGGATTTTTAGACAGAATACTTGGAAGAGAGGCAAGAGCGGAGGTCATAACTGCGGATGATCATTTGCTTTCGCTGCTGAAAAAAACAGAAATAACTCCGGAAACAGCAACGGAGATACCGGCTGTCTCTGCCTGTATCGGTTTCATAGCTTCTATGATCGCAGGCCTGCCGGTGAAGCTGTACCGGGAGGACAAAAGCAGGAACAGGACGGAGGAAATAAAGGACGATTTCCGGCTGAAACTTCTCAATGATGAAACAGGGGATCTTCTTGACCCCTTTCAGATGAAGCAGGCTGTTGTGGCGGATTATTTTTTATACGGCAGCGGCTTTATTTATCCCGAAATGTACGGAAATGATGTTCTGTCCCTCAGATATATCAGGAACACAGCTATATCCTCCTATTATTCATCAGCGGACCCGGTGTTCAAGATGGGAGAATATGTCCTGTCCAACGGGATGAGGCTGAGGGATGACGAGGTGATAAGGCTACTGCACGATACCAGGGACGGCCTGAAGGGGGAAAGCATCATCCTCCAGCACCAGCAGATATTATCCACAATATACCGGGAAATAGTATACGAAAAGCTTCTTGTATCCTCCGGGGGAAACAAGAAGGGCTTTCTCACCAGTGAAAACAAGCTGTCGGCGGAGATGCTTTCTGATCTCCGCCAGAAGTGGCAGGATATGTATGCCAACACCGGCAATACAATGATGATACTCAATAAGGGCATAAGCTTTCACGAAAGCAGCAATACCAGCGTTGAAATGCAGCTGAGTGAAAATAAGATACGCAATAACGAACTGGTCTGTCAGATCTTCGGCTTATCTCCGGAGGTGATAAGCGGCAGGGCAGGCGAGGAGGCTCTGGCCTCGGCTGTGAAGGGAGCTGTCGTCCCGGTTATAATGGCCTTTGAAGCGGCACTGGACAGAGGCCTGCTTCTTCCCAGCGAGCGCGACCTGATGTATTTTACCTTCGATACGACAGAGCTGCTGAAGGGCGACATCCTGAAGCGCTACCAGGCATACAAAACGGGGCTTGAATGTAATGTTCTGCAAATTGACGAAGCCCGTTACAAGGAGGACCTGCCGCCTCTGGGGCTCAACTGGATAAAGCTCGGCTTGCAGGATGTGCTCTACGACCCCAAGACCAAGACCATCTACACGCCCAACATGAATCAGAGCATGACGATGTCCGAAAACAAGGTCAATTTCGGGAATGATGAAGTTGACAATCCGGATGAGGGTGGTATAATTGAGGAAAGAGGTTGGATCACCAAAAACGGACGGCATATCTATATTGGCGAAGAGGGCGGTACAGATGCTTCTGCCAAAGGGAAAAATGTTTTTGTCAAAGGGTTCAAAAATAAACAAGCCCTAAATAATCATTGGCAGAACGGAAGAACACACCAAAAAGAATATGTCAAAGACGGTATTACAACCAAAGAACAGTATGAGGCAAGAGCTTTAGATTTGGCGCAAAGTGCTTGCAGTGATACCATACTCGGATACAAAAATGCTCAAAATGAAATTGTAAGATATGATGTTCTGAAAAATGATTTTGTAAAGGGAAATCCGAATAGAAACATAAAAACTTTATTCAAGCCGAGAGATAAGTTGGCATATTTTGAGGATCAAAAACAAAAGGAGGCTGTTGGAAATGAATGATAATGCTGAAACAAAGCATCTTTGTCCTGTTTGCGGAAAATACGAATTTGAAGAACGTGATTCCTTTGATATGTGTACTGTATGTGGTTGGTTTGATGATGACTTGCAGTTAGTAAAGCCTAATTTATCAGGTCGCAACCATTTATGTCTTAATGAATACCGTAAAAAATGGAAAGCAGGAGAAATTGAACCTCCGATAATTGACAACGAATAATTTTTTCAAAACATTGCTGCAAAAAGAAACAACTTGGTTGACCGCTATATATTCCAAAAAAAGAACGCATTTTTCGCCATATTCACCTATGCCAGAGGAGGAATAAGCATGAAATTACTTGATTATCTATGGAAAAAAGTAAACATTAAGTGTAAAGACGGAAAAGAATATCATAATTGTTATGTTGTTGCTTACGATGATAAATATGATAATGTTGATCAAAATGAAGACAGTATAGGCATCAAACATGACAAAAAAGACAACTACGGTGTTGAAATATTCGAATCTGAAATTGAATCTATTGAAATAGTGGATTGATGAGGTGACACATTGGAACTCGGGGAACTTTGTAAAAAGACACTTGATATATTCGAGTGCGATAATATTTCAGAATTGGGCGGAAAGCTTTACGATGCCGTGATAAACAATGATATCGTGAAGCTGACCGCCTTTTGTAATACTGTGGAAGATCTGACAGTGGACTGGCTTCAAAAGATTTTTCAATATTACGAAGCGGACAGACAGGAAAAGAAACAGGATTATACACCTAAAAGTATTGCAAAGCTTTGTGCAGAGCTAACAGAAACGGGCGGCAAAATAGTTTATGATATCTGTGCAGGTTCTGGAGCGTTAACAATTCAGAAATGGGTACGAAATCCGGATAAACTGTTTATCTGTGAAGAACTGGACGAAAAAGTTATACCGTATCTGTTGTTTAATATGGCTGTTCGCAACATGAACGGTTATATTATCAATCGAAATGTTTTGACAATGGAATGTTATAGAGTATACAAGCTTCACTGCGGTGAGGCTTTTTCTATTGTTGAAGAAGTAAGCGAACCGCCAAAAATTATAGCGGATGAAATTGTTTCAAATCCGCCGTATAATATCAAATGGGATGCTCCCGAACCTTTATTTGCTGACGAAAGATTCAAGGAAGTTATTCCGCCGGCGAGTAATGCAAATTTCGCTTTTATTCTGACAGCTTTGAGCCGATTAAAAAAAGGCGGAAAGTGTGCTTTTGTTCTGCCTAACGGTATATTATCATCCGATGTAGAAAAGACTGTACGACAGGTACTGACAGACAGTGGAAGGTTTGAAAAAATAATACTTATGCCTGATAAGATGTTTGAAAGTACAACGATACCGACTTGTATATGTTTATTCGGGAACGGAAATGGGCATATAGATTTTTTTGACTGCCGAAGAAAAGCAACGCAGGAACAGCGAGATCAGAACGGGCAGTATGGCGGCGCAAGTCATACAAACAGGACATATCACAAGACGGTGAATGTTTTATCAAAACAACTTATTGAGCAGTTGTGTGGAAAGTGTGAGGATATTGCCGGGTTTTCTGTTGTTGCAGCAAATGAGCGCATAATTGAAAATGACTATATCTTGACACCATCAAGATACATTCGCTTTGAGGAGCAGGAAACTCAGCACAGACCATTTCAGGAAATAGCGGATAATATCAACTACATCACAAGGATGCAGAATTCCTGTAAGCTTGTCATAAATGAAACGATTGCAAAACAAATAGGACTTGACACAGAAATGTATAGGAAAAGTAAAGATCAATCCAAAGAGAGCGCAAAACAGATGTCAGCATTAGGATTGACACTTGAAACAGAGGATTTTATAAGCTTTACGAAAAATAAAAACGAATTTGTGTTCAAATGCAACGATAAAGACTTATTGCCCGATATTCTTATTCAGTTTTTTGGAATTTGGAAAAATCAGATCGCTGTACTTAACACTATGCAGAATCAATATTTTACAGAGTTGAGAGATGCACTATTACCTGATCTGATGTCGGGAAAAATTGATGTAAGTAGAATTGAAATTTAACCGCTCTCATTGAGGGCGGTATTTTTATGCCCAAAAAGGAGTAATACTATGAAATACTTAATTAAATTTCTGTTTGCTTTGGCCGGGTCGGTACTCGGCTTTTGGATTACATTTATGATTGTTCAGGCTTTGCGATAGTTGCTCTATTTCTGCAAAAAGTCTGCAAAAACATTGAAATTGTTGCTTTAATTCTTCAAATTTGCAGAAAAGTCTGCAAAAAGTCTTTTAAAACTCAATAAAATAAGCGTTTTGCTAAGGACATTATTGTCCCTTGCAGAGCGCTTTTTTTGTTGCCCTAAAACACACTTGAAGGGTGGTGAGAATATGAAAATCGAGATCAGAAGTGAGGACTGCGCTGTGATCAGCGGCTATGTCAACGCTGTGGAGCGCCGCTCAAAGGTGATGATGCGGCCGGGTGCGCCGCCTTTCAGGGAGATAGTGAAGCCGGGAACCTGCAAAAAACAGATTCCCGGTTTATTTATCCTGAAAGCATCCGGATAATTATTTCGTTACCGTGACCTTGCAGCTGGATTCCTTGCCGTTGTATGTCCGGACTGTAACCCAGGCTGTTCCGGCTTTTATAGCCTTGAAGGAGCCTGTCCAGTTGGTGTTGGTCATTTTTACGATAGAAGAATTGCTGGTGCGGAAGGTGCGCTTTGCACATCCGGAATTGTCGTTAGTCCAGCAGCTGAGTGTCGCTGTCTGACCAACCTTGAGTGTGAGATTTTTCTTGCTGATCGTAACGCTCTTCGGAGCGGCCTTTACAGTGATCTTGCAGGAATGCTCCTTGCCGTTGTATGTGCGGACAGTCACATATGCAACTCCGGGTTTTACTCCTACAAATTCGCCTGTCCAGTTTGTCTTTGTCATTTTTACAACAGAAGAATTGCTTGTGCGGTAGGTTCTCGTAGCGCATCCGGCGCCGCTGTTTACGTTTGAGCCAAGGCTGTATTTTTCGCCCACACCGATGGTGAGTACGCCCTTTGTAAGGGTTATCTTTGAGGGGACGTTCTTTACGGTGATCCTGTAGGCCTGCTCGTACCCGTTGGAGGCTCTGGCAGTTATCCAGGCTGTACCTGTTCTCACAGCTTTGACATTTCCTTTCTGGTCAACTGTAAGCTTTTTTGAATCGGATGTGCGCCATTTGACATTCTTGTTGCTGAGGACATTGACTGTTGCGCTGAGCTTTGTTGTTTCTCCATTGCCCATGGTCATTTCCTGTTTGTTCAGTGTAAGAGGCTTGGGAGCTGTTCCTGCAACAAACTTAAAGCCGTTGTCCTTTGCGTACTTCTCAGCTGCAGAGCCCTTTACGCCATATATAGTGAAATCATTATATTTTTTGTCGGTATTACTATCATAGCCAAAGGATTTTGCTCCCAGAGTTTTTACAGTAGCGGGTATATAAACATATTTGAGATTTTTACAGCCGGGAAACGCAGATTCGTCGATTGTTTCAACACTTGCAGGTATTTTGATATAGCTGAGATTTCTGCAGTTATAAAATACACTTGATTTGATGGTTTTTACAGTTCCTTTGATCTCAGCTGTCGTTTTTGCCTGGGGACAAAAGAATACTTTCGTTGCTCTCTTATCATACATAATACCGTCAAAGGAATAATATTCCTTGTTTTCCGGTTCTACAAATATGCTTTTCAGATTATATGCACTCCCGAAGGGATATTTGCCTAAAGTAGTTTCCTTCGGGAAGGTCATAGATGTCAGGCAATAGGGGATGTGCCATATATATCTTTTATTCTTGTAAAATAAAACTCCGTCAACAGAGGTATACTCAGTATTATCCGGGTCTACTGTGATCCTTTCCAGCTTATGACAGTAATTCAGCTGACCATCATAAACGATATTTTTAACGCTCTTCGGGACGTGTAGTGTCTTTATGCCGGTCGTAACTGTTTCGATACAGGTCTTGTTCTTGTTGTAAAGGACACCGTCAACGCAGGTGTAATATTTGCTGTTGGGATCAACCTTGATAGTTGTGAGCTTTTCGCACCCGCCGAAAGCGTCTTCGATATTATTAACACTTGCGGGTATAGATATGCTTTTCAGATTTTTGCATCCGGAAAAACTGGAGTAAATAAATTCAATTCCCTCCTGGATCACAATATTCTGTATAATGATATTATCCTGAAATGCTTCATAGTCCAGACCAACTACCTTTTTACCGTTGATCTTTGCAGGAACCGTTACAGTAGTATTCTTACCAATGTATTTATTTAATATAATAGTGTCATCCTCAAAACTATACTGAGAATACTCAAAATCCCCATACTTTTCTGCGTTGACAGTAATACTGCTTTCCGGAATGACCGCCGGCAGAGCCGCAGCCGTACCTCCCAGCATCAGAGCAGATAACAGCACTGCGCCTGTTTTTTTGATGAACCCTTTCATTTGAATATAACCTCCTTAGTTTTTCCGGGAAACACAAAAGCTACAGCCTGTCCTGAGAATGAAAATTCAAAGCTATACTGTACCCGTTCTGCTTTTATGTGTTTCTCATATTTTTACATAAAGATATTATAATATTTATATTCATTATTGTCAATGAATATAGTGAAAAAAAGCCGCATAAGCGTCGACACTGCACCTGATTTGCGACTGAGTGCTTCCGCTCTCAATTCGCATAACCTTTCGTGTCGCGGCAATAGATAATGAGGTATTGTTGCCGTGGTAGACTGTGCGTATCTGGTTTATTTTTTTCGAGTCGCCGGTTTTGTGCTGTGCGTGCCTGCATAATACTTCAGGCTGAAACAAACAAAGAGGGGGACAGGCAGAACAAAACCGGAGACCTCCTGAAAAGTCTCCGGCTCATTATCAATTGTATTCTGTAAGGGGATCATATCGTACACCGTTGTACTGCATTTCAAAATGAAGATGAGGGCCTGTAGAATAGCCTGTGGAACCAACATATCCTATAAGCTGACCCGGCTCAACGTGCTGACCGCTGTAGGCTGTCACAGATGAGAGATGTCCATATATTGAGACCTTTCCGCCGCCGTGGTCTATCATAACATAGTTTCCGTATCCGCCTCCGCAGCCGCAGCTGGAGCTTTTTCCGTAATCGTGTGTGCAGGAAGTGCAGACTGAAAATACAGTGCCCTCCCAGCAGGCAACTACCGCCGCACCATAGACGCTTCCGTCTGCGATGTCAAGAGCCCCGTGATTGTTTACGCCTCTCCATTCGTCAAAGGTCGAGGTCAGATAGGTGTGACCTGGACAAGGCCATACATAACCGTCATAATAATTGCTTTCATTGTTGTCCTGACTGTTATCATCCTGGTTTCCTGAATTATTGTTGTCAGAGCTGCCGCTGTTACCATTGTTACCACTGTTTCCGCTGTTGCCATTATTGCCGGTGCTTCCGCTGTTGCCGCTGTTATTCTTTTTGGTATTGGAGGTATTATTTTTCTGGGCATTCTTTTTGGCTTCCTCACGAAGCTTTTTCAGTTTATCAGCTAATTCCTTGTTATACTTTTTAAGCGCGTCCTCAAGCTCCTTATCACGCTTTTCGTTTTCTTTGATAGAATCTTCTGTCTTGCTTTTTGTTTCATTAAGACTGGAAAGAAGAAGCTCGTTATCAGCAGAAAGCTGATTGATCTTATTCTTGTCGGATTCAAGAGTTTTCTTTTCGGATTCCACCTTTGATTTATCCTGCCTGAGCTTTTCCTGTTCCTTGCTGATGTCCTTCATTTCCTTCTGAAGATTTTTAATCAGATTGTCATCATGAGTAGCAACACTTCGTACAAGCTCCATTTTATCAATGTAATCATCAAAATCCTTTGCCTTGAGGATTATCTCCAGGGAAGAAATATCTCCGGCTGTATAAATAGCCCGAAGTCTTTTTCTGAGAAGAGCGAGTCTGTCCTCGATAGCTTCCAGTTTCTTATCGATTTTTTTCTGATTATCCTTGATCTGCTGATTCAGTTTTTTGATTTTTTCGTTGCTGGCTTTGATCTTCTGACTGAGCTTCTGAATCTGACCCTGAAGTTCTTTGCTCAGTTTTTCCTTTTCTTCAATGGTTTTGATCGTGCTGTTCAGTTCATTTTTTGAATCTGAAATCTGCTCCTGTATTTTCTTTCTATCCTCAGCATTCTGTATAGCGTCAAAGGCCGACGCACCGGGAACAGCCAGCACAGCCGCTGCCATAAGGACAGAGATTGATGAAATAACAGCCTTTGAAAACTTTTTACCAGCCAAGGATCTCTCCTCCTTCCTTGCGCAGATATCTGGTTATTGAAATAAATCCTCCGAGAGCGCCGATAAGTATACCCGCCCCGGAAAGCCCCATAACTATCCTGAACCAGAGATCATCCAGGGGGATAGTTGAGCTTCCGATAAGATTGATCGTATGTCCTGCGGTCTCCCTGATGGGATTGTAGATAGATATCAGCACAACAGATGAAATTATTCCTGCAATAAGTCCGATAGTCATTGCTTCAATAATAAACGGTATACGGACAAAGGCATTCGTAGCGCCAACTGATTTCATAATGCTTATTTCAAACCGTCTTGAATACATAGTCATTTTTATAGTGTTTGAAATGATAAAAAGCGTTACAATACCCAGAACAAGAACCACCCAGAAGCCTACTATTGCGACAAAGTAATTAAGCTTTGTCAGAGTTCTTGCAATATCACCTCTGTCGCTGACAGAAGCCACGCCCTTGATATTCTTTATTTCGGCAATAGTACTTTTATATTCCGAAAGATCCTTCAGCCGCACCTTATAGGCATTTACCAGGGGATTGTCGTCTCCCTGCATAAAGGGATAAACGTCTCCCAGCTTGTCCTCATATTCCTTTATAGCCTCATCCTTTGAATAGTAATCGCATTCATCTACATTCTTGACCTTCTTGATCTGGGATCCTAACTTTATGGAATCAATATCAGACAGATCGTAATCAAGATATACATTTATCTGGTTATCATCGCCGATGTTAGAGATAAGATTTGTAACATTGACTGAAAGAAGTATTGCCGCGCCGGTGATTATCAGACACGAAACAAGAACGATAACAGAAGCAAGAGACATCATTCTGTTGCTCCAGATATTTTTCAGTCCCTCTCTGACGAGATAACCGCTGCTTGAAAATTTCATTATGAATTATCCCCCGATCCTTCGTTTTCATCCTCGTTTTCCTGCTCGTGTATCTTCGCAGGGATCCTTTCATCCCTCTGGATCTCGCCGCCGTTGATGATAATGATCCTTCCGCCGAATTCCTTGACAAGCTCGTGCTCGTGGGTAACAACGATAACTGTAGTGCCCTTTTTGTTTATATCCACAAGACGCTTCATTATCTCGAAGGACATTTTCGGGTCGATATTACCGGTAGGCTCGTCGGCAATTATTATTTCAGGATTATTGACAAGGGCTCTTGCAAGACTGACTCTCTGCTGTTCTCCGCCGGAAAGCTCGCTGGGTCTGCTTTTTTCCTTGCCCGTGAGCCCCACAGCGGAAATAACAAAGCTGACCCTTTTTCTTATAGCTCTCTCAGGGGTGCCGATAGCTCTCATCGCAAAGGCGATATTATCGAAAACATTCATTTTTTCAATAAGCCTGAAATCCTGAAATACTATCCCCATAGTTCTCCGGAGATAGGGGACCTTTCTGTTTTTTATTTTCATCAGATCATAGCCGTTTACCCTGATCCTCCCGAAGGTGGCTTTTTCCTCGTGGATGAGAAGCTTGAGGAATGTACTTTTTCCTGCCCCGGAGGGACCCACGATAAAAACAAATTCACCCGGCTCGATATCCAGGGTAATATTTTTCAGGGCTTCCGTTCCGTTTGAATATATTTTTGAAATATTTTTTAAGTGAATCATAATTTAAGAAGATCCTTTCTTTTCTCTTGGATGTATGCAGATCATTTCCTGAAAAAATCGTCCACTCTAATTATATAACAAACAGTCTGGTTCGTCAATTTGTTTGGTGCTGTATATTCACATTTCTGGGCAAAAAATAAAAAAACCGGCGAACCAGGAATGATCCGCCGATATTTCCGCTTTCTGAATATTTATCAGTATTTGATAGGATTGGAGGAGAGGTATTTCTTTACCATAAGAGCGACCTTGAATATGATAGCGTCCTCAAATTCCCTCAGATCAAGACCTGTGAGCTTCTTGATCTTCTCAAGTCTGTAAACAAGGGTATTTCTGTGGACAAAGAGCTTTCTGGAGGTCTCTGAAACATTAAGGTTGTTTTCAAAGAAACGCTGTATGGTGAAAAGTGTTTCCTGATCCAGAGATTCAATGGAGCCTCTCTTGAATACCTCCTTGAGGAACATATCGCACAGGGTAGTGGGGAGCTGATAGATAAGTCTTGCAATACCCAGCTTGTCGTAGCTTACAATAGAGCGCTCTGTATCAAATACCTTTCCCACCTCAAGAGCAACCTGAGCCTCCTTGAAGGAGCGGGCAAGATCCTTGATGCCGGTAACGGGGGTACCGATACCGATGACCAGGTGGGTGTAGAACTCTCCCGACAGTGTATCCACGATAGAGCTTGCCAGCTTTTCCAGATCCTTGGAATCTATATCCTGCTTGATCTCCTTGACAAGGGCGATATCAGTTTCATTTATGTTGATAACAAAATCCTTTGACTTGTCCGGGAAGAGATTCTGGATAACGTCATAGGCTGAAATATCAGTCTTTGCAGCTATTTTGATAAGCATACAAACTCTTGTGACATCAGAATTAAATTTGAGCTCTCTTGATTTAAGATAAATATCTCCGGGGAGAATATTGTCAAGGATAACATTCTTGATAAAGTTACCTCTGTCATATTTCTCATCATAGTACTGCTTTATGCTTCCCAGAGAAATAGCAAGGATGGCAGCATACTTTTGTGCAGAGTAATCATTACCTGCAACAAAAACAGCATATTCGCTCCTGGGCTTGCTTCCGAAGGCCTTATAGGTATAGCCGTTCAGAACAAAGGGGGCGGCAGAGGTGAGCATTTCTGAAGTTATGTGCTCGTTGACCTCTCCGATCTTTCCCAGCTCACTGCACGCAATGACGACCGAGGTCTCATCGATAACACCGATAGTCCTGTCAATGGTATCTCTCATCTGATGGATAACACCCTGAAATAATCTGTTAGACATTTTTGTTCCCTCACTTTGAAATAATGTTTTTTATTTGTAATATACACCTGTTTTATTATACTCTAATATACATTTTACACAAAACAAAAATAAAATGCAACTGTTTTATTGAATTTTTATTATTTTTTATCTGTAAAATTATATAACATTACTCACAGGGCGAATTTGATTCCAGAATAGAATTATATTATGTGCATTTTTGTAAATTATTTATTAAAAACTCCATTGATACCTCTTCGCCGTTGCAATTATTTTGTCATAATGGTATAATTTTTACATATATACATATGAACGGAGGTATTGGACTATGAAAAAAGTTGAGCTTCTTGCTCCTGCCGGAGATCAGGAATGTCTGTACAGCGCCATAAAATTCGGAGCGGATGCGGTATATCTTGCCGGGAATGAATTTGGAATGAGAACGGCGTCCCGGAATTTTTCCTGTGACGAGCTGGCAGCTGCCGTAAAAAAGGCTCACGAGTCGGGTGTCAGGGTACACGTTACCTGCAACACTCTTCCCAGGAACGATGAGATCGACCGGCTTCCGGATTTTCTCTCTGCTGCCCAGGACTGCGGAGTGGATGCTTTTATTATCGCCGATCTGGGAGTTATGAGCCTTGCCGCAAAATATGCCCCCAAGGTACAGCGCCATGTTTCCACCCAGGCAGGCGTGGTCAATTACCGCACTGCTATAGCTTTTTATGAAACGGGTGCCTCCAGGGTGGTGCTTGCAAGAGAGCTGAGTCTTGACGAGATAGCCGATATCCGGGCAAAGATACCCTCAGAGCTTGAGATCGAGACCTTTATCCACGGCTCAATGTGCGTTTCATTTTCCGGCAGATGTCTTATCTCCAATTACCTTACCGGAAGGGACGCCAACCGGGGAGACTGCGCTCAGCCCTGCAGATGGAAATATCACCTTTATGAGGAAAACAGGGAGGGACAGTATTTCCCTGTAGAGGAAACGGACAGAGGAACATTCCTCTATAACTCCAGAGATCTCTGTATGATAGAGCATATCCCGGAGCTGATGCGTGCAGGCATCGATAGCTTCAAGATAGAGGGCAGGGCAAAGTCCTCATATTATGTTTCCGTGGTGACAAACGCCTATCGTCACGCTATAGACGAATACTATAAAAACGGGGGAGAAAAGCCGCTGTCGCCCTGGATCAGGGAGGAGCTGGAAAAGGTGAGCCACCGGGAATACAGCACCGGCTTTTTCTTCGGCAGCGAGCCCGGCCAGTCCACGGAAAACGGGGGATACATACGCAATTATGAGGTAGTAGCCATTTGCGAGGAGTATAAGGACAAGACCGCTTATCTGTCCCAGAGAAACAGGTTTTTCTCCGGAGACAAGCTGGATGTTCTCCCTCCCAGCGGCGAGCCCTTTGAGATAATGGTGGATTATATGCAGAATGAAAAGGGAGAACAGATAGATGTGGCTCCCCACGCGACCCAGAGGGTGATAATGCCCAGTAATGTGGAGATACCTGCCGGTTCGGTTCTCAGAAAAGAGAGGAACAGCTGATGAAGCTTCT
>CAMVQZ010000036.1 GCA_947169745.1 uncultured Clostridia bacterium
GGCTCGGTCGGCGCTTCTCAGCCTGCGGCTGAGAGGTCTCCACCGGAGACCCGCGGTCTCGCCTGCCGGCTCGGTCGGCGCTTCTCAGCCTGCGGCTGAGAGGTCTCCACCGGAGACCCGCGCCCCGTGGACCCCGCAGCCTCCCCAAAGGCTGACGAAACTTTATAGTTTAGACCGCCGCAAAGCCATTTTCAAGATCGGCAATAATATCGTCAATGTGCTCTGTGCCGATGGAAAGACGGATGGTGTTCTGATGGATGCCTGTTTCTTCAAGCTCTTCTTCTGTAAGCTGTGAATGGGTTGTGGTCGCCGGATGAATTACCAGGGACTTCACATCCGCTACATTTGCAAGCAGTGAGAAAATCTTCAGCCCGTCAATAAACCGGAAGGCTTCTTCCTTGCCGCCCTTGATGTCAAAGGTGAAGATGGAACCGCCGCCGTTCGGGAAATACTTCTCATAAAGCGCATGATCGGGATGATCCGCAAGAGACGGATGATTTACCTTTTCAACCAGGGGATGATTTACAAGGTAGTCAATAACCTTCCTGGTGTTCTCTGCATGACGCTCCAGACGAAGAGAAAGTGTTTCCGTGCCCTGCAGGAGAAGGAATGCGGCAAAGGGTGAAATAGTCGCACCTGTGTCTCTGAGAAGTATAGCGCGTATATAGGTGGCAAAAGCTGCTTTTCCGGCGGCTTCGGTGAATTTTACTCCGTGATAGCTGGGGTTGGGCTCGGATATCCAGGGATATCTTCCGGAAGAAGCCCAGTCAAAGGTTCCGCCGTCTACGATAACTCCGCCGAGAGTGGTTCCGTGGCCTCCGATGAATTTTGTTGCGGAATGTACTACGATGTCTGCGCCGTGCTCAAGGGGTCTTATCAGGTATGGTGTGCCGAAGGTGTTGTCGATTACAAGAGGCAGACCCTTTGAATGGGCAATCTGGGCGAGTGCGTCAATATCCGGAATGTCGCTGCCGGGGTTGCCCAGTGTTTCAATGTAGATGGCTTTTGTATTGGGCTGGATGGCAGCCTTGACTTCCTCAAGGTTATGAATGTCAACAAAGGTTGTGTCAATGCCGAAAAGGGGAAGGGTGTGGGCTAAGAGATTTGCTGAGCCGCCGTAGATTGTTTTTTGTGCGACTATATGCTCTCCCTTGGTAGCAAGCGCCTGTATTGTATAGGTGATGGCAGCCGCACCGGAAGCCAGCGCAAGTCCTGCAACACCGCCCTCAAGGGCTGCGATCCTCTCCTCGAAAACGCCCTGTGTGGAATTGGTCAGTCTGCCGTAGATATTGCCTGCATCGGCAAGTCCGAAACGGGCAGCGGCGTGCTCTGCATTATGAAATACATAGCTTGTGGTTGCATATATCGGCACTGCACGGGCATCGCTTGCCGGATCTGCCTTTTCCTGTCCTACGTGGAGCTGTAATGTTTCAAATCTTAATTCTGACATAATATATTACCTCTTTCTTGTTATTTGTTTTAAGGCAACACCGCACAAAGACCGCCTGTCGGCTTTGCACGCCATCTTCCGGCAAATTTTCCGTCATTTTCGCCAAAATCTCCTTGAAATACGTCAGTATTCCTGCGTCGATTTTGTCAATCTGACAAAAAATTATGCTCGAAATCTGACGCACAATCTCTGTGCGGTGTTGCCTTAAGAATAAATGTGTGTGTACTGAAAGACTTCACATTCGTTCCATCAGGCGGTTGGCATTAGTGACCGCTTTAAGCTTTATCGTCATGGTGTTTCCTCCCTTGTTTCGATGTTCCAATTATATACTATGTTAGTAGGTTTTGTCCAATACACGAAATGTATAGTCAGCTATAGGCTGAAACTATAGCTGGCTCGTTTCTGCAGCCGGCGAAGCTAAAATAAAAAGACTGCCGCACGGCGCTTTTTTACGCTTGTGCGACAGTTATGTTTACTGACGGTTATCCGATAAAGAATTGTGACCAGTACAAAATGCCGTTGCTCTTATAGCAGCCTATTCCTGCCTTACTGAATGATGAGGAGAGGATGTTCTTTCTGTGTCCCTCGGAATTCATCCAGCCCTCAACTACCTTTTGGGGTGTGGGATAGCCGTAGGCAATATTTTCTCCTGCCTGGCGGTATGAAATGCCCAGCTCTTTTGCGGCAGTGAAGCAGGAGCTTCCGTCTGGTCTGGTATGGGAAAATGACTTGACTATTTCCTTTGCGCGCAGGTGAGCGACCTCTGTGGTGCCTTTGTCACTGACAAGGGGCGAAAGACCGTATTTAGCTCTTTCGGCATTTATCAGCCTCAGAACCTCAGCCTCATATGCCGTATTGAACCCGGCTGCAGAGGTTTTCGGGGTCACGACCGTTTCCTTTGATGCAGTATCAGTTTCTGCCGGCTTTGCCGGAGACTTGGGTGCGCTGACGCTGCAGTTACCGTCGGGACAATAACCGCCTGCTGATTTCAGTATTTTGCTGATATTACAGTCCTTGCCGCAGTATTTGGCCAGAATATCATTGACATTTCCGCAGCTTCCGTTTATGCATATAGTCCGGATCTGAGAAGGCATTTTTATCTCTGCTGCACTTACGGCGGCGGAGGATAAGGATAAAAGTGTCACAGCTGCAGTTATTGCAGCAAGTATTCTTGATGTATGTTTCAAAATAAAGACCTCCGGTTTAATATTTTGGCGTTAACGCTGTCTATATAATACCGTTCTGGCCTTTATTTTTCAATTCAAAAATAATGGGAGCTCAGTTATGTTTTTCCTGATAGCTTCGCAGATAGTTGTCCAGTTCTTTTATATATAACTGAGCGATATTGCTCAGAAGCATATTCTTTTTTGAAATGTAACCGATCACCATATTGCTTCCCACAGCATCGCCTTCCGCTTCAAAGGGTACGGCGATGAAATCGGAGCCGTTGAGTTCCTCGCTGATAACTCCTGAGCAAAGGGTATATCCGTCCAGTCCCACCATCAGGTTGAGCATTGTAGCTCTGTCTGTGGCTTTGATGGTTTTCGGATACTCGCTGGTGCTGAGAATTTCTTCTGCATAATAGAAGGAGCCCTTGTCCCCCTGTTCAAAGGAAAGACAGGGATAGTCCTTCAGTTCCTCAAAGCGTATGGTTTTGTTTCCGGCGAGGGGATGCCCCTTCCACAAATATATATAAGCGCGGCATTCTGTCAGAGGCGTAAATTTCAGTCTGTTTGAATTCAGAAGCTTTTCCAGGGGCTTTCGGTTGAAGTCATTGAGGTAAAGAATACCTATCTCGCTTTTACCGCTGAATACATCGTCGATAATGTCTCTGGTTCTGGTTTCACGGATTGCAAATTCATATTCATCTGTGCCCATCTGCTTTACCATTTCCACAAAGCCTTTTACCGCAAAGGAATAGTGCTGGGTAGAGATACCGAATTTCTTTTTCAGAGTACTTCCCTTGCCGTAGCGCTCCATAAGGTTATCATACTGGGCGATGATCTCCCGTGCGTAGCGGATAAATTCCAGACCGTCATTTGTCGGGGTCACGCCCCTGCCGCTGCGGTTAAAGATAGTAATGCCCAGTTCCTTTTCAAGCTCCTGCACTGCACTCGTCAAAGACGGCTGAGATATGTATAATAATTCGGAGGCCTTATTGAGCGAACCTTCCTCGCAAATAACTGTTATATATCTGAGTTGTTGTATCGTCACTCCGGCCACCCTTATATCAGATCTGACAGCTTTTTGCTGTACAGAAAATCATGTATCAGCTGATTCAGCTCGGACCACATTGGCAGTGTGTCACACTCGGCGGCTCTCGGACATTCCTCCGCGCCGTTTTCAAGACAGGATACCACAGCCATTGAGTTTTCCATTACATCAAGGATCTCTCCCACAGGATAATCCTCCGGCCGGCGGCTGAGCTGATATCCGCCGCCTTTTCCGCTGACGCCCTTCAGCAGTTTTGCGCTGACAAGCTCCTTTGCGATGATTTCAAGATATTTTTTTGAAATTTTCTGTCTTTCGGCAATATCCCGGAGAGGTACATATCCGTCGTGATTCTGCCTTGCAAGGTCTATCATTACCCTTAATGCATATCGTCCTTTTGAAGATATCAATTCTATCGCTCCTTGTAAAATAATTATCTATTTACCCTATTCTACCATAGGTTTAATGGAAAAATCAAGACAAATTCCTATAACACCTATTGACATAGTAGGTAATTACGGTTATAATATAGACATTGAGAAAAAAGGAGTTGATAAAATGCAGATATATGCAGACAATGCCGCTACAACAAAAATGAGCGAAGCGGCAATAAGGACAATGACTGAATATATGCAGACCTGGTATGGAAACCCCTCCAGTCTGTACAGAATCGGTCAGAGAGCAAAGGAAAAGCTGGAAGAAGCACGCGCAGAGATTGCAGGAGTGATAAATGCAGAGCCGCGGGAGATCATTTTCACCTCCGGCGGAAGTGAGGCTGATAATCAGGCGCTTCTGACCGCTGCCCTGAATGGTAAAAAGAAGGGAAAGACGCATATCATTTCAAGCGCATTTGAGCATCATGCCATTCTTCACACACTGAAAAAGCTGGAGAAAAACGGATTTGAGGTCACTCTTCTTCCTGTTCACGAAAACGGTATCGTCAGGACAGATGAGCTGGAAGCCGCTATCCGAGAGGATACCTGTCTTGTTACAATAATGACTGCCAATAACGAGATCGGAACAATACAGCCTGTAAGTGAGATCGGAGCCATTTGCCGCAAGCACGGTATTGTTTTTCATACTGATGCAGTACAGGCGGTAGGGCATCTGCCCATAGACGTAAAAGCGCAGAATATTGATATGCTCTCGGCGTCTGCACATAAATTTCACGGTCCAAAGGGTGTCGGCTTTTTGTATGTGCGTAAGGGTATTCTTATCCAGAACCTGATCGAAGGCGGTGCACAGGAAAGGGGAAAGCGCGCAGGTACTGAAAACCTTCCGGGTATCGCGGCAATGGCTGAGGCACTGAAGGAATCTGTCGCAGATATGGAGAAGAAGAATGCTCATATGGCTGAAATACGGGACTATCTGATCCGGGGATTATCCGGGATACCCCACAGCGCACTGAACGGAGACGCAGAGCAGAGACTTCCGGGAAATGTCAATTTCAGCTTTGAAGGCATCGAGGGAGAATCAATACTGATACTTTTAGATATGAGAGGTATTTCGGCTTCATCCGGAAGTGCCTGTACATCCGGAGCGCTTGACCCCAGTCACGTGCTTCTCGCTATAGGACGGATACACGATGTTGCCCACGGTTCCCTCAGGCTCAGTATAGGCGAAGACATCACTAAGGAAGAAGCAGACCATATTATAGGATCTGTCAGGGAGGTTGTAGAACATCTCAGGAGCTTTTCTCCTGTATGGCGTGATCTGACAGAAGGCAAAAAAGAATTTATTCTGAAATAGGAGGAAGAACAATGGCATTATATAGTGAAAAGGTTATGGATCATTTTATGAATCCCAGGAATGTAGGTGTGATCGAGGATGCAGACGGCGTCGGCGAGGTTGGCAATGCCAAGTGCGGAGATATAATGAAGATGTATCTGAAGATAGACGACGATATCATCACCGATGTAAAGTTTGAGACCTTCGGCTGTGCCAGCGCTATCGCGTCAAGCTCAATGGCAACAGAGCTTATCAAGGGTAAGCCTGTGGAGGACGCTATGGAGCTGACCAATAAAGCGGTCGCCGAGGCGCTTGACGGTTTGCCGGATTATAAGATGCACTGTTCCGTTCTGGCTGAGGAAGCTATTCAGTCAGCTCTGGAGGATTACAGAAACAAAAAGGAACAGGCGTAATACCCCATATTCCGACAGCGTGATGCTGAACCCTTTTTGCGGTACAGTGATCCCGCTGTCGGTTTTTGTTATTGCTCACTGTCCTTATCCGGGGGATGAACACAGTGACAGAATAGTCTGAAAAAAGCAGGGCAGCACCAGGGGGTAACTGAGGTGCTGTCCTGCTCTATATAACTGTTTACTTGTAATTATTAATGATCCTGCAGAGCTTCAAAGCCTGTTTCACCGGTGCTGACACGGACTATATCGTCAACATCGCTGATGAAGATCTTTCCGTCGCCGATGTGGCCTGTGTACATAGCCTTGACAGCTGTGTCTACTACTGTCTTTACAGGTATCTTACATACCACGATATCTATCTGAATCTTCGGCAGGAGATTCATTTCTACTTCGACGCCGCGGTAATATTCTGTCTTACCCTTCTGAACACCGCAGCCCAGAACCTGGGTTACCGTCATACCGGTTATGCCGATTTCTGTAAGAGCTGTATTCAGATCTGTGAATTTGCTCTGCTTCGTGATAATGCTTATTCTGGTGAATTTTACACCGTCTGAGGTTGCAGCAGGCTTTTCCTTCTGCTTGAGAGTGATCTCCACTGCCTTTTCGGGGGGAACATCGCCCTCTTTGAATTCTTCTCTGCCCTTGCCGGTGAGAACCTGGGGTACCTGCATAAAATCAGCATAGGAGCTTGAAAGACCGTGCTCGGTGAGATCAAGACCTCTGACCTCTTCTTCCTTTGAAGCACGCAGACCGATTGTCTTTTTGATGACCATAAATATAACTGTCATAAGGATTGCTGTGTATGCACTGATACAGAGAATGCCGAGAGCCTGCTTGCCGAGCTGTGTGAAGCCGCCGCCGTAAAGCAGACCGAGAGTTTCCTGATCCTTGGAAAAGATACCTACAGCAAGTGTGCCCCAGATACCGTTGCACATATGAACTGCAACAGCGCCCACCGGGTCATCTACCTTGAGCTTGCTGTCAACGACTTCTACTGCGATAACAACGAGTATGCCTGCAACAATACCTATGATAAGTGAACCGAGGATATCTACAGTGTGACATCCTGCTGTTATTGCCACAAGACCTGCGAGTGAACCGTTAAGTGACATTGAAACATCGGGTTTGCCGTTCTTTATCCATGTATAGATCATTGTTGCGCAGGTTGCAGCTGCCGGGGCAACGGTTGTTGTAGCGAATATCTGTGCAAGCTGTGTGACGTTTGTTGCTGCTGCGCCGTTAAAGCCGTACCAGCCGAACCAGAGAATGAATACGCCGAGTGCGCCGAGGGTCAGGCTGTGACCGGGGATAGCGCGGGGCTTGCCCTCCTTTGTATATTTGCCGATGCGGGGGCCGACGATTGCAGCGCCGATAAGAGCTGATATGCCGCCAACGGTATGGATACAAGCGGAGCCTGCAAAATCCACAAAGCCAAGCTGTGCCAGCCAGCCCTGACTGTTCCAGACCCAGCCGGCCTCGATGGGATAAACCACCAGACTGATAAGTCCGCTGTAGATACAATAGGATATGAATTTAGTTCTTTCTGCCATTGCGCCGGAAACGATAGTCGCCGCAGTTGCGCAGAATACAAGATTGAATACGAAGCTTGACCAGGGGAAGTGATTGAAATCTGTGAAAATCTGTAAATTCGGAACACCGATAAGTCCGAACAGATAGTTTTCCGACATCATAAGACCGAAGCCAAGGAAAATAAACATTATAGTTCCGATACAGAAATCCATCAGGTTTTTCATTATGATGTTTCCGGCATTCTTTGCTCTTGTAAATCCTGTTTCGACCATTGCAAAGCCGCACTGCATAAAAAATACAAGGGCTGCGCCTATAAGGTACCATATTGCTATGGTGAAGGCGTTGGACTGTTCCACTGCCTGTGTTACTGCTGACTGAAAATTACCATCCATTTATTATCCCTCCAGAAAAAAATATGGCGTGTATCTGTCCTGAGCTGTACCTGTCCCGGAAGGGATACAGGCTTCGCCGGATTAATACTAATATTCGATAGAACACTTTAATATTAGTATAAGATACACGCCATTGTGTATTTATTTGATTATCATACTCCGAAAAGTATCTCGCCATAAGACGGATAAGGCCAGTACTCTGCGGAGGTTTTCTGCTCCATAGCGTCCCCCAGAGCTCTCAGCTCGCCCATAAGGGTGAATACTGTTTCACGGCAATACATAGCCTGCTCCAGACTGTCGCCGATACTGTTGATCCTTTCAGCAGCTGCTTTAAGCTCAGCAGTTTTCTTTACGAAGCCTTCAAGGCTTCCGGAAAGCTGGTTTACAAGCTCTGTTTCCGCATATACCGAAACGTCTGAGGAAAGCGCCTTCTTTGCAAGAGCCGCATCTGTCATTTCCCTTACAAATGAGATAACAGCAGGGGTGATATTCTTTTCTGCCATATCCACCATTGTGAGAGCCTCGATCCGGATCTCCTTGCTGTAATGCTCCAGCTCGATCTCGTATCTTGCGTGGATTTCGGCTTCGTTGAGGATGCCGTTCTTCTCAAACAAGTCAATGTTCTTTTTGTCAACATAGTGCTGCATAGCCTCCGGAAGAGAACGGTAATTGCAAAGTCCTCTTTTTTCTGCCTCGGCCACCCACTGCTCAGAATAATTATCGCCGTTGAAAATTATATTCTGATGCTCTGTGAAGGTCTTTCTGACGAGAGCTTTGATCGCAGCTTCAAGATCCTCTGCGTCCTTGAGCTCATCATAGAACTCTGAAAGCTCCTCGGCTACCATAGTATTGAGCATATAATTCGGGCAGGCAATATTCAGTGACGAGCCCAGCGCCCTGAATTCAAATTTATTTCCGGTAAATGCAAAGGGTGAAGTACGGTTTCTGTCGGAGGAATCCTTCTGGAAATCAGCAAGTACATTTACCTTTGTCATCATATCAGAGCTGTCGCTGCACTTATATTCTGTACCGTTTACGATGGATTCTACAAGCGCTCCCAGATCATCTCCGAGATACATTGAAATGATCGCCGGCGGTGCTTCATTAGCGCCGAGTCTGTGGTCGTTTCCGGCAGAGGCAACGGTCAGTCTGAGAAGATCCTGATATTCATGAACAGCCTTGACAATAGCCGCCAGGAAAAGCTGGAACTGAAGATTGCTTTCGGGTGTCTTGCCGGGATCAAGAAGGTTCTCGCCGGTATTTGTGGAGATAGACCAGTTGTTATGCTTGCCGGAGCCGTTAACGCCTGCAAAGGGCTTTTCGTGAAGCAGACATACAAGACCGTGACGTTCTGCCAGCTTCTTCATAACTTCCATTGTAAGCTCGTTATGATCGGTTGCAATGTTTGAGGTTTCAAAAATAGGAGCAAGCTCATGCTGTGAGGGCGCAACCTCGTTGTGCTTTGTCTTGGCAAAGACTCCTAATTTCCAAAGCTCCTCATCAAGGTCGTTCATGAATGCTGAAACTCTCGTTTTAATGGAGCCGAAATAATGATCCTCCAGCTCCTGTCCTTTGGGAGCAGGTGCACCGAACAGGGTGCGTCCGGTATAGATCAGGTCGGGGCGCTTGTCATACATTGTCTTGTCAATAAGGAAGTATTCCTGTTCGGGACCGACTGTTGTCGTTACCCGGGTCACTTCTTCCTTTCCGAAAAGATGAAGTACCTGGACTGCAACGCTGCTTAGACGTTCCATTGAACGGAGAAGGGGCGTTTTCTTGTCGAGAACCTCGCCTGTATAAGAACAGAAGGCTGTCGGGATATATAATGTTTTATCACGGACAAATGCCGGGGATGTGGGATCCCATGTTGTATAGCCTCTTGCCTCGAATGTGGCCCGGATACCTCCTGACGGGAAGCTGGATGCATCCGGCTCGCCCTTGATAAGCTCCTTGCCGGAGAACTCCATTATGATACCGCCGCCTTCGGTGGGGAAAATAAAGCTGTCGTGCTTTTCGGCGGTAACCCCTGTCATAGGCTGGAACCAGTGCGTATAATGGGTACATCCCATTTCCACTGCCCAGTCCTTCATTGCGTTTGCTACTGCATTGGCAACGCTGATATCCAGCGGCTCACCGTTCTTCACTGTTTTTTTGAGCGACTTATAAGTAATCCTCGGAAGTCTTTCCTGCATTTTCTTGTCGTCAAATACCAGACTGCCAAAAAGCTCTGTAACATTTGCCATAGTGATCTCTCCTGTCTTTCCTGTTTTGTTTACGAAAGCATAAAGGCGCCGTAAGCCTCATTGCTTACAGCGCCTTTGCTGTCGATGTCCGTAGTATACAACTACTGAATGCATTTGTCAACCCCTTTTTGCAACTTTTTTTATTTTTCTTGCAATTATTGGTTCCAAACGCACAGATATTCCTTGGTTTAATACTTTTTATGAATAAATTATATCAGATTATGCAATTTCCTATTGACATTCCTGCAAATCGGTAATATAATATGCACTGTAATGAAATACACAGCAACAAGGAAAGGAAGATCATTATGATAAAAACAGGACACAGCCTGTACGATCCTTCATTTGAGCATGACAACTGCGGTATCGGAGCGGTCGTCAATATCAGAGGTATAAAGTCTCACAAGACAGTATCCGACGCGCTTACTATTGTTGAGACTCTTGAGCATCGTGCAGGTAAGGATGCCGAAGGAAAAACAGGAGACGGAGTTGGTATCCTTACCCAGATCTCCCACCGTTTCTTTAAAAAGACAGCCGCTTCTCTTGGCATTGAAATAGGAAATGAAAGAGATTATGGTGTGGGAATGTTCTTCTTTCCTCAGAATGAGCTTCACCGCAATCAGGCAAAGAAAATGTTTGAGATCATAGCTGAAAAGGAAGGCCTCAGAATACTTGGCTGGAGAAATGTCCCCAGCGATACCTCAGTTATAGGTCAGAGGGCACTGGACTGTATGCCTGACATCCAGCAGTGCTTCATAAAGAGGCCTGAGGGCGTAAAGAAGGGACTTGACTTTGACCGCAGACTTTATGTTGCGAGGCGTGAATTTGAGCAGAGCAATGAAGATACATATGTTGTATCCCTTTCAAGCCGTACTATTGTTTATAAAGGTATGTTCCTCGTGGGCGACCTCAGAAGATTCTTTCTCGATCTTCAGGATGAGGAGTACGAATCAGCTATCGCAATGGTACATTCCAGATTTTCCACAAATACGAATCCCAGCTGGCAGAGGGCACATCCCAACCGTATGATAGTACATAACGGTGAGATCAATACCATCAAGGGCAATGCAGATAAAATGCTTGCAAGAGAAGAAACAATGAGGAGCGAGCATCTGAAGGGCGATCTGGAAAAGGTTCTTCCGGTTGTCAACACCGAGGGCTCAGACTCAGCAATGCTGGACAACACCCTTGAATTCCTCGTAATGAGCGGAATGGATCTGCCCCTTGCGGTAATGGTGACCATCCCGGAGCCCTGGGACAGGAACCATACTATGAGCCGTGCAAAGAGAGATTTCTATCAGTACTATGCAACTATGATGGAGCCCTGGGACGGACCCGCTTCGATCCTTTTCTCAGACGGTGATATCATGGGCGCTGTGCTTGACAGAAACGGACTCCGTCCTTCCCGTTACTATATTACAGACGAGGGAAATCTGATCCTTTCCTCCGAGGTGGGCGCACTGACTGTTCCGGCTGAAAAAATTGTTATCAAGGAGCGTCTCCGTCCCGGAAAAATGCTTCTTGTAGATACGGTCAAGGGCAGAGTTATAGATGATGAGGAGCTGAAGGAATATTATGCATCCCGTCAGCCCTACGGTGAATGGCTTGACAGCAATCTTGTCAAGCTGAAGGATCTGCGTATTCCAAATGTAAAGGTAGAGGAGCATCACGGAGACGAAAGAAAAAGACTGCAAAAGGCTTTTGGATATACATATGAGGAGATAATGAAGGATATTCTTCCCATGGCTCAAAACGGCAGCGAGCCTATCACCTCAATGGGCATAGATACTCCCATAGCAGTATTGTCAAAGCAGCCCCAGCCTCTTTTCAATTACTTCAAGCAGTTGTTTGCACAGGTTACGAATCCGCCTATAGACGCCATCCGTGAGGAGATCGTCACATCAACCACTGTATATATAGGCGAGGACGGAAATATTCTTGAAGAGCGTCCGGAAAACTGCAAGGTTATCAAGGTACACAATCCTATTCTTACGTCAACAGATATATTAAAGCTGAAAAATATGAAGGTCAGCGGCTTCAAGGTGGCTGTGATCCCGATACTTTATTATAAGAATACCCGGCTTTCAAAGGCTATCAACCGCCTTTATCTTGAAGCTGACAAGGCGTATAACGAGGGTGCGAATATACTCATACTCTCCGACAGGGGAGTGGATGAAAACCACCTTGCTATTCCCTCACTCCTTGCTGTATCTGCACTGCACAGACATCTTGTCGTTACAAAACGCCGCACTTCCCTTGCAGTTATCCTGGAAAGCGGAGAACCCAGGACAGTACATCATTTTGCAACCCTTCTGGGCTACGGTGCCAGCGCAATTAACCCCTATCTTGCGCAGGAAACCATACATGAGCTTATTCACGAGGATCTGCTTGACAAGGACTATTATGCGGCAGTTGACGATTACAATAATGCTATCCTCCACGGCATTGTAAAGATCGCCTCCAAGATGGGTATTTCTACTATCCAGTCCTATCAGGGCTCCCAGATATTTGAAGCGATCGGTATCGGCAGGAGCGTAATTGACGAATACTTTACGGGTACAGTCAGCCGTATCGGCGGCATTACTCTTGAGGATATAGAGAAGAATGTGGACAGCCTCCATACTGCCGCATTTGACCCCCTGAGCCTGGAGACCACCCCGGAGATATTCTCACGGGGCGAGCATAAATTCAGAAGCGGCAGGGAAGAGCATCTGTATAACCCGAAAACGATCCATACTCTGCAGATGGCAGCAAGAACAAATAACTACGACCTTTTCAGATCCTATTCCCATATGATAACAGAGGAAATGGGAACAATGAATATCAGGGGCCTGTTTGATTTTAATTTTGCAGAAGCTCCTGTTCCCATTGAAGAGGTCGAAAGCGCAGAATCTATCGTGAAACGCTTCAAGACCGGTGCTATGTCCTACGGCTCCATTTCGGAAGAGGCACACGAGGCTCTGGCTCTCGCGATGAACAAGCTCCACGGAAAATCAAATTCCGGCGAGGGCGGCGAAAGCGACGAGAGACTGCTTACCAGAGGAACAGAGAAAAACCGCTGTTCTGCTATAAAGCAGGTAGCATCCGGACGTTTCGGCGTTACATCAAAATATCTTAATTCGGCTGATGAGATACAGATAAAAATGGCGCAGGGAGCAAAGCCCGGCGAGGGCGGACATCTGCCCGGAAAAAAGGTATATCCCTGGATCGCAAAAACAAGACATTCGACCCCCGGCGTTTCTCTGATTTCACCGCCGCCGCATCACGATATCTACTCAATCGAAGATCTTGCACAGCTTATATATGATCTGAAAAATGCAAACAAAAGCGCGCGTATTTCCGTAAAGCTTGTATCTGAATGCGGCGTAGGAACTGTTGCGGCAGGTGTTGCAAAGGCAGGCGCAGGAGTTATCCTTATTTCCGGCTATGACGGCGGTACAGGAGCAGCGCCCGGCAGCTCTATACATAATGCCGGACTTCCCTGGGAGCTGGGACTTGCGGAGGCTCATCAGACGCTTATGATGAACGGTCTGAGAAACAAGGTTGTAATTGAAACAGACGGCAAGCTGATGACAGGACGTGATGTTGCAGTTGCTGCGATGCTTGGCGCTGAGGAATTCGGTTTTGCCACTGCTCCTCTGGTAACTCTGGGATGTGCAATGATGAGAGTATGTAATCTTGATACCTGTCCCTTCGGAGTAGCAACACAGAATCCGGAGCTGAGAAAGAAATTTATGGGCAAGCCGGAATATGTTGTAAACTTTATGATGTTTATTGCAGAGGAACTCAGAGAGTATATGTCCAGGCTGGGCGTCCGCACCCTTGACGAGCTTGTGGGAAGAACTGATCTGCTGAAGGTCAGAGAAGGACTTTCAGAAAGAGAAAAGAAAATCGACCTCTCTGCAATACTCGGCTGTGATATCAGGGAAGATATTTCATATGATAATAAATCCGCTTTTGATTTCCGTCTTTCTGAAACAGTTGACGAGAGGGAAGTTGAGGAAAAATTCAGAGCGTCATTCAAAAAGGGTACAAAGAAAACTATAGAAATAGATGTCAGAAATACCGACCGTTCTCTCGGAACTGCATTTGGCTCGGAGATCACAAAAAAATTCGGCGATACCCTTCCGGAGGATACATTCAGGGTCAAGTGTCACGGTGCAGGCGGTCAGAGCTTCGGCGCATTTATCCCCAAGGGTCTTACACTGGAGCTTGCCGGAGACAGCAATGACTATTTCGGCAAGGGTCTTTCCGGAGGAAAGCTTATCGTCTATCCTCCGGAGGGAAGCAGCTTTAAGGCGGAGGAAAACATCATCATCGGAAATGTCGCTCTCTACGGCGCAACAAGCGGAAAGGCGTTTATAAACGGTATCGCAGGCGAGCGCTTCTGCGTCAGGAATTCCGGCGCAACGGCTGTAGTTGAGGGCGTGGGAGATCACGGCTGTGAATATATGACAGGCGGCTGTGTTGCTGTTCTGGGAAAGACCGGCAAGAATTTTGCAGCAGGTATGTCAGGCGGTATCGCATATGTTCTCGACGAGGACAGAGATCTTTATATGAAGCTTAACAAGGAGCTTGTTATTGTTTCTGAGGTAACAGAAAAGGCGGATACAGAAAAGCTCAGAGCTATGCTGGATGAGCATATCGCCGCTACAGGCTCAGAAAAGGCAAAGCTGATCGTGTCAGATTTTGAAGGCTATCTGCCGAAATTCAAGAAGATAATTCCGAGGGATTACAAGAGGATAATGGAAGAAATAGCCGTATTCGAGGGAAAAGGACTTACTGAGGAGGAAGCAGGGATTGAAGCCTTCTACAGTATCACCGGCGAGCAATAAGGAGGATAGTCATGGGAAAACCAACAGGATTTTTGGAATATGACAGAAAGGAATCGGAGGCTTCCTCCGAGCTGGAGCGCATAAAGAATTTTAATGAATTTCATAAGCCCCTGAGCGAAAAGGAACAGAAATGTCAGGCGGCAAGATGTATGGAATGCGGCGTACCCTTCTGTCAGTCAGGTATGATGATCGGAGGAATGATGTCCGGCTGTCCGCTGAATAATCTCATTCCCGAATGGAACGACCTTTTATATAAGGGCGCATGGGAGCTTGCATATAAAAGGCTGAGGCTTACAAGCAATTTCCCGGAATTTACCTGCCGCGTATGTCCGGCTCTTTGCGAAAAAGCCTGCACCTGCGGAGCAAACGGTGATCCGGTCTCGGTAAGGGAAAATGAATTTGCCATAGTTGAAAAGGCTTATTCCGAGGGCTGGGCAAAGGCTCAGCCTCCCAGGGTACGAACAGGAAAGGCCGTTGCAGTTATCGGCTCAGGCCCCTCAGGACTTGCAGCCGCAGATCAGCTCAACCGCAGAGGACACAGCGTCACTGTATTTGAGCGGTCAGATCGTGTCGGCGGACTTCTGATGTACGGTATCCCGAATATGAAGCTGGAAAAACATATCATCGGGCGCCGCATCAAGATAATGGAGGAGGAGGGCATCACCTTCCGTACCGGCGTGAATGTGGGAAAGGATATCAGCGCACAGGAGATCCTTGACAGCTTCGACAGGGTGATCCTTGCCTGCGGCGCATCTGCCCCCAGAGATATAAACGCTCCCGGAAGGGATGCCGGCGGTATTTATTTTGCTGTGGATTTTTTGAAATCGACAACAAAGGCGCTGCTTGACAACGGTCTGACAGAGGGAACATATATCTCCGCAAAGGGAAAGAATGTTATAGTTATCGGCGGTGGTGACACAGGTAATGACTGTGTGGGAACCTGTGTGCGTCACGGCGCAAAAAGCGTGACCCAGCTTGAAATGATGCCCAGGCTCCCGGATACAAGAGCAGATAATAACCCCTGGCCTCAATGGCCGAGGGTATGCAAGACCGATTACGGTCAGCAGGAAGCAGCAGCAGTTTTCGGCAGTGACCCCCGTGTTTATCAGACAACCGTCAAGGAATTTATCAAAAACGAAAACGGCGACCTCTGCGCTGCTGTTCTTGTGGCACTTGAACCGGAAAAAGATGAAAAAACCGGCAGAATGATGATGAAGCCTGCCCCGGGCAGCGAGCATACGGTTGAAGTTGAATTAGTACTTATCGCAGCAGGATTCCTCGGGAGCGAAAAATATGTTACTGATGCTTTTGGAACAGACACTGATGCAAGGAGCAATATTGCATCAGCTCCCGGAAAGCACAGCACAAGTATTGAGAGAGTTTATACTGCAGGAGACGCACACTCAGGTCAGTCTCTTGTAGTCCGTGCGATCCGTGACGGAAGGGATTGTGCAAAAGAGGTTGATGAAAGTCTGATGGGATATACTAATTTATAAACGCGCAGCCATACTGCATAGATTTCAAAACAGACCCTGCAGGTCTGATATTGCGTATGGGTCGCATATCAAAAAAATAAGAGGAGCCGCCCGTATCATAAGTCCGGGCGGCTTTCTTTATTGAAAAAAATGTAGGAGTGAATTGATTTCAGAATCAGATTGTAGTATACTTGATTTGGATAATATTCACTATTTTTATGAATCGAGAGGAAACAAAATGGCTATACTTAAGTGTAAAATGTGCGGCGGCTCTCTTGATGTTACAGAGGGCATGACTGTATGCGAATGTGAATACTGCGGATCAATGCAGACTATTCCGTCAGTGGATGATGAAAAGAAGATCACTCTTTTCACCCGTGCAAACAGGCTTCGCGCAGCCTGCGAATTTGACAAGGCGGCAGGTGTCTATGAAAACATTGTCAGCGATTTCCCGGAGGAAGCGGAAGCATACTGGGGACTTGTGCTGTGTAAATTCGGTATTGAATATGTTGACGATCCGGCAACCGGGAAGAAAATCCCCACCTGTCACCGCTCGTCCTTTGAGAGTATTATGGACGACCCTGACTATGAGCAGACAATGGAAAATGCTGATGTGATCGCCCGGAAGGTCTATCGTGAGGAAGCAAAGACTATTGACGGCATACAGAAGGGTATTCTTGAAATATCCGGCAGGGAAGAGCCATATGACATCTTTATCTGCTACAAGGAAACGGACGACAGCGGTAACCGTACCGTAGACAGTGTTATGGCGCAGGATATATATAATATGCTCACAGAGAATAAATACCGTGTGTTCTTCGCCCGCATCAGCCTTGAGGACAAGCTCGGCTCAGCTTATGAGCCCTACATATTTGCCGCTCTCAACAGCGCAAGGATAATGCTTGCTGTGGGTACGGATTATGAATATTACAATGCAGTATGGGTCAAGAATGAATGGAGCCGTTTTCTTGCTATGATGAGTAAGGACAAGAAAAAGGTGCTTATCCCCTGCTACAAGGATATTGACGCATATGATATGCCAAAGGAATTCAGGCATCTGCAGGCTCAGGATATGGGCAAGGTGGGGGCTATGCAGGACTTGCTGAGAGGTATCAAGAAGATAATGCCGAAGGAGACTGCGCCTGTTGTTCAGCAGGTCACTCAGGTCGGAGCAAATGTAAGCTCACTTTTGCAGCGTGCGTTTTTGTTCATTGAAGATGGCAACTGGGAGAGTGCCGATCAGTACTGCGAGAAGGTGCTGGATATTGAACCTGAAAATGCAGAAGCGTATCTCGGCAAGTTGATGGTGGAACTGAAGGTAAGACGGCGTGAACGGCTTAAAAATCAGAAAAAACCATTTAATGACAGTATTAACTACAAAAAGGTTATCCGTTACGGTGACAAAGAACTGAAAAAGGAAATGAAGGACTGTACGGCAGAAATCAAAGAAAAAAATCGCTTGCAGTCAACGGAAGAACAATATGTCATCGCTATGAGAATTATTTCCGGACCCGAACCGACTGCAGAAGGAATGAGAAAGGCCGGGGAGATATTTGCTTCTCTCGGAGAATATAAGGATTCTGAGGAAAACGCAATAAAATGTAAAGAACAGGCTCTTGAAATTATTTATCGGGAAGCGATGGAACTGTACAGTAAAGCATCAACAGATACCGATTATAAGAAAGCCCGGGAAATATTCTCATCTGTCAAGGAGTATAAGGATTCTGCTTATATTATGAAAATATGCGATGAGAAAATAATTGAGATTGACGATACCAGGAAATATGAAAAAGCCGAAGGTTATCTGAGAGAAGGAGTGACTGCCTACAATAACGGCATATCAATGGGCGATGTGGCCTTGGTAAGGACAGCAATAGTTTGTATTGAAAAATCCAAAATGGCTTTTTCCGATCTTTATGATTTCAGGGATTCTCCCCAAAAAGCAGAGGAATGCAGGAAGCTTGTCGAGGAGTATAAAACATATGCTGACAACGAGGAGCGGAGACTAATAAAAGCCAAAAACAAATCGAATAACAGAAAGGTATTGGTCGTTGCTGTTCTTGGAGGAATTGTTTTCTTCTTTATAGTTATTTTGATTTTTGGCTCAATCATTGAAGCGAATAACTATAATGAAGCTATGTCACTGATGGACAGCGGAAAATACGGTGAGGCAGCTGCTGCTTTTGAATCATTGGGAACATATAACGATTCCGAACAAAAAATGGTTGATGCATATTACAAATACGGCGTCTCTCTTATGGCCGGCGGTAAATATAGTGAAGCTGCAGAGGCTTTCAAAAAAGCCGGAGATTATAAGGATTCAGAGGAAAGGCTGAAAGAGATATCTGATACTGTTAATAATGGTCAAAGTAAGAAATGAAGAAAAAGAGTGGTAATGCCGGACCTTGTGCACCGGAGCTTCATATAACTGTGCTGAGCCGGGGTGCGCTTTTTCTCATACTTCCCGCATAAACAAATACTGACATAAATCAAGCCGCCCGTATCATAAGTCCGGGCGGCTTTCTGCGCTGTAAAGATTATTCCGTGTCTGTATAAAAGAGGTCTTGAGTTCTGTTACAAGCACACACAAGTATCATACTGCGGTGACTTTAAAATCTTTGATGTCGGTATTTCCTGCCTTGTCACGGGTAATTACTCTGATATCATAGACTCCGGCGGCGTCTGCTGTTACTGTTATTGTTTTGCCGGACATATTCAACACTATATAAAACATTGTAATTATTTTTTTGTCATATTTCAATAAACAGAGAATAACAAATACCGGTAATTAAATAATATTTCCCTGCGCCAGAGGCAACCGGCTAAGACTTTTTCAGTCAGGCCAGATGTAACGGTTATTCTATCGTCACTATGTATAAGCATTATGAAGATAGATACGTCCGTAATATTCTGTTATTATGCGGAATAATATGGGTCATGTACTCACTCTTGCCTGAATAATCGTTATTGTTAGTTGCAGAAACCTGCAGGAGCGCAGATGTTTAACAAAACAATTTTTTACTGCATAGAGGATTATATGTATGCTCTTGTTGAGGGTGAATAATAGATTTTAAGGCGGAAAATTATATTATTTAATAACCGTTTTGTGAAGCACCGTAAGCTGCTTGCTCAGCAGTAAATCCCTCAAATTCAAGTTGCTCTATCAATTCAGAACGTGAAAATGAGGAGTAGGACAGATAGCTTTTTGCTTTTTTTACAGCCTGTTCATTCCAGTCCGCTCCGCAGTTATCAGCCCCATAGGTCGCTTCTTCCGTTGAGAAGCCTTCAAATTCAAGCTGCTCAATAAGTCCCTTGTATGAAAAGGCTGAATAATTCAGATAGCTTTTTGCTTTCTCGAGTGCATTCGTATTTCCTCTAGAAATACTGTCTGACGAGTCGTTACTGTTGGAGTATTCTTTCCAGTCCGCTCCGCAGTTATCAGCCCCATAGGTCGCTTCTTCCGTTGAGAAGCCTTCAAATTCAAGCTGCTCAATAAGTCCCTTGTATGAAAAGGCTGAATAATTCAGATAGCTTTTTGCTTTCTCGAGTGCATTCGTATTTCCTCTAGAAATACTGTCTGACGAGTCGTTACTGTTGGAGTATTCTTTGCTTTCGTCGCTTGAATTCTCTTTGGATTGTTCACTTGTTCCGGAATTATTTTCGGATTTTTTCTTATCGGAATTTTCTGTTTTTTTGTTATATGAATCTTCTTTTGACAGTTCATCTGACTTTGTACTTTCTTTATTTTCTTCATTGCTAGATTCAGAGCTATCAGATTGGATTGATTCTTCATTTTTACTATCTATGGAATTAACGACTGATTCCGCATTTGATGAACTTCTGGCAGTTTCATTTGTTACTGTGCATGAAGACATAAGCATCCCACATGAAGCAGCAAGCAGTATTACAAATATTTTTTTCATTTTATAACGCCTCTTTTCGATAATTAAGTTTGAATTATTCACTAATAATATTTTAACTATATTTTGATTTAAAGTCAAGTACAAATTTCTGTTTTATGCTATTATGAATTGTTCTGAGTTGTCATATAGATAAAGACAAATTCTTGTTCTTTTACTGTATCATTCGGTATAATTCCATCCCTGAAAACAAATACTGACTTTGAATAAATTTGTAATAAAGGAGAAATAGCCATGCGCGCAACAGGAATTGTACGAAGGATTGACGACCT
>CAMVQZ010000037.1 GCA_947169745.1 uncultured Clostridia bacterium
AAATAATTCTGGGATAAAAAGGCGCTTGCTGTCAGAAGATTGAAAAGCCAGAAGTTAAAGTAAACCAGCCGCGAAAAGCAGCCTGTGAGGGCTGCGGCGGCGAGGGGTAGGAGTATTATCTGAGGCAATATGCGCCGGATGCCGCGCGACTATAGTATAGGTACGCACGACAGAGCGAGTGTAAACGAGCGATAACGCGAATTGCTCAGTGCGAGCACGCACCGGAGTGGGTTTTTCTTGACAGGGTATTTGTATAATGATATAATGTAGGGAGTATTGATGAGAAAAAGAATAAAGAATGGATAAAGTCAGAAAATACCGGAGATCGGGAGAAAAAAGGTTTCTGATTCAGAGATGTTTTGATGTTTACTAGGAGGAATTGTATGATCAGCGGTGCAGAGATAATGGTAAAATGCCTTCAGGAGGAAGGCGTTTCGATAGTATTCGGTTATCCCGGAGCTGTAATATGTCCCTTTTTTGATTATTTGTATAAAACGGATATCAGATCTGTCCTTGTGAGACATGAGCAGAATGCTGCACACTGCGCCAGCGGATATGCCAGGGCTCTCTCAACGGTGGGAGTATGCGTTGCCACCTCCGGCCCCGGCGCCCTTAATATGATAACAGGAATTGCGACTGCATATATGGATTCCATCCCTCTTGTATGCATTACAGGACAGGTCAAGAGCGATGTTCTCGGCCGTGATGTTTTCCAGGAGGCAGATATAACCGGAGCCTGTGAGTCCTTTGTCAAGCATAGCTATCTTGTGAAGGATACCGCTGAGCTTCCCAGGATATTCAAGGAGGCATTTCATATTGCATCCACCGGTCGTCCGGGACCTGTTCTGATTGATGTCCCGGTAGATGTCCAGACCAGGGAGATAGAGGAATTTGTATATCCGGAAAAGGTGGATATAATCGGCTATAAGCCCAGCTTCAAGGGACACCCGATGCAGGTAAAAAGAGCTCTTGAGATGCTTTCTCAGTCAAAGCGTCCTGTCATATGTGCAGGAGGCGGAGTTCTCAGCTCAGGAGCCAAGCCGAAGCTCAGGGAATTTGCTGAAAAAACAGGAATACCCATCGTTTCAACTATGATGGGTATCGGTGTAATGCCCAGTGATGACCCGATGTATGTGGGAATGCTGGGAAGCCACGGAAAAAAGGCTGCGAATATCACTGTACATAATGCGGATCTGGTCATTCTCTGCGGCGCAAGAGTAGGAGACAGAGCAGTTGCTTCTCCGGATCAGGTAGTCGAGCACGCAAATGTTATACATATAGATATTGACCCTGCTGAAATAGGCAAGAATATGAAAACCACCGTTCCTATCGTGGGAGATATGAAAAATGTCATTTCCCAGATGCTCAGGGATGTGGATTATGTCACCCCTCAGGAATGGAGGGATCAGATAGACCTGTGGAAAAAGGAATATGCCCCGGAGCCGGTAGCCTTTGAGGGATATGTGGAGCCGAAGAGCTTTATTTCCTCACTTTCAAAGCTGGTAAGACCCAAGGCTGTAATGGTTGCCGATGTAGGTCAGAACCAGATCTGGTGCGCAAATAATTACCGTATCAAGGACGGAAGGTTCTTCACCTCCGGAGGTATGGGAACAATGGGATATTCAGTCCCGGCTGCCGTAGGCGCAAAGCTTGCAAGACCGGCGAGAGATGTTGTCGCAGTATGCGGCGACGGTTCCTTCCAGATGTCTATGTGCGAGCTGGCAACTATTGCGGCTGAGAATGTAAACGTAAAGATAATCGTTATGAGAAATACGGTGCTGGGAATGGTTCATGAGCTTCAGGATAAGCTTTACGGTGGACGTTATGCAGTTACAGAGCTGAGTACGGTTCCGGATTTTGTAAAGCTCGCCCAATCATATGGGATAGATTCCGCTTGTGCATTCACAAACGAGGAAGCTGAGGAGCTTACAAAGAAAATGCTCAGAAGCGATAAGCCCTTTGTGCTGGTGTGTAATGTACATCCCCAGACATCTTCAATATAAGGAGGCGCCGAAATGAAATATACCCTTTCAGTTTTAGTTGAAAACCATCCCGGCGTTCTCTCGAAGGTATCCGGCCTTTTCTCCCGGAGAGCCTTCAATATCGACAGCCTCGCTGTGGGAATAACTGAGGATCCTGGTATTTCCAGAATGACAATAGTTGCCGACGGCGACGAATATATAATCGAGCAGCTTGAGAAGCAGCTCAATAAGGTTATTCCCGTCATTAAGGTCAGAACCTATGCCGAGGGTGATTATATTAGCCGGGAGCTTTCGCTGATAAAGGTGAACAGCCCCACAAACAAAAGGCTCGATATTATGAAGATAGCCGAGCTGATGGATGCAAAGATCGTTGATGTCTCTGTCAATACAATGACACTTCAGTTTGCTGACACACTGGAGAGATTCGAGACGCTATGCGATCTTCTTAAACCGTATGGTATCCGTGAGATAGTCCGAACGGGAACTGTTGCAATCGAAAAGGATTCTGCAATTTCCCGCAAATGACCATCTGACAGATTTCATAATATATCATATTTTCAATTTTTATTGGAGGTCTTTAAAATGCCCAAAATCTACTATGAGCCCGACTGTGATATCAACGTTCTCAAGGACAAGACAGTTGCCATTATCGGCTACGGCAGCCAGGGTCACGCACACGCTCTTAACCTTCGTGACAGCGGTGTTAATGTTATCATCGGTCTGTACGAGGGCAGCAAAAGATGGAACCATGTAAAGGAGCTCGGCTTTGAGGTTTACACAACAGCTGAGGCTACAAAGAAAGCCGATGTTATCATGATCCTCACCCCCGATGAGAAGCAGGCAGATATCTTCAGAAACGATATCGCTCCTAATCTCACAGACGGCAAGGCTATCGCTTTTGCTCACGGTTTCAATATTCACTTCAAGCAGATCGTTCCTCCGTCAAATGTTGACGTATTTATGATCGCTCCCAAGGCTCCCGGCCACACAGTACGTTCAGAGTACGTTGAGGGCAAGGGTACACCTGCTCTTGTTGCTGTTTATCAGGATGCTTCAGGCAAGTGCCTTGACATAGCTCTCGCTTACGGCGCAGGCATCGGCGCAGCTCGTGCAGCTGTTATGGAGACTACCTTCAGGATCGAGACAGAGACTGACCTCTTTGGTGAGCAGGCTGTTCTTTGCGGCGGCGTTACAGCTCTTATGCAGGCTGGTTTCGAGACTCTCGTTGAGGCTGGTTACGCTCCCGAGAATGCATATTTCGAGTGCATCCACGAGATGAAGCTCATCGTTGACCTCATCTACAGCGGCGGCTTCTCAATGATGAGATACTCTATCTCCGACACTGCTGAGTTCGGTGATTACGAGACAGGCAAGAGAATCATCACACCTGAGACAAAGGCTGAAATGAAGAAGGTTCTCGCTGAGATCCAGGATGGTACATTCGCTTCCAAGTGGATCGCAGAGAACAAGAACGGCAGAGCACACTTCAATGCTACACGTGCACTCAAGGCTGAGCATCAGCTCGAGAAGGTCGGTGCTGAGATCCGCAAGATGTATGCATGGAACGAGAAGGACGACAAATATGCTGACTGATCCCAAGGATCACTTCTGATAATAAAAAAGGCACTTCTGGATTTTCAGAGGTGCCTTTATAATTTTGTTTTGGCAGCTTTTACGCTGATATATAATACCTTATACTATTATCAATTTTATAAGCAACTATCAAATATTATAAGCAAATATCAAATATAATAAGCAACGGATGTCAGGGGCAAAGCCCCCGAACCCACGGGGATTTCGCTGCCTGCGGGCAGCGACCATAGGCTCTGCCCCTGGACCCTGCAAACTTTTGTAAAAGTTTGATCAAAACTTTATACATTCTCCAGCAGAAGCTCCGCTATCAGGTCGTTAGATACCAGAAAGCCCTTCCGGGTCAGGCTGACACCATCCTCTGTCACCCTCGTCAGTCCGTGCCTTTGCAGCTGCCTTGCTCTTTCGACAAAGCCTGGCGGAAGTTCTTTTCCGAATCTGTCCCGGAATCTGCTGCGGCTTATTCCTTCGGAAAGCCTCAGCCCCAGCATCAGAAATTCCTCTTCTCCTCCGCCTTCACCGTCATCTGTGTATTCGTCATTTTCAAAGGCCTTCATACTTGCGGGGGTAAAAAAACGTTTCCCGTCAATAAAGGAATGGGCAGAGGGACCGAAGCCTATATATTCTTCATCACGCCAGTATTTCAGATTATGATTTCCTTCAAAACCGGGTCTGCAGAAATTAGATATTTCATAGTGGGAATAACCGTTTTCCTCCATCAGACCGCAGAAGTATTCATATATCTCAGCGCTTTCTTCTTCGCCCGGGAAATCCATTTCCTTTCGGTGGCGGTAAAAATATGTTCCTTCTTCGATCTGGAGCATATATGCGGAAATATGTTTTGCATTATTTTCGGCGCAGAAGTCAACAGACCGTTTCAGTTCATCCCTTGTCTGTCCCGGAAGGGCCAGCATCAGGTCAAGGGAAATATTTTCAAAGCCTGCATTCCTTGCTGACTGTATGGCTTTTTTTGCTGCAGAGCTGTCGTGACTTCTTCCCAGAAGTTTAAGCTCTCTGTCATTTGCCGACTGCAGTCCTACGGACAATCGGTTTATTCCTCCGGACAGCATCAAACAGTAGTCAATATCCTCCTTTGAGGGATTGACCTCCGCTGTTACCTCAACGGCACCTGAACCGAAGCATTCCTGAATGCACCTGAGTATCCGGACAAGTCTTTCCGCCCCGATCAGTCCCGGTGTGCCGCCGCCGAAATATACAGTATCGGCCTGCAGTGAAAAACTGCAGTTTCTGATTTTATCCATAAGGACAGCGGTATAATTGTCGTAGGATGACTTAATGCCCTTTCTGGAAAAAAAGTCGCAGTAGGGGCATTTTGAACTGCAGAAGGGGATATGTACATAAATACCTGCTTTTTTTCTACACATCGGAATTTTTCCTCAATATATACATTGATTCTATGAACATTGATAATATCGCCATTACAAACAAAGACATATCTATATACATAAAAGTCTTAAAGGAGATTGAAAGATCGTCATAGGTAGGGATTTTATTTACAACGGAAAAACAGACAAAATCATTCATACTTTTTGCTATTCCGTAATCGGATATCGCCGTATCAATAAGGTAGGTGGTCACCAGGAAGAATATGAGGACTATAAGCACAGCGCTGGTCACTACAGGCCATCTGGGCTTATTCAGCAGGGATATAACTAATGCCGAAAGTATCACTGCCGATGCAGCGATAACAAGAATAGGATTTATCATGATATCACTTTCCCTTATGAATAGTTTTTTATCAGTGCCGATGTCTTTAACACAGCCACCTGGGTCTTTGAATCGGGGATTTCGTTATTTAGAACCATCTGTACTGCTGTATCCAGGGGTATCCTGAGCACATTCAGGAATTCATCCTCATCCAGTCTTTGTTTTTCAAAGCGGTCAATCTTGCAGAAATAGAGATGTATTATTTCGCCGCAGTAACCGGGGCTGGGATAAAGCTTTCCGAGAGTGACATATTCCCGTCCGACAGCTCCTGTTTCCTCCAGAAGCTCTCTTTTTCCGTTTTCGAGAGGATTTTGTCCCTTTTCCAGCTTTCCTGCCGGAAGCTCCAGGGTTACTTCTTTATAGGGATATCTGAACTGCTTTACAAACAGAAGCTCATTTTTCTCTGTCAGAGCAGCCACGCATACCCCTCCCGGATGCTCTACTACCTCTCTCATTGCTGTGCTGCCGTTTTCAAGCTCGACCTTGTCATGTACCACCTTGATGACTTTACCGTCAAATATTGTTTCTGATTCCAGGGTTTTTTCAAACAATTTCATTCCGAAAGTCTCCTTATCATTTTATTCTTGAATACATTATAAATAAAAAACCGTCTGAAATAATAATACCACATTATTTCCCAAAATAAAACCCCTACGCCCCGGTGCGTCCTCGGTGCGTGCTCGCACTGAGCAATTCGCGTTATCGCTCATTCCATTCGCTCGGTCGTGCGTACATATACTTTCGTGACGCGGCATCCGGCGCTCACCGCCTCAGACAATACTCCCACCCTCCGCCGCCGCAGCCCTTACGGGCTGCTTTTCGCGGCTTGTTTACTTTGACTTCTGGCTTTTCAATCTTCTGACAGCAAGCGCCTGTTTATCCCAGAATTATTTTACACCAACCCCCCGGTGCGTGCTCGCACTGAGCCACAGCGTGACGGTTGCTTTTCGCGGCTGTCATATTCGGTCTTACGGAGCTTCATTCCCCTGACAGTGAGCGCCTGGTTTTGTACAGTGCGTCACGCATAAGCTAACTATAAAAGGAACGCGGCGACAACCAATGTATCATATAAACCATTCATCTAACCGGACAGACCTGCCCAAAAGGGGAGCGACCTGTTCCGACACACTTCAGCAAGCCAGCTGTATTATAATTGTTTCTGCAATAATAATACAGGGGTGGTTTATTTGAAGGTAAGAGATATCACCGCAGCGTGGGATATCAGAAAAATAAGGATAAACGAAACATCGAAAAGCCTTTTTCTTCACATCCTCACCTTTGTCTGCGGCTTTCTCGTTTCGGGAGCATCAGTATTCGGCACATATTCTCCCTTCGGGATAGCCCTGACAGCAGCAGTGCCCGGCCGGTTTGTATTTACTTCCTTTGCAGGCGCCTTTGTCGGCTACATAGCCATGTCATCAAGCGGAAGCTATTTCAGATATATAGCGGCAATGGCTGCGGTTATCGCAATTCGCTGGACTCTCAGTGATCTGAAAAAGCTTTCCTCACGGAGCTATTTTCCGTCAGCAGTAAGCTTTTTGCCGACCCTTGCCACAGGACTTGCAATGATAAGCGTTTCCGGTTTTTCCGGGAGGATGCTTACTTTGTGCATTATCGAAGCAATGTTGGCTGCGGCGGCGGCTTTTTTCTTTTCCCGGACGGCTGTTATTCTTGCAGGCACAAAAAGCCTGGGAATGCTGGTACCTCAGGAGACAGCGTGTCTCATTCTTTCCGGGTGCATAGGGATACTTTCCCTTGCCGGTCTGAAAATAGGCTTTCTTTCTGCCGGACGGATGCTCTGCGTGGTCATAGTTTTGTTTTCTGCCCGTTACGGAGGCATATCGGGGGGAGCTGTTGCCGGGATAGCTACCGGCTCTGTGCTTGGGATGTATTCCTCGGAATATTCCTTTTTAGGAGCGGCATATTCTCTGGGAGGCCTTATGGCAGGTTTGTTTTCCCCGGTAGGAAAGCTTTCGTGCATAGGAGCCTTTCTTGTGAGCAGCTCTGTAATAGCCCTCCAGTCTGCGGAACCGGAAACCGCAGTGGGTGTAATAATGGAGGGAATTATCGGTTCGCTGATATTTCTGCCTCTGCCAAAGACAGCAGGAAACTTTTTCCGGACTGTTTTTATGACAAAGAATCAGGATGAACATTCGGAGGGTCTGAGGAAATCGATCATAATGCGCCTTGATTTTGCATCGAAGGTGCTTTCCAATGTTTCGGATGAGGTGGAGGAGGTCTCAGAAAAGCTTTCGGAGATAATTACACCTACAATTGACGGAGTATATAAACAGGCGGTGGATAACACCTGCTCACGGTGCGGAATGAGGGTCTTTTGCTGGGAACACAAGGATGGAGTGAGCCTCGGGTCCTTTTCCTATGTGACAGACAAGCTTACAAAGGAGGGGGAGATCAGCCCCGGAGATCTGAGGGATGATTTCAGAAAAAAATGCTGCCGCACGCCTGAGATAGCTCAGGCTGTAAACAAGGCATACAAGAATTATGTTTCTTCTCAGGCAGCAGAAAAGCGGATAGATGAGGTTCGCCAGGTGGTAGCCGGACAGTTTTGCGGGCTTGGAGATATCCTGGGAGAAATGGCTGAGGAGTACTCAAATTATGAATACTTTGACAATGAGCTTTCCGACAGAATTACAGCCCGGCTGAAGGAACTGGGGCTGAAGCCCTCCTCTGTCAGCTGCCGTACAGATTATCTTGGCAGAATGTCTGTGGAGGCGGAATGTGATGATACAAACAGAAAAGACCTGCGCCGGGCTTTGCTTGTGCATGAGATAGGAAAGATATGCGGCAGGAGATTTGATACCCCACATATAACCGGAGCCTACGGCAGCAGCCGGATCACTATGTGCGAAAAAACCATATTTGATGTAGAAACTGCTGCAAGTCAGCATGTAAGCGGAAACGGCAGACTCTGCGGAGATCATTTCAGATATTTCACAGACGGAAGCGGCAAAATGATCTCGGTGATCAGCGACGGCATGGGTTCCGGAGGAAGGGCTGCTGTGGATGGTGGAATGGCATCCAGTCTGATGGAAAAGCTGGTGAAAGCCGGACTTGGCTTTGACTGTTCTCTGAAGGTAGTCAATTCCGCCCTTCTGGTAAAATCCGGAGATGAATCTCTGGCTACTATTGATATTGTATCCATAGACCTGTATACCGGCCATACGGATTTTATGAAGGCCGGAGCGGCGCTGTCCTTTATACGCAAGGAAAATGTTATGTACCGGGTGGAAACCCCCTCACTTCCGGCAGGAATACTTCCTCAGATAGATTTCACATATACTGAGGATGAGCTTTCTGAGGGGGATATTATTGTAATGCTTTCCGATGGCGCTACTGCTACCGGAGACGAATGGATCGAGCGCATTATTCTTTCCTGGGACACATCTGAAAGTATGCAGCTTCTGGCAGATACTATCGTAGACGAGGCTGTCTCCAGAAGGACTGATGGTCACGATGACGATATCACCGTTATCGCAATGCAGATAGGCCGGGAGGGATGAAACGAAAATCCAGATATTTCCGGAAAATAATTATATACATCCTTCTTACTGATATACTCTGAATTACAAAATAGATAACAGTATAAAATAATTCTGTGAGAAAGCAGGTATTCAGTGCCGGGAGGCTGCTATGTGGGGCAAAAGACGTTATAATTCACTTGACTATTATCTGAAGGAGCAATTCGGGGAAAAGCTGTATAAGATTTCTCTGAACGGTGGAATGACCTGTCCCAACCGGGACGGAAAACTCGGTTACGGAGGCTGTATATTCTGCAGCGGTGGCTCCGGGGATTTTGCATCTCCTCCCGGAGATATCGTGATGCAGATAGAAAAAGCGAAGGCGCTCATTTCCGAAAAATACTCCGGAAACCGGTTCATAGCATATTTCGGTTCATATACCAACACATACGGAGAAACCGGATATCTTAGGAAGCTGTTCTATGATGTAATAGAAAGGGAAGAGACAGCGGTTCTGGATATTGCAACCCGACCCGATTGTCTTGAGCCGGAAAAGCTGGAACTGATAGAGGAGCTTAACAGGATAAAGCCGGTGTGGATAGAGCTGGGGCTCCAGACCGCAGATGACACCACGGCAAGGCTGATAAACAGGGGATATCCCACAGAGGCTTATGACAGGGCGGTATCGGATCTGAAAAAAACAGGGGTTCATATCATAACTCATATGATAGCCGGGCTTCCGGGAGAGAGTGAAGAGGATATGATAAGAACAGCAAGGCATATAGCTGCTGCCGGTTCTGACGGGATAAAGATACAGCTTCTTCATATCCTCAGAGGGACTGCTCTGGAAAAAATGTATAATGAAGGCAGTATCAGGGTTATGACGGAGGAGGAGTATATATCCACAGTTGTCAAACTGATATCAGTTATTCCGGGGGATATGGTCATACACAGGCTTACAGGAGACGGAGATAAAAAAATACTTGCTGCGCCCCTCTGGAGCTGCAACAAGCGGCGTGTCCTCAACCTGATAAACCATCGGCTGAAAACGGAAAACATCCTCCAGGGATGTAATACTGATGCCCGGTGATCAACTGCTTGTAAAGTCTCGCCAGCCTTTTTAAAGGCTGCAGGGCCCCTGGTCGCACTCCGCAGAGTGCGAAATCCCCCAAACTGCCGCAGGCATCAAAAAAGTACTCCCCCATAGAAGGTAGTCGTTTTCAATGCGCGGCGAGAAAATGACGTTACAAAAACGAAAAAAAGAAGGCCGATGAATTGTTGGATTCACCGGCTTTTGTTTGTGTTATTGATTTTTTCTTGTTACGCAAGACCCTTGATGATTATCTGAGGTCGATTCTAAGAGTTCTTCTTTCTGCATTTGAATTGATTCCAATGCTTTTTTCGCTGATCTTGTTCCCGTCGCTGAGGACAGCATTTGCAGATCTGATATACCGGAAAAAGCTGCTGCCGTTTTCACCTAAAAGATGCTCTCTGGTCTCTTCGTAATCTGCGTCATTGCTGATATATATTGGTATGCTTTTGCCGCCCTCTCTTGCCTGAGAAACAATGTAGGAAACGATATATTTTTCAGTGTTGTCATCTATCCTTGAAATCACGATACCCTCAACGTAATAGTAATTCATATCCAGTGAATTACATTCCGGGATATAGAAATTCATATTATCGAGAGCGCCGTCGTAATCCTCAGCCTCGGAGGCAAGCTCAGAGGTCTGGTGGTTTGAGCTTATCATTTCAGTGTTGACATTGAAATAGTCATAAATAGTATTGCCGCTGTTTTCATCCCATGTGGCGTCAAGATGATACCATTTGCCGTCTATCCTGACCAGATTCCACATATGTTTGACATTATCTGCGGTTCCCCTCACAGTGCAGCAGTCGATACCTGATCGGTTAAGGAGCAGCTGCATTGCCTTTGAATACCCTTCGCATACTGCAGAACCGTCAACTATAGCGCCGTAAGCTGAAAAATACTGCCAGCCGTCACTCATGGAATAAACATTATTTGCATAGCTGCACTTTTCAAGAAGCTTGTCATGTATCTTTTTTTCACGTACATATTCGCTGTCAGAGCTGTTTGTCACAGAAAGGATCTTATCTATCTCCTTTGAGAAGGTATCGATACATTCCTCGCAGCGTTTTGCGGATAAAACGGAATAGCATTCCACATAAGTAGAATCCTCGGAGTATCCGTAGCCGAAAAGATTATCCAGCCAGAATACCTCCGGGTTATCAAATAAAAACGCATTTATCGCCCGGACAATGCTTTCCTCGGAAAGACGGGTACCCTCTATCTTTGCCCTCTCTGTTGTGAACCGGTTATCACTGTTCACATTATCGGAGATATTATAAACAGTCTTTTCCAGACGGGTATAAAGCTCCTTTTCGCTGGTTGAGGAAAGACTTTTGAGTCCCCTTTTTTCATCCTTTTGCGACACATCTCCCGAAGAGAGAGACAACTCATCAATTCTCCGGTGAAAGATATTGCTTTCTTCACCGATGCTGATAAGCGTAGTTGAATTATTCTTATTCCTGTCCTTTTCATCCAGTTGTCTGACAACTATCACAGCACATGAAAAAAGCAGGACTGCCACAAATCCAAGAAGGAAAAGGTACAGTATCCTTGAGATCGCTTTTTTCATTCTATCACCCTGTATTATACAAAGATTATTTCTTTCCCTTAGGATTGTTCTGGAAATTCTTCAGAGACTGACGAGTCTTTTTTACAGCCTCCAGGTTCTTGGAGAGTTCCTCATCCGCCTTTTTCATCAGATCATCCATATATTTATATGCAGCGCCGGTCATTTCGCCTGCCTGCTTTTTAGCATTTGCTATGATCTGGTCAGCCCTGCGGTTTGCCTGAGCAACGATCTCGCTGTTTGCGACCATACTTTTTGCTCTGTCATCGGCCTGTTTTATCATCAGCTTGGATCTTTCCTCTGCCTCCTGAACTATCCTTTCGGCCTCGTCTCTTGATCTGGTAAGGATATTTGTCCTGTCAGCTGCAATGCTTTTTGCCTGCTTTATCTCAATAGGCAGGTTAGTTCTCATATCATCGATGATTTCCTTGAGACGTTCGGTGTTGACTACTGTCTTTCCGCCGCTGAGGGGAAGGGTAAATGCCTCGTCCACTATCTCCTGAAGCTCATCAATAAGCATTTCGATTTTCATTTAGCTTCGCTCCTTTGTCTGATTCTTGAAATGATCTCGTCATGTACACATTCTGGTACAAAGGGTGATATATCTCCGCCGAAATTACCTACCTGCTTTACGATACTGGAGCTGAGGTACATATTTTCAGCGCTTGTAGTCAGAAATACAGTTTCAATTTCGTTATTAAGCTTGCTGTTGGTGAGAGCCATCTGGAATTCATATTCAAAGTCCGAAACAGCCCTGAGACCCTTGACAATGACATTTGCGCCGTGTTCCCGGGCAAATTCCACAAGAAGTCCGTTAAAACCGATTATTTCAACATTATCAATCCCTGCTGTTGCCTTTCTGAGGAGCTCTGTTCTCTCCTCGATGGTAAACCAGGGCTTTTTTTCCATATTTACAAGAACAGCTACGATGACCTTATCGAACATCTTTGCTGCCCGTTTTATTATATCCACATGTCCGTGTGTGACCGGGTCAAAGCTTCCCGGACAAACAGCGATAGCCATTGCCATCTCTCCTTTTATGCATCAGCGGGGCTCATTTTCTTCCTGCTCATGCTTTTTATACAGACTTATCATGATCTTCCCGTATCTGTAATCTCTGACCAGATACAGCTCCGCTGTTTTTTCAGGAAGCTTTTCCTCTTTAGGGTGCTCACAGATGACAACACCGTTGTCCTTAAGAGCTTTGCCGCTTTTGCTGAGAGCAGATTGCAGAAGTCCGGTCATATAGGGCGGATCAAGAAAAATAATATCGAATTTTTCATTTGTATTTTCAAGAAAAGAAATACTGTCTCCGGAAACGGTCCTGGCCTTGTCCTCCAGACCGCAAAGGGCAATATTTCGTTTTATAATATTCATGGAACGGCGGCTGCTGTCAATGAATACAGCGCCTGCTGCTCCCCGGCTGAGAGCTTCTATTCCCATTTGTCCGGACCCGGAAAAGGCGTCCAGAAACATTCCGCCTTCAACTGAAAACTGGACAATGCTGAAAACAGCCTCCTTGACCACATCAGTAGTGGGGCGCACATTATCTCCTGTGGGGGATTCAAGTCTTCTTCCCCTTGCAGAGCCTGTTATTACTCTCATATAATACCTCACAATCAGATATAGTATAATTATCCCTGTATACGACAAAAAAGTCAATAGCATTTTTGCATATGATTAACAAAAAATTATGTTTTTTTTCGTATCACTTAATATCGGGGGGGACATTAAAGCGGTCAGGCTGCAGCCCCTGGTATTCAAAAGCCGGGCTTTGCCCTTTATATTACGGTTATCTCCTTTCCGGAAAGGATCAGTCCTCCTTTTCCGGGTGATAATATCTGTAAACCGCCATTGCTGCCGGCATAGTCATACCCCTGGCTTTTATAAGCTCCTCCGGGTCTGCCTGTTTTATTCTCTCTATGGTCTTGAAAAACGACAGCAGAGCCTTTGCCCTTGAGGGGCCGATGCCTTCTATAGCTGTCAGGGAGGAGCCTGTTATCCTCCCGGAATGCTTTTTCCGGTGATAGCTGATGGCAAATCTGTGTACCTCCTCCTGTATCCCGGATACAAGAGTAAAGGCCTTTCTTCTGGAGCTTATGGCTATCTCCTGTCCTTCGTCAGTGACAGCTCTTGTCCGGTGATGATCGTCCTTGACCATTCCGAATAGAGGAATATCCAGACCGAAGCTTTCCAGTACCGGACGGACAGCCGATACCTGACCTTTGCCTCCGTCCAGCAGAATAAGATCCGGCAGTTTCCCGAAGCCCTCGCCGCTTTCTTTGTTTTTTATATATTCTTCAAAACGCCTTGTGAGCACCTCATTCATAGAACCGTAATCATCCTGTCCCTCAAAGCTTTTTATTGAAAATCGCCTGTATGCCTTTTTATAGGGTCTGCCGTCCCTGAATACTACCATTCCTGCAACATTATCGCTTCCAGCGTGATGGGATATGTCATAGGCTTCGATATACTGTGCAGGCTTTTTCAGTCCCAATAGCCTTGAAAGCTCGTCAACAGCTGAAAGCTCGTGTCCGAGATGACCGTGACTTTGCGCCAGAGCCTCTGCAGCGTTTTCCCTGCACATTTCGATTATCCTCATATTTTCCCCGCGTCTGGGGTAGATAAAGCGAAGGGAGCGGCCTCTTTTTTCCGTCAGCCATTTCTGCAGAAGCTCAGCGTCGGCAGGCTCTCCGTCCATGGAAATGACAGGCGGTATTCTTTCCCGTATAGAATAATACTGCTGCAGGAATTCACTTCTGACGGCAGGAAGCTCCCCGGCAGGGGATTTTATTATGAAGGTTTCCTTGTCATACAGCCTTCCGTCGGCAAAGCGGAGCACAGCAAAGCAGATCTCCTCGCCCTCTGATATTATGGCAACAGCGTCCTGATCTCCTGTACCGGCCTCAACAACGCTTTGCTTCTGGCGCAGTTTTTTGACAGCCTTTATTCTGTCTCTGAGAATAGCAGCCAGCTCAAAATCAAGGTTTTCGGAGGCTTCGTTCATTTTTTCCGTCATAAGACGTATGCTGTCCTGATCTCCTGCCCGGAGAAAGGTCAGGGCAGCGTCTACGCTTTCATTGTATTCCTCCAGTGAAATACCTCCCTTACAGGGAGCAGAGCAGCGGTTGATATGATAATTCAGACACGGCCGGCCTTTCCCGATATCCCTGGGAAAGACCCTGCTGCAGTCCGGCAGCCGGAATATGCGCAGAGCCTCATCTACTGCATTTTTTGCATACCAGGCGCTCATATAGGGTCCCAGGTATTCTGCGCCGTCATCGTTTTTCTGCATCACGAAGGATATCCTTCTCCATTTTTCATCTGAAATGCGTATATAGCTGTAGCCCTTGTCATCCTTGAGAAGAATATTATATTTTGGTTTGTGCTGCTTGATAAGGCTGCATTCCAGAACAAGAGCCTCATATTCGCTGGAACATATTATATAGTCGAAATGATCCACTGTGCGGACCATCTGTCTTACCTTTTCCGTGTGGTTTCTGTCAGAGCCGAAATACTGGCTCACACGGTTCTTGAGAGCCTTTGCCTTTCCTATATATATTATGTCGTCGTTTTTATCCTTCATTATATATACGCCGGGGGATAGGGGCAGCCGCATTGCTTTTTCTCTTAATTCCTGTAGGTTCATTCTATATGCCTCCGGTAAAAACAACAAAGGGTGTATTATTAAGTATAATACACCCTGAATGTAAATTGATATTTCGTATGGATTACTCAGCGAATCCGGACTGTACCAGCTTTACAAGGCTCTCTACAGCGCCTTCCTCGTCTGAACCGTCAGCCATTACCTTGATTGTGGTTCCGCCTACTATACCCAGTGAAAGAACACCAAGAAGACTCTTTGCGTTTACTCTTCTCTCTTCCTTCTCTACCCAGATAGAAGATTTGAATTCATTTGCCTTCTGAATAAAGAAGGTTGCGGGACGTGCATGAAGACCTACCTGATTCTGAACCATTACTTCTTTAACATACATAACTAAAATCCTCCTCGTATAAATACCCCATAAACATATACACCCAACAGCATGCGCGTATAATATTCTATGCTGCTAAGCTAAGGTAATTATAACACAATTTTGACTGTGGTCAACTGTTTACAGTCAAGTTTTGAAGTTTATACGATTTCAGTGGCTTTAAACGGCTTGCTTTTTGTGCAATATAACAATAAAGTTGAGAGTTTTTCGATTTTTATCACTACAATAACTGCCGTTTTCTGGCAAAAATACCTATGAAATCCATTTTTCGTGTTGTTTTATTGTCATTATCCTGACAATATTTCACTAAAAATGACTTTTTACCTGTTATTCAATGAATTTTCGTGAGATACTGACATAATACAGTGTTAACATTTGTTAATTTTAAATATGGATTTTTTAAAAACTATCGTTAAAGTAAAAACTCACATAATAGCTTTGTGGAAAATATATAAAAATCCTTCTTTACTTTATTTCTTAAAGGATGATAAATACTGGCTTTTCAGGAAAGCGAGAGGCAAAAATACCAAATAATGAGAAAGTAATCAATGATTTCCGTATAATCATACTGTATACTGATGTACGATGTAATAGCACAATAATATCCTTTTGCAATCTGCACCATAGTAACAATACTAACACAAAAATAAAGATATACAAAATATTGTATACAAATTTCCGGTTTTACAATATATCAGGTTACTATGGTGCAAAAGCGGATGTCATTCTCCGATCATATCGGGGCGTTTTTTTACAGTTTCTTCCACAGATTTTTCACTGCGCCATTTTTCGATATTTGCGTGGTGTCCGCTGAGAAGCACCTCCGGGACAGCGATACCCCTCCAGACAGCCGGCTTTGTATACTGGGGATACTCCAGGAGACCGTTGTAATGGCTCTCATCTGAGAAGCATATGTCGTCCGAAAGAACACCGGGAACAAGCCTGCTGAGACTGTCAGCCAGTATCAGAGCCGGGAGCTCGCCGCCTGTCAGGACATAATCTCCCACAGAGATCTCCTCGTCTATGAATTCATCTATGAGACGCTGATCCACGCCCTCGTAGTGTCCGCAGAGTATAGCTATGTTTTCTGTCCCGGAAAGCTCCTTGAGTCTGCCCTGGGTCAGGGTTTTCCCCTTGGGGGACATATATATGAAATGAGGGCGTTTTCCCAGCTTTTTGCAGATATCCTCAAAGCAGAGAGCGATAGGCTCAGCCATCATCAGCATACCCATTCCGCCCCCGTAGGTGGAATCATCCACTCTCTTGTGTTTGTCAAAGGCATAATCCCTGAGCTGGTGACAGCATATTTCCACTGCGCCTTTTTTTCTTGCTCTGCCGATCACGCTTTCTGAAAGAACAGCCTCGCACATTTCCGGAAAAAGCGTTATAATATCAATTCTCATCCTCGAACAACCCACCTATTTTTTTAGTACATATATAGATTCTGCCTTCTTCCAGGCTGATTTTTTCCACGACCTCCGGTATTTTCGGAATAAGATAGTCTTTTCCGTCCTTGCTTATCTGATATACGTCGTTCGCGCCGGTCTGAAAGACATCTGTCACAGTGCCGTAGCTCCTGCCGTCGTCAACGTCTGTTGCCTCCAGGCCTACAATATCCTGGACGAAATATACACCCTCCGGCAGCCGTACATCTGCTCTGTCGATATAGACCACCATATCTCTCATTTTCTGTGCATCTTCCGGAGTATCCACTCCCTTGAATTTAACGATTACGATGTTTTTGTGAGGTCTGGCGCGCGTCACCTTATATTCCTTACCGTTTTTATCAAAAAGCCGCTTAAAACGGCTGAGAAATTCCGGGCCGTCACACCAGGGATTTATCCTGACCTCCCCCTGCAGCCCGTGTATTCCGGTTATTATGCCTGATTCAAGAAATTGCTTCTGCATTTTGCCCTCCTTAAAAGAACAGGGAGAACCGTAAACGATCCTCCCAATCCATGTTCCGGTCACTCTATTTCGACCTGAACCTTTTCGTTGCTTCTTGCAGCAGCGGCTCTCATAACAGTACGGATAGCCTTTGCGATCCTTCCCTGTCTGCCGATGACCCTGCCCATATCCTCTTCAGAAACATGAAGATGATATACAACGATTCCTTCTTCGTTTTTTTCATCAACCGTAACGGTGATCTCCTCGGGCTTTTCCACGAGACCTGTTACGATTGCGGTAAGTAAATCCTTCATTTTATCCTCCACGGAAAATTACTCAATAATGCCATTCTTCTTGAGAAGCTCTTTGACTGTATCTGTGGGCTGTGCGCCGTTAGCGATCCACTTCTTTGTTTTCTCAGCGTCTACCTTGAACTCTGAGGGCTCAGCGAGGGGATTATATGTACCGATCTCCTCAATGAATCTGCCATCGCGGGGATATCTTGAATCTGCTACCACTACACGATAAAAAGGTGTCTTTTTTGCGCCCATACGGCGAAGTCTGATCTTTACTGCCATTTTTCTTTACCTCCAATTTTTTTCTGTCCGGTATGACCGGTATATATTTCACCGGCTGCAAGCTGCAGGACTTTTTATTACCTGGCTTTTTCGCCGGGGAAAAGCTGTTTTATCTGCTCCGGCTCAGTTATTCTTTCCGCCGAAGCCGCCCATTCCGGGCATTCCCCAGAAGGGCAGTCCGCCAAGACCGGGGAGACGTTTTCTCTTTCCGTTCTTGCCTCTGCTGTTCATATTTTTCATAAACTTTCTCATCTGCTCAAACTGCTTCATAAGACGGTTTACATCCTCTACCTTCATTCCGCTTCCGGCTGCGATCCTGCGCTTGCGGGAGGGATTAATTATAGAGGGCTCCTCTCTTTCCTGCTTTGTCATAGAGGAGATCATTGCCCCGATTCTGTCCAGCTGTCTGTCGTCGAAATCCATATCCTTGATCTGGTCGTTTATTCCCGGTATCTTGGAAAGGATATTCTTGACGCTTCCCATCTTTTTGATCTGGGCAAGCTGCTCATAAAGGTCGTTCATATCAAATTTATTCTGCTGGAATTTCTTTGCCATTTCCTGAGCCTTTTTCTGGTCAAGGCGGCTCTCCGCATCCTCGATAAGGGTAAGGACGTCGCCCATTCCCAGGATCCTTGAAGCCATTCTGTCAGGATGGAATACCTCCAGATCATCCAGCTTTTCGCCGATACCGGCGAATTTGATAGGCTTTCCTGTTACTGCCTTTACTGAAAGGGCAGCTCCGCCTCTTGTGTCGCCGTCCAGCTTTGTGAGGATAACGCCGGATATATCCAGAAGCTCATCAAAGGACTGGGCAACATTTACAGCGTCCTGACCTGTCATTGAGTCTACCACCAGAAGTATCTCATCGGGGGAGACCTGAGCCTTGATATCCTTCAGCTCATTCATCAGCTTTTCGTCTATGTGGAGACGTCCGGCTGTATCCAGGATGAGTATATCATTTCCGTAGTCCTTTGCGTGGGATACGGCTTTTTTTGCGATCTCCACAGGATCTCCCTGACCCATCTCGAATACCGGCACGTCTGCCTGTGAGCCCACGACCTTGAGCTGTTCGATAGCGGCAGGACGATAAACGTCGCAGGCGGCAAGCAGCGGCCTGTGTCCCTGCTTCTTATACATCTTTGCCAGCTTTGCGCTGTGGGTGGTCTTACCTGAGCCCTGAAGTCCGCACATCATTATTATTGTGGGCGGCTTTGAAGCAAAGCTTATCCTCGTTTCCTCGGATCCCATAAGGGCGGTCAATTCTTCATTTACTATCTTTATGACCATCTGTGCCGGGGTCAGGCTTTCCATTACATCTGAGCCGACTGCTCTCTCGGTGACCTTTGCAGTGAAGCTCTTTGCCACCTTATAGTTAACGTCAGCCTCAAGAAGAGCCATCCTGACTTCTTTCATTGCGCTTTTTACATCATCTTCTGTCAGTTTTCCCTTGCTGCGCAGTCGTCTGAATGCAGCTCCCAGTTTTTCTGAAAGTCCTTCAAATGCCAATACTTCTCACTCCTTTTTAGTCATTAAGTTCATTCAGCTTTTTAAGCTCCTTCAGTATCACTTTGATACTTTCATTTATCTCATTGGATCTGTAAACCCGCATATTCTTGTTGTCTATAATGTCTATCTGCTGCCGGACAGATTCAAGCCCGTCCTTTATCTTGGAGAACTTTTCTGCAAGATGCAGCTTTTCCTCCATTCCGAAAAGCACAGCCTCGGCTCTTTTGATGTTATCCCTGACGCCCTGTCTGGTTATTCCCAGATTTGCGGCTATCTCTCCCAGGGAAAGATCATCGTTATAATAGTAGTCCAGTGAATCACGCTGTTTATCCGTCAGCAGATCGCCATAGAAGTCCAGCAGATACGCTACTCTCATATCTTTAGCCATTTTTCCGCCTCCCGGAACGTATTCTGTAAAGTCTCTCACTTTACACTACTCACCTATTATACTATATCTTTTCCTGTTTGTCAACAACTAAAAAAAACAGCGGTGCGTGCTCGCACTGAGCAATTCGGCAGCGTGACGCTGCACCCGTGTTCGCGTTATCGCTCGTTTACACTCGCTCTGTCGTGCGTACATAAACTACCGTCGCGCGGCATCCGGCGCTCATCACCTCAGACAATGCTCCCAACCTCCGCCGCCGCAGCCCTCAC
>CAMVQZ010000038.1 GCA_947169745.1 uncultured Clostridia bacterium
ACGACAGAGCGAGTGCAAACGAGCGAAAACGCGAACACGGGTGCAGCGTCGACGCTGCCGTGCCTTCGGAACGGGACAAAAGGGAAAAAATGTGTTATAATAATGTGTGTATAAGGTGCGGCGGACAGCCGGCACTATTTGAAGGAGCCGTATAGCGGCGCATAAGGAGGATATATCAAGATGTCTGATTTTATTCGCAGAAAAATATGTAATGGTGTTACCTTCGGGAGCTTCAGTGATGACAGATTCAAGAAGGGTCGTATCAGCGCCACGCTTCTGACACCGCTGAAAAGGGAAACTGCTGCGGCAAATGCCCTTCTGAGCTGTGTTCTGACAAGATCGTGCAGGAAATATCCTGATTTCACCTCTCTTGCCAGAAAGCTGGAGGAGCTGTATGGAGCAGGACTTTATAACGGAATAAGACAGATCGGGGATCATCAGGCACTTACCCTGACAGTTACCGGTCTTGACGATAAATATACATTTGAAAATGACAGTATTTCCGGAGAGCTGGCAGAGCTTCTCTGCAATATAATGTTTGATCCCGATGTCAGGGACGGGAAATTTGCAGAGGAAAATCTGGAGCAGGAAAGACGTCAGATACTCGAAGATATAGAATCGGAAAATAACGATAAGCGTCTTTTTGCAATAAAGCGCTGCGTTGAGATAATGTGTGAAAACGAGACCTACTCAATAGGGCGCTTCGGGGACAAGGAGGATATAGAGGCTCTTGAAAATCAGGATGTCTACAAGGCATGGGAAAGACTTATGGACAGCGCAAGGGTAGAACTGACAATGCTGGGTGATTCCTCGCCGGAATATGCCTTTGAGAGCTTCCGGGATAATTTTTCCGGAAAGCCCAGAGCCTTTGTTCCCGGCAAACCGGAGACCTATGAATTGAGGGAACTGAAAAGAGTTACTGAGACAGAGGAGCTTTCCCAGTCCAAGCTGGTTCTGGGGCTGAGGTGCGAGGCTTTTGACAGGGATCCGGACTGTATTGCAAATTCTCTGATGAGTATTATCCTTGGGGGTACGCCCACATCAAAGCTGTTTCTCAATGTCAGGGAAAAGAAGAGCCTTTGCTATTACTGCGTGAGCCGTGTTGACAGCAATAAGGGCGTTATGCTTATAGACAGCGGAGTTGAAACAGAAAATCTTTCGGCAGCGGAGGAAGCAATCCTGGAGCAGCTGGAGGAGATGAAAAAGGGAAATATAACTGCGGATGAGCTGGAAAATGCAAAGCTTGCCCTGAAGAATGCCTATCTGTCATCTCTTGACAGCCTGGCATCTATTCAGAGCTATTATGTCGGCGGTCTGCTCATTAAGGATAAGCTTTCACCACAGGAGGCTGCAGGGGCGGTGGATGATATCAACCTCGATAGGATAACAGAACTGGCAAAAAAGGTGAAGCTGGATACTATTTATACATTGAAGGGCAGATAATATATACGGAAAGAGAGGTGTGTACCGCCTGATGGCGGTGTTGCTTTATGGATTTTATTATCAGAGAAAACAAGAAGCTGAGAGAAAGCTATTACAGAATAAAACACAGCTCAGGGCTGACCCTGCTGGTGTTTCCGAAAAAGGGCTATAACTCTGTTTATGCCAGTATCGGTACGAAGTTCGGTTCCATTTATTCCAGCTTTATGTCAGATGGAAGAAAGATAACTGTGCCGGACGGAACAGCGCATTATCTGGAGCATAAGCTTTTTGAAAGCGAGGACGGAGACGCTTTTTCAAAATATGCAAAAACAGGAGCATCTGCAAATGCTTATACATCATTTGATACTACCTGTTACCTGTTTTCCTGCACAGACCAGTTCCGTCAGTCACTGGAGATACTTATTGACCTTATCCAGTCTCCCTATTTCACAAAGGAGACAGTGGCAAAGGAGCAGGGGATAATATCTCAGGAAATAAAAATGTATGACGACAGCCCCGACTGGAGAGTAATGATGAATCTTCTTACGGGAATGTATAAGGAGCACCCAATAAATAAAGATATTGCCGGGACTGTGGAAACTATTGCAGAGATAACTCCGGAAATACTCTACGACTGCTATAACAGCTATTATAACCTGAATAATATGGTGATGGCAGTTTCAGGTGGAGTCGACCCTGATGAGGTACTGGAAATAATTGATAAAAAAATAAAGCCGGATAAGCCTGTGGAGACTTCGATAATACTTCCGGAGGAGCCCTACAGCGTGGCAAAGGAATATACAGAGCAGATACTTCCGGTGACAGTTCCCCTTTTTGAACTGGGCTTCAAGGAGGCCTGCGGAAAGGAAAGCGCTTCCGGCAAGGAGCTTATCTGCACCAGCATACTTCTTGATATGTTTATCGGAGAGAGCAGCAGCCTTTACAGGGAGCTTACGGATAAAAAGCTGATAAACTCCGGTTTCGGATCAGAGTATATGGAGGGCCTGGGATACCGGTCTGTGATACTCTCAGGTGAATCCAGGGATCCGGCAGAGGTAAGCAGGATAATAAAAAATGCTGCGGCAGAGCTTCATCGGAAAGGAATAGATGAGGAGGCTCTGGAAAGATCAAAAAGAGCGGTATACGGAAGAATGGTTTCTACCTTCGACAGTAAACAGGCAATTGCTGCAGAGCTTATCAGCGGAGAGTTTTACGGAAGAGAGATATTCGAGCCGGTGGATATACTGGAAAAACTGACCGCCGATGATATTAACAGCAGACTCAGGGATCAGCTTGATCCGGAAAACTGTTGCCTGTCTGTGGTAAAGGGAGAATGAAATGGAAAATATTGATGTGAGCTTTCCGGGATTGGGTCTGAATTTCAGCGTAAACAGAGTGGCCTTTTCCATCGGGGATTTCAATGTATACTGGTATGGGATAATAATCGGCGCAGGTTTTCTTCTGGCTCTGCTTTTTGCCTTGAAGAATCTGAAGCGCTTCGGTATAAACAGCGACAGCTTTTTTGACTGCGTTCTGGTGGGGCTTGTTGCCGGTATAATCGGAGCGAGACTGTATTATGTCTTTTTTAAATGGGATCATTACAGTGCAAATCCCGGAGAGATAATGTCTATCCACAGCGGTGGACTCGCTATATACGGAGGTATTATCGGAGGTCTGGGAGCAGCCTGTATTATGGCTAAATTCAGAAAAATCAATATCCCGGCAATGCTGGATATCGGAGGGATGGGTTTTCTCATCGGTCAGGGTATAGGCAGATGGGGAAATTTCGTCAATCAGGAGGCATTTGGCACTCCTACTGATCTTCCCTGGAGAATGGTCAGCGAAAACACGGGGAATGTCGGGGTGCATCCCTGTTTTCTGTATGAGTCCCTCTGGTGCCTGGCAGGATTTTTTGTACTTTTGCTTCTCAGCTATAAGTGGAGAAAATTTGACGGCCAGATGTTCCTGCTGTATCTGATATGGTACGGACTGGAAAGAATGCTGGTGGAGGGGCTGAGAACAGACAGCCTCTATACTCCGTTTTTCGGACTGAGGGTCTCGCAGATACTTTCTGCCGTATTGGTAGTGGTGGGCATCGCACTGCTGATTGCAGGGCTCAGAAAGGCTCCGCCGCCCAGGGGACTGGCTCCTGCAGGCGGTGCGCCGGAGGAAGCAGAAGCAAAGGCGGAAAAAACAGCGGATACAAAAGAAAAAACAGAAACCCCGGATAAGCCGGGGAATTCTGAGAATACTGTGAAAAAGCCGGAAAACGGCGACAAAATAAATGATGAGGAGAAATGATTATGGCAAAGCTTATAAGCGGAAAGGAAGTTTCCGCAAAGGTACGGGCGCAGGTCAGGGAAGAGTGTGAAGGGCTTAAGGCAAAGGGCATCTGTCCGGGACTTGCGGTAATAATAGTTGGAAACGATCCGGCTTCAAGGGTATATGTCAATAACAAGAAGAAAGCCTGCGCAGAGGTGGGCTTCGTATCTGAGGAATATGCCCTTCCGGAGGAAACTACCCAGGAGGAGCTTCTGGAGCTTATCAGGACTCTGAATAACAAGCCGGAAATAAACGGCATCCTTTGTCAGCTTCCCCTTCCTGCTCACCTTGACGAGAAAGAGGTCATAAACGCTATCGATCCTATCAAGGATGTGGATGCATTCCATCCGTCAAATGTGGGAAGAATAATGATAGGAGATTATCATTTTCTCCCCTGTACTCCTGCAGGCGTTATGGAGATGATACATAACGAGAATATAGATGTCAGCGGAAAAAACTGCGTCGTTATCGGCAGGAGCAATATCGTGGGAAAGCCTATGGCTATGCTTCTTCTTCACGAAAACGGTACAGTTACAATCTGCCACAGCAGGACAAAGAATCTGAAGGAAATTTGTGCCTGTGCCGATATACTGGTTGCGGCTGTGGGCAGACCGAAATTTGTTACTGCAGATATGGTAAAGCCGGGCGCAGTTGTTCTGGATGTGGGTATTAACCGGGATGAAAACGGTAAGCTTTGCGGAGACGTGGATTTTGAAAATGTGGAACCGAAGGCTTCATATATCACTCCTGTCCCCGGTGGAGTTGGCCCGATGACTATCGCTATGCTTATGAAAAATACTCTGATGGCTGCAAAGCTTCAGGCAAATGCATAAGTCCGGCGGCTTCAGGGTCAGACTGGGAGTTGTTTTATGAATAAAAAGACCGCGTTGATATTTGATATGGACGGAGTGCTTTTTGATACGGAAAGAGTTTATCTGGAAAGCTGTCAGAAGGCTGCGTCCGAAATGGGGCTGGGAGATGTAAGGGAGCTTTGCCTGAGTTGTATCGGCATTACAGCAGAAATGACAAGGCGCAGATTTCTTGAATATTTCGGGGATGAGGAGATACTGCGGAGCTTCTGGGAGGAAGCCGGAAGGATAACAAGAGAGACTCTTTCTCGTGAAGTCCCTCTCAAGCCCGGAGCAAGGGAGATACTTGTCTATCTCAGGGAAAGGGATATCCCCACAGCTCTTGCCTCGTCCACAAGGACAGAGATCGTCAGAAGAGAGCTGTCTCAGACAGGACTGATAGATTATTTTTCGAAAATAGTAGGGGGAGACGCTGTCGCAAACAGCAAGCCCCATCCGGAGATATTTCTGAAAGCGGCAGAGCTTCTGGGTAAGGACCCAGGAGAATGTATTATCGTGGAGGATTCTGTAAACGGTATCAAAGCGGCTGAGGCGGCAGGCATAACGGCTTTTCTGGTTCCTGATCTGATAGCTCCAAAGGAGGATGTTGTCCGGAAGGCATATGGAGTGGCAGAGTCCCTTTTTGAAGTAATGGAGCTTTTGTCAAGAAATTTCGGGATATGATGCAATGCAGGGAAATGTGTTATGTATGCGGCAGTTACGCAGAGATCAATACTGATCCCTGACAGGCGGCTGGTGCTATATTATTCAGCCGGAGTTGTATTTTACACAGAATAAAAGTTTTCTGTCGGATATTCAGAATAAGGAGGTTTAGCATAAATGAAGATACCATTTTCGCCCCCGGATATCGGGGAGGAAGAAATAAACGAGGTAGCGGCGGCTCTCAGGAGCGGCTGGATAACTACCGGTCCGAGAACAAAGAAGTTTGAAAACAGGCTGACGGAATTCTGTATGAGCAGAAGGACTGCCTGCTTTGATTCCTGCTCCTCCGGACTGGAGATGACCCTCCGTGCACTGGGAGTAGGAAGGGGAGACGAGGTTATAGTTCCGGCATACACTTATACAGCTTCCGCCAGCGTTATATGCCATGTGGGAGCAAAGCCGGTAATGATAGACTGTGCGCCTAATTCTGTACAGATGGATTATGACAGACTGCCCGAGCTTATAAACCAGCGGACAAAGGTGATAATCCCTGTGGATGTGGGGGGAGTGCCCTGCGATTATGACAGAATCTATGAAGCAGTTTTTTCAAAGAGAAAGCTTTTTGTGCCCTCGTCTGAGATGCAGGATATCTTTGGCAGGGTGATCGTTCTGGCAGATGCTGCCCATTCACTGGGCGCAAGAAGAAATCAGCTTATGTCGGGAGCACTCGCTGATTTCACTGCGTTTTCCTTCCACGCTGTCAAGAATCTCACTACCGCAGAGGGCGGTGCCGTAACCTGGAAACGCTTTGAGGGGCTTGACGATGAGGAACTTTATAAAACCTTTATGCTGCTGTCTCTTCACGGTCAGTCCAAGGACGCTCTTGCAAAGAGTAAGGCCGGGGGATGGGAATACGATATAGTGGCGCCCTACTACAAATGCAATATGACGGATGTTGCGGCGGCAATCGGACTTGTGCAGCTCAAGAGATTTCCGGGTATGCTGAAAAGAAGAAAGCGTATCATAGAATATTACGACAGGGAGCTTCAGGACTGCGGAGTTTCAATGATGCAGCATTATTCGGAAAAAGAAAAGTTTTCCTCAAGCGGACATCTGTATCTTGTCAAGCTGATAAACAGGGATGAGGAATACAGGAATAAGGTCATTGAGAGAATGGCAAATTCCGGAGTTGCCACAAATGTACATTACAAGCCCCTCCCGATGCTTACTGCATATAAAAACCTGGGATACAGGATAGAGGATTTCCCGAATGCCTTTGATATGTACAAGAACGAGATTACTCTTCCCCTTTATTCGGGTCTTACTGATGACGAGGTATTCTACATCATAGACAGCTTCAAAAAATGTATATGGGATATCTGATCCCGAAAATTAAAAGCACTTATGGCAAACAAAAACCATAAGTGCTTTTTGTTACGGAGAGCTGCAGTGATGGAGGGTGAGGTATTGTTATGATGGAAGTATATTTGTGTCTGGTTTGTTTATTATAAATCGGTAGGCTTATGCAGTGCGTGCCTTCGGCACGGGGTCAAAGGGGGACATACGAAGTTTCTTTAGCCGTCAGTACTTTCCGGCACAAAGAAAAGGAGGAGGGATTTACCGCACAAAATCTGCAGCTTGGAAAACAAGCCGGACACGCACAGACTACCCCGACAACAATATCTCATTATCAATCGCCGCGCCACGAAAGCTTATATACGCACGACCGAGCAGGCGTAAGCGAGTGATAACGCGAAATAGGGTGCAGCGTCACGCTGCTACGCGTTTTTCGGTTTCTACTACAAGGACGGGCATCAGGGAGAGGGCGGCTACTATCAGCCAGCAAAAAGGAGTCAGGGGAGCAGTTCTGAAGATACCGCAGAGAGCGGGGACAGAAATGACTGATACCTGCATTACTGTGCCGATGATAAATGCAAAAATAAGAGCCGGATTTCCGGAAATGCCTGTTCTGAAAAGAGACTGACGGCTTTTGAGATCAAAGGAGTGGACAAGCTGACTGAGGCTCAGGACGGCAAAGGTCATTGTTCTCCCGATGACCGGCTCGGAGGTGGTGTCAAAGAATACCCTGCCGATAGTGAATGCAAGAAATGCCAGAGCGCCGATGAAGCATCCCTCTATGATAATGGAACGGGCACTGTCGGCGGAGAAAATGCCGCTTCCGCTTTTTCTTGGAGGCTGATTCATGATATCCTCCGATGCCGGTTCGGTACCCAGGGCAAGAGCCGGGAGGGAGTCTGTTATCAGATTTATCCACAGAAGCTGTACCGCCAGAAGAGGAGACGGAAGCCTGAAAATAAAGGCGCAGAGAACAGTCAGTATCTCGCCGATATTACTGGAAAGCAGGAAATGTATTGTTCTGCGGATGTTATCAAATATGCCTCTGCCCTGCTCTACAGCATTTACTATAGTAGAAAAATTATCGTCTGTGAGTACCATATCTGCTGCGCTCTTTGCTACATCTGTTCCGCTTATTCCCATAGCGCATCCGATGTCGGCGCATCTGAGAGCCGGTGCGTCATTTACTCCGTCTCCTGTCATAGCAACAACATTTCCGGATGCCTGAAATGCTTTGACGATCCTCATCTTGTGTTCCGGGGATACCCGGGCAAAGACGGAATATTCCCGGATATGCCTGCAAAGCTCCTCCTGGGACATATTGTCCAGATCACTTCCGGCAGCTGCCTTGTCTCCGGGCTGCAGGATCCCGGCTTTTTCGGCTATGGCCTTTGCTGTCAGTATATGGTCTCCGGTTATCATCACTGTTCTGATACCCGCCTGTCTGCAACGGCTGACGGCCTGAGCCGCACCGGATCTGAGAGGATCGGACATTCCCATAAGCCCGGCAAATACCATATCCCCGGGAACCTTTTTGACATCCGGCATCCTTTCATCGTCCCGGTATGCGGCTGCGATCACTCTCATGCCTTTCTGAGCAAGACTGCTGTTCTGTTCCCGTAGCGCTGTCTGCTCCTTTTTGTCCAGACTGCGGATACCCGATTCTGTGTGTATACCGGAGCAAAGTCCGGAAATGATGTCCGGAGCGCCTTTCATTATCGTGCGGAAGCCTCCGGTGGGGAGACGGTGTATGGTCATCATATATTTTACCCGGGGATCAAATGGGGTTTCGTGAACCCGGACAAAACGTTTTTCCAGAGCTGATTTTACCTCTCCGGCAGAGTCGGCGGCTTCTGCTATGGCAGTTTCTGTGGGATCGCCTGTATAACCGCCCCCGCTTTTCGGGTAACTGTTATTGCACAGCGTTCCCAGAGATAAAATAAATTTACCTGGAACAGAGTGGGAACTTACGGTTTTTCCGGCTGAGATGAGTTTTTCGATTCTCATTTTGTTTTGTGTCAGAGTGCCGGTTTTGTCTGTACATATCACAGTGGTGCTCCCAAGGGTCTCTACGGCAGGAAGCCTGCGGATGACAGCTCTCCTTGCTGCAAGACGTCTCACTCCCATTGCCAGAACAATGGTTACAACAGCTGGAAGCCCCTCGGGGATAGCCGCAACAGCCAGACTGACGGATATCATAAATATATCCAGTACAGGTATTTTCTGAAAAAGCCCCAGAATGAAAATAACAAAGCATATTGCAAGAGCTCCCAACCCCAGGAGCCTGCCGGTTTTTGCGAGACCCTTCTGCAGAGGTGTGTCGGGGGAGCTGCCCTCTTCCAGCATAGCGGCAATGGTTCCTACCTGTGTGTCCATCCCGGTGTCGGTTACAACTGCTTTTCCGTGACCGCCGGTGATGAAGGTGGAGGAAAACAGCATATTTGACCTGTCTCCCACGGGGGTCTTTCCGGGAAGGATGAGGTCAGCATTTTTCTCCGCCGGAACAGACTCTCCTGTCAGAGAGGACTCCTCAGCCCGTAGAGCGGTAGCTTCTATGAGCCTTGCGTCTGCACATATCCTGTCCCCTGCTCTCGGCAGAAGAATATCTCCCCGGACGACTTCTGCCGACGGGATGACACATTCTCTGCCGTTTCGCAGAACTCTTGCCCTGGGCGCTGACAGTTCCCTGAGGGTGGATATAGCTTTTTCAGCCTTTGCCTCCTGAACTGTCCCGATTACGGCATTGAGTATCACGATTACCAGTATGATAACAGGATCCGCTATATCTCCGCTTTTGCTCACAAAAGAGATGATGAAGGAAACAGCGGACGCCGCAAGAAGTATGAGTACCATAAAATCTGAAAACTGGGATATAAATTTTAAAAACAAGCCCGGCTTTTTCTTTTCCGAAAGCTTGTTTTCTCCGTATTTTTCAAGTCTTGTTCTGGCCTGAGAGGATGAAAGTCCCTTTTCCGGATCTGTTTTCAGTATCCTCAGGACTTCACCTGCGCCTGAGCTGTGCCATTCCATTGCTCTCACTCTCCATTTCTTTTCCGGGACATTCCCCTTGTTCCCTAATACATATGTCCGTCCGGGAAAAGTAATGATAATCGGCGCAAAAAAAATAACCACCCTATTGGGTGGCTACTTTAAAATGTTGGCATCTTCCTATCTTCCCGGGACGTCACCATCCGAGTATTTTCGGCACCATCGAGCTTAACTTCCGTGTTCGGCATGGGAACGGGTGGACCCTCGACGTCATCAACACCAACTGATATTTTATCGCTCGTTTTTCACGACTTGATTATTATATCATTATGAAGATAAAAAAGCAAGTGATTTGACAAAAAAATATTATACAATATGGAATCGAAGATAAAAAATTACAAATAGTATACAGAATAACCGAGAAATCACAATTATGCAATAATTGGCATTCAAATCGGAGTAATGGCTTGATTTTTTATGAAATGCAAAGTATAATTTTTATATGTGATACAAGGAGGTATGTTTGATGATTCTTTCAATAATTGCTGCAGCCGCCTGCCTTGCGGCTACGACTATAATGTATTCTCCACGGATGAGAAGCTTCAGGCATTACCGTCCGGTGGCGCTGTTTTTTCTTTTTGAAGGGCTCTGGGTGATCTTTGATTACCTGTTCGCTCAGCTCATACCCGGAAATACCTTTATGATGGTAATACATTATATCGGGCTGATCGTTCTGATAGGATACTTTATCATCAGCATATTATTGAGCGGCGGAAGCAAGAAGAGCGACAAAAAATAATTTATAAAGTGGTGCAGGAATGGAATATGTATATGCTGGTATATGGCTGCTGATAGCTATAATACTTTTTTTAAGATTCAGGAAGGAAAGCCGCAGTGTTTATCTTCTGAGCGGATATTTTGTTGTACTTAGCGGATGGTGGCTTGCAAATGAGCTGACTGAGGTGGATCTGATGCACGGAGCCTGGTCGTGGGCTATAAGAGGTGTGTCCATAGCTGTGCTTTCTGCAGCGGTGCTTTTCTATTACGCTGAAAGAAAAAGGCAGATTAACAAAACGTCCCGGAATACCGATGGCGAGGAATCCGGGAGCAATGATGACGAATAATACCGTTTATAATAAAACCCTGGCATTGATGAATTCCGTGTGCTTGTATTGTTGATAATAATAATCAAAGGCTTATCAGGCCTTTGGAGAGGCTGTGGATGTCCGGTGTAAGAGCCTTTGACATACACCGCTAGTTTATAAAATGAAAAACCGCCGCAATGCTGCCGTAATGACAGCGAGCGGCGGATATTTTTTAGCCGGATTCAGTTTTTGCTGAAATCGGTAAGCACCAGTCCTTCGTTATGTTCCAGAGCCCAGGTTATATTCCATTCGCTGGTGAACAGCAGGAGGTGTTTGCCCTTAAGATCCTGTATACGCTTTGTATCCGTAGTAAGGTTGAGGGTTTTGGGGTCGATGCTGTCGTCCTCGATCCAGCGTATAAGCTCATATGGCATATTCTCAAGGACGATATCTACATTATATTCGTTATTGAGGCGGTATTCCAGAACCTCGAACTGGAGCACGCCTACAACGCCCACTATGACCTCTTCCATTCCTCCTCCAAGAGTCTGGAATATCTGGATGGCGCCCTCCTGAGCAATCTGTGTGATACCCTTGACAAACTGCTTGCGCTTCATTGTATCCTTCAGGCGCACTCTTGCAAAATGCTCCGGGGCAAATGTAGGAATACCCTCGAACTGGAGTTTTTTTCCGGGAGAACATACAGTATCTCCGATGGAGAATATTCCCGGATCAAATACTCCGATTATATCTCCGGCGTATGCTTCATTAATGACCTCTCTGTCCTGAGCCATAAGCTGCTGAGGCTGGGAAAGTCTCATTTTTTTATTTCCCTGAACGTGATAGACCTCCATAGTCTTATCATATTTTCCGGAGCAGATACGCATAAAAGCTATCCTGTCTCTATGGGCTTTATTCATATTTGCCTGTATCTTGAATACAAAGGCGGAAAAGCTGTCGTCAAAGGGATCAACCTCGCCGGTAACGGTTTTTCTGGGGAGAGGAGGGGTTGTCATTCTCAGGAATTCTGCGAGAAAGGGCTCTACTCCGAAATTAGTAAGAGCCGATCCGAAAAATACGGGGGTAAGCTTTCCGCTCTGCACTTTTTCAAGATCAAATTCATCTCCTGCCCCCTCCAGAAGCTCAATATCATCCCTCAGTGTCTGAGCGAGAGTTTCTCCCAGTCTGTCATCCAGGTCAGGCGAGTCGATAGTCAGCTCATCCATTTCCACCTCACGCTGTCCGTTATTGGCGGTAAAGGCGAGTATTTCTTTCTTTGAAAAATCATAAACGCCCTTGAAATCCCTTCCGCAGCCGATAGGCCAGTTCATAGGGCAGGTATTTATTCCCAGGACATTTTCTATATCCTCCAAAAGCTCATAGGGGCTGCGTGCCTCTCTGTCCATTTTATTTATAAAGGTGAAGATGGGGATATTCCTCATTACGCAGACCTTGAAAAGCTTTCTTGTCTGCGCCTCAACGCCCTTTGAAGCGTCTATTACCATCACGGCGGAGTCGGCTGCCATAAGGGTGCGGTAGGTATCCTCGGAAAAGTCCTGGTGGCCGGGGGTGTCGATTATATTGATGCAGTAGCCGTTATAATTGAACTGCATTACTGATGACGTAACGGAGATTCCCCTCTGCTTTTCGATTTCCATCCAGTCCGAGACGGCGTGTTTATCTGTTTTCTTTCCCTTTACCGAGCCGGCAAGCTGGATCGTTCCGGTATATAGCAGAAGCTTCTCGGTGAGAGTGGTCTTTCCGGCGTCAGGATGAGAGATGATCGCAAAGGTTCTGCGTTTTTCAATTAATTCTCTGTTATTATTTGCCAAAATATATTCCTCCATACACTTCTTATTCCGTTTAACCATTTTACCCTATATTCTCCAATAAATCAACCCCACCGGCGCCCAGCCACCGGTGCGTGCTCGCACTGAGCAATTCGTGTTATCGCTCGTTTACACTCGCTCTGTCGTACGTATATAAACTACCGTGCCGCGGCGTCCGGCGCTCATCACCTCAGACAATGCTCCCACCCCTCGCCGCCGCAGTCCTTACGGGCTGCTTCTTGCGGCTGGTTTACTTTGACTTCTGGCTTTTCAATCTTCTGATAGCGTGCGCCTTTTTATCCCAGAATTATTTTACACTAACCAAGCGGCAGCGTCGACGCTGGACCCATGTTCGCGTAATTGCTCGTTTACACTCGCTCTGTCGTGTTTAAGTATACTCTCGAGACGCGGCATACGGCGCGCACTGCCTCAGACAATACTCCCACCCCTCGCCGCCGCTGCCCGCCGCAGCCCTCACAGGCGGCTATTTGCGGCTGGTTTGTTCTGACTTCCGGTATTCCATTCTCTAGTCATTGGGCGCCTGTTTATTTGTACATATAATCCATAATTACTATCGTCACGCATAAGCCTACTATCAAAAGAGCGACAAACAATATTGTTCTGTTTACCATTCGGGAAGTTTTCTTTTTAGCCTCTTGCGCTGTGCAAAGCTTACGGCTGCACAGTGGAAATCTTTCGAGAATACAAATAGTATATTGCTCAAAATCAATACAAAAAGTAGATATACCGATTGTAATATTAGCTTCAAAAATACTCCTTGAATAATCAGGCTGTTTCCTGATATGAAAAAGCTTGTTTAACAAAAATGCTGCAGTATTGAAAAATAATGCCCCGGATCAAATGCGGGAATGCTGAAAGTGGCTTTGATCGTCACTTTCGGGGGATGGCTTTTTTAAGGCTTTTGCACAAAAGAGAGGGTGGATTATTATAAATAGATATAGAAATTATACTTTGTGTATTTTGACGTAAAAATTCTGTCATTTTGTAAAACAAGCCCTTTTTTCTTTAAGATGGCTTAAAATTTAATAAATTAGAAACATAATTAAAAATTTGATAAAAAACTATATAGGTAATATGCACAAGGAAGCAACGGGCGAAACTGCCAAAAAACAGGCGCGAAAACTGTGCCAAATAACGATATTTTAAATTAAATGGGTAATGTGTAACAAAAATGCAGATGGGTAATTATGAATATAGATAAATTTGACAGTTTGCCATTGAAATTGACCAATCTCTATGGTATCATTTATACAGTGGCTGACGAATACCAGTATTCTGCCTGTCGGCAGCATCATGCAGTCGGTATTTGTTGCCAGCATGGCACGGTAAGGTGCACGAAAAAAATATTATTACAGAAAGAGGGATCATTACTATGGTTAGTAAGACAAAAAGGGCAGCAGCTCTTGTGCTCACAGCAATGATTGCAGCAAGTGCTCTTGCAGGCTGCAGCGGCGGCGGCGGATCTTCAAGCAAGACAACAACAAGCGGTTCAACATCCGGCACCACTTCAGGCAGCTCAGCTGCTGAGGTATCAGCTGTGGATCTCGACAGCGCTGAGATGAAGAAGAATATCACAGACGCTATCAAGAAGGAAGCAAACGGCGGCGTAATCAAGCTCAAGGTCTGGTGTTCAGGTGACGACCTCCAGTTCGAGAAGTCACGTATCGAGAAGTTCAAAGAGAAATATAAGGATGCCGGTGTAGAGTTCAAGATCACACCCGTTGGTGTTGGTGAGGACTCAGCAGGCGGTAAGATCAAGGAGTCTCCGAAGGACGGCGCAGACGTATTCAGCTTTGCTGACGACCAGCTTTCAGTTCTTGTTGAGGCTAAGGCTATCGCAAAGGTCGGCGATATCTTCCAGGGCAACGTTGTAGCAGAGAACACAAAGGACTCTGTAGAAGTTTGCTCCAGCGGCGGAACACCCTATGCATTCCCGAAGACATCTGATAACGGCTACTTCCTGTATTATGATAAGAGAATATTCAAGGATGAGAGCGAAGTTGCCAACATGGATGACATGATAAAGAAGGCAAACGAAAACGGCAAGCAGGTATATCTCAACATCACAAACGGCTGGTACAATGCAGGATTCTATTTTGCAGCAGGCGTTAAGATCGAGTATAAGGACGGCAAGCAGACAACTACATTTGATTCACCTGAGGGTGTAAAGGCTGTCAAGGCTATGTGCCATCTCGCAGAGAGCGAAGACAAGGGCTTCATCGGAACCGGCGGATCTGCTGGTGACAACCCCACAGTTTCCCAGGGCTTCAACGAGCAGAAGTTCGCTGCAGCTGTAATCGGAACCTGGATGGGCCCGGCTATCAAGAAGGCTATCGGCGAAGAGAACGTCGGCGCAGCTAAGCTTCCCACAGTTCTCATGGACGGCAAGCAGGAGCAGCTCCATTCCTTCGGCGGCTACAAGATCATCGGCGTTAACGCATTCACAAAGTGCCCTGTAACATCACAGGCTCTCGCATACTTCCTCGGCAGCCCCGATTCTCAAATCGAGCGCTACAAGGAGAGAGGACTTATTCCTACAAGCAACAAGGCTCTTGAGGATGAAAAAGTAAAGGCTGATCCCGCACTTAAGGCTATTGAGGCTCAGAAGCCCTATGCACACGCACAGGGACAGTCCGTAGGCGGCGTATACTGGGCATCCAACGTCGGCGGCTTCGGCGGTGAGATCGTTGCAGCTAAGGGTAAGATGGATGATGCTAAGATCAAGAAGAGTCTTGCAGACCTCCAGACACAGACAAACAAGTAAGTTAAATTATCGGAATTTAACTGATAGTTTCTGAAATATCAGATGGGCAGAACTGAGCAGCCTGTTTAGTATAAAAACGGGCTGCTCTTATTTCCAGTATAATATGTCAGAAGCTGCTGCAATAAATCGCAAAGGAGTTGTATATGGATTATGGATTATCTAGATTATGTCCAGATGACCACAGGACAGAAGATAGCCTATAAATTCAAATCCTTTTTTACAGGCATACCGGTTGCGATAAAGAAATTTTTCTTGGCGATAGGAATGCTTATAAAGAAGTTTTTCAACTTTATCGGAAATGGTTTCAAGGGTTACGGATCCAGATTCGTTAAGGGTGATATAGGCACAAAGCTGTCATATATAGTAATGGGTGCAGGTAATATGTTCCACAAGCAGATAGGAAAAGGACTTTGCTTCCTGGCTGCTCAGTGTGCATATATCTACTTCATGATAAGCTTCGGTATGAACTATTTTCAGAAGATCTATAGTACAGATGTCGAAGTTGAACCCGGTGTAATCGTAAATGGTGCTATCGGTAAGGTACCGGTACACAAGACCACAAATATGTTCGGTATTGAAGAAATCGATAACCTTGATACTCTTGACGATTCCAACAGGATACTCCTGTTCTTCGTTATGACAGTTATCGTATCAGTTGTTTTCTTTGTACTGTACATTGCAAACACAAAGAGCGCTTATGCTTCAGGCGAAGAGATCAAAAACGGCAAGAAGCCCATCGGCTTTATTGACGAGCTCAAGACTTATCTTGACGAGCGTTTCCACGTTACTCTTCTTACTGTTCCGATCGTTCTTTTGTTCCTGTTCACGATCCTTCCTATTCTGTTTACCATATTCATGGCGTTCACAAACTATGATGAAAAGCATCAGCCCCCAGGAAATATGTACTGGTGGACAGGTGTTACCAACTTCCAGGATGTATTCTATTCAGACCCGATGAAGTCAGCTACATTCGGAAAGATCCTTGTATGGACACTCGTATGGGCTGTTTTCGCAACATTCACAAACTACATTTTCGGTATGATTCTTGCTCTCCTCATCAACAAGAAGGAGATCAAATTCAAATCCTTCTGGAGAACAATGTTCGTTGTTACCGCTGCTGTTCCGCAGTTCGTAACACTCCTTCTCATGAGACTTATGCTTGACGATAAGGGCGCATTCAACAATATGATTATTGCCCTCGGCGGAAGCTCGATACCGTTCCTCACAGACTGCACATGTGCGAGGATCACGGTTATCATTGTCAATATGTGGGTCGGCGTTCCCTACACAATGCTTATCACATCCGGTCTTCTCATGAACATCCCCGAGGATCTTTATGAGAGTGCGCGTATCGACGGTGCAAATGCTTTCCAGCAGTTCACCAAGATCACATTCCCCTACATATTCTTCGTAACAACCCCGTATCTTATCACAACCTTCGTTGGAAACATCAACAACTTCAATGTTATCTACTTCCTCACAGGCGGCGGACCCAGCCCTGCAGAGTATTATCAGGCAGGACAGACGGACCTCCTTGTTACATGGTTGTATAAGTTGACGGTTGTCAGCTCAGACTTTAACCTTGCTGCCGTTATCGGTATCATTGTATTTATCATCTGCGCTACTGGCTCACTTATTACGTTTAATATGTCAAAAGCAGCAAAGAATGAGGAGGAATTCTCATGACAAATACAGATTCAAAAGCTATGCAGAGCGGATATGCTTCCAAAAAGAAAGCAGTCAACACTCTGGTTTATATCATTCTTACTGTTATGGTGCTCATCTGGATCTTCCCGATCGTATACCTTGTTATGCAGTCGTTCAGAGGTGAGCCTGGTATTTCAACATCATACCTTATCCCGAAACAGTGGACATTTGACAACTATATAAGACTTTTTGTTGAGACAGACCCCAAGACTGGCGCTGTTCTTCCTATGGATGAAATGAGATTCCCCTATCTCAGATGGATTCTCAACACCCTTCTTGTTGCGGTTCTTTCCTGCGTGATTTCAACACTTATCATTCTCATGGTAAGCTACGCTCTCTCACGTCTCCGTTTCAAGAGCCGTAAAATGCTTCTTAACATGGGTCTTATCCTTGGTATGTTCCCTGGCTTCATGTCAATGGCAGCTGTATATGCTATCATGGAGATCTTCGGTCTCAAGCAGCAGCTCATCGCTCTTGTTATCGTATATTCGGCAGGTGCCGGACTTGGATATCAGGTCGCAAAGGGCTTCTTCGATACGATCCCGAGATCACTTGATGAAGCAGCAAAAATCGATGGTGCAACAAGAAACCAGATCTTCTGGGTAATTATCCTTCCGCTTTCAAAGCCGATTATAGTTTATACCGCGCTCACGACATTTATCGGACCGTGGACAGACTACATCTTTGTAAGCTACTTTATGAAAGATAATAAAGATAACTGGACAGTTGCTCTCGGTCTCTGGAATATGCTCGGAAACCAGACAATGGCTGACTGGTTCACCGTATTCTGTGCAGGCGCTGTACTCATAGCAATCCCGATCACGATTCTTTTCGTAATCATGCAGAGATTCTATGTAGCAGGCGTAACAGGCGGTGCTGTAAAGGGTTAATCCTCAGATTTTTAGTAAGCAGGGAGGTTTATGCTTCCCTGCTTATATTATATAAACCTGAAAGGAGAAATGATAAATGAAATCAAAAAGACTTCCCAGTCTGCTTTTAGCCTGCGCTATTCTTTCCGGCGGTGTTCTTGCAGGCTGCAGCGGCGGTCAGACAAATAAATCGACTTCAAGTACCGTCACTGAGTCCTCTGCGTCATCCGAGACAGAATCTTCAGAGAAGAAGAGTACACTTCCTGAGGACGGAGGCTTTAAAACTGTAAGCTACGAGCTTTCAAAGGATAAATACAGGACATATTATGAGATATTCCCGTATTCATTCTATGATTCCAATGACGACGGTATCGGCGATCTCAAGGGTATAACCTCAAAGCTGGATTATCTTAATGACGGCGATACAAAGACAACAGACGATCTGGGCGTAGAGGGTATCTGGCTCATGCCTATAATGGAGTCTGAATCATATCACAAATATGATGTAATTGATTACAAGAGTGTGGATCACAGATACGGAACAATAGAAGATTTCGAGAATCTTACAAAAGAGGCTCATAAGAGAAATATCAATGTCATTATCGACTTTGTAATCAACCATTCCTCCACCTCCTGCGAATGGTTCCAGAAGGCAAAGGCAGAGCTTAAGGCCGGAAAGACAGACGGCTATGTTCAGTATTACAACTTTGCCAAAAACAAGGACGACAGCAAGGGCTGGCATACTGCAGGCGTGGGAGACTGGTACTATGAGTGTGAATTCTGGGAGGGTATGCCCGACCTGAATCTAAAAAATCAGAAGCTTCAGAAGGAGCTTATAGACGCAGCCAAGTTCTGGATCGGCAAGGGCGTTGACGGCTTCCGTCTGGACGCTGTGCTCTGGTTTGAGAAAACCTGGGCTGACGGCGCAGATAACGATGCCTCTGTAAAGGAGCTGAAATGGTTCTATGACGCTGTCAAGAAGGAAAAGGACGATATCTATATGGTAGGCGAGTGCTGGGAAAACAGCGCCATCATCTCCAAGTTCTACGAGTCCGGTATCGACAGTCTTTTTGATTTCGGCAGCGAGGGTTCTCAGGGCAGAGTCTACAGGAGCCTTAATTCCAATGATGCAAAAGGATATGTTGAGGATATTGCTGACTGGCAGGAGGAGATCCTGGGCAAAAATCCCAAGGCTATCAATACTCCCTTCCTTTCCAATCACGATACTGCAAGGAGCGCAGGCTTCTTTATGACTGATACTGCAAGGAAAATGGCAGCCGCAATGTATATTCTTTCTCCCGGAAATGCCTTTGTTTATTACGGCGAGGAGATCGGAATGACCGGCTCCGGAGACGACCCAAATAAGAGAACAGGTATGTACTGGTCTGCTACAGACAAGAAGGGCTATGTTCCCAGTATCCCCGGTTCAAAGAATAAGGATGTTCCGGATAAGGCTGCGGATGAACAGATCAAGGATGAAAATTCTCTGCAGACCTTCTACAGAAGAGTAATTGCCCTTAAAAACCAGAATCCTGAAATAGCAAGAGGTAAGACGACTGCCCTGACTATAAAGGATCAGGATGAGACAGCCGGATATATCTGTGATTACAATAACAGCAAGGTGCTGGTAATGTTCAATCTCAGCGACAAGGCTAAGGAAATGACTATACCCTCTGATAAGTTCAAGGTCAGCGAGGCAAGGGGTTATGTCATCGCAGATTCCGGAGATTCGGATCCCTCCGGCGGAAATACAGTAGACGATATTCTTGGCGGCGGTTCTTCAAAATCCTCTGAGGATGAAAAGGAGACTATAAAAGATTTCGATCTTAACGGTCAGAAGCTGGTAATGCCGGCATACAGCGCAATCGTTCTCAAATAATTATTATCAGCGGTACGGGTTGACTCCCGTGCCGCTTTTTTGCATATCACAATATTGAATGTCGGATTTATTTGTGATAAAATTAAGATGTATGATA
>CAMVQZ010000039.1 GCA_947169745.1 uncultured Clostridia bacterium
TCTCCCAGAATTATTTTAGCAGCGTGACGCTGCACCCGTGTTCGCGTTATCGCTCGTTTGCACTCGCTCTGTCGTGCGTACATATACTCTCGTGGCGCGGTTGTCAGATCTGTGTAAAGAGGATACCGACCATCTTTTTGCCGCGGGACAAAAGTGTCCACACGCACGACAGAGCGAATGGAATGAGCGAACCCCGCGAATCGGGTCCAGCGTCACGCTGGCCGGTTTGCAACTTACTTCTGATTTTTGCATCTTGATACAGGAATTGTTGCCGAAAGTAAAAAAAGAAATTATACTATGACCATAACATAACGAAAGGTCGATGAAATATGGGTATATTATTTATGGTTTTATTCGCACTTGCAGAGGTAACACTGGTCGTTCTCACCTCAACAAAATTCAGAGAAAAGGCCGCATGGCTGAAAAAACGCACGATCATCCGGGCTATAGAAGCTGCTTTGCTTTTCGGGATAATCGTCCTCCCCTCAACAACAATGAAATGGCGCTTTTTATTGGCGTTTATAATCCTTGTAATTCGTCTGGCAGTCTCAGTCATAGAGTGGATTATAGGTCTGGACAAAGTGAAGGGGCACCGCAGCAGATATGCTGAGGCTGTATGCTGCATAGTATCAGTTCTCCTGATCTCACTTTCAATGCTTCCTGCCATGCCCTTTGTGGATCCTGATTCTCTCATAGATTCAGATGAATACACAGCAGAGGATATCGACGGTATCATAGCTTCTGAGATCTGCAGCGAGGTCTTTGCTTCAGAAAAGGTGACTGACGTGTTTGCATTCCCCTTTAACAGATAAAAGTTTAATAGCCCTTTCCCATCACAAAAAGCTGCTTCAGGACATAAATAAAAAAATAAATCCGGACAGTAAAGCCTCAGCTCCGCTGTCCGGGTTTTGTTTATTAATCTGTTGAGGATCCTCTTCTGTACTGTTTTCCAGGCTCCGGAGGCTCTCCGGTCTTTGCCTGTATCAGTTCCTTGCAGGTTACAAGCTGATAACCCTTTTCCTTCAGCTCAGGAACTATCTTTTCCAGAGCGTCGGCAGTAGTGCCGTAGATCTCATGCATAAGGATGATATCTCCATCCTTGACAGTATCCATTACCAACTTATATATATGGTTCGCATCCCTGTATTTCCAGTCCTCGGTATCCACCGACCAGAAATAAAGCGGCATTCCCTCATTGATACATTCGGTCTTTATCTCGTCCGTGGTTATTCCTCCGGGAGAACGGAAGCAACTGGGTCTTACACCTGTAATATCAAATATTTCATCAGAGGCCTTGCTGATATCTTCTGCAGTAACGCTGGAGCCATATGATTTATGATCCCATGTGTGATTGCCCAGCTCCATACCCAATTTTGCTTTTCTTATTACATTATCGGGATATGTTGCCGCACAATTTCCAACCATAAAAAATGTTGCCTTTGCATCGTTCTTTTCAAGAATATCAAGTATTCTGTCACTTGGCTCGCCTAAAGGACCGTCGTCAAATGTCAGTGCGACCATTGGCTTGTCCGGATCTACTGTACCGCTTTCTTCAGGAGCAGCAACCGATTCCACAAGCTTGAAGCTTTTTACTTCTCCCACTGCATCTGTGCGTTTACCTCCGCTTTCCACATAGGAGGTCACCCTGAAATCATATGTAGACTTATCCTCAAGCTCTGTGATATCCGTTGAATTTTTGTGATGATCCTTAATATCAACAGCCTTATCGGAAAGGAATTTTTCACTTCCGGTAAGTCTGTATTCCACCTTGTAGCCCTTGGCCTTTTCATTTGACTCCCATTCTATATGGGCTGTACCCTCTTCGGGACAGGTAATATTGGTAATAACCGGTTTTTTCGGAGCCGTATAGATTATACCCACAACATAATACTGTGTGGTTTCCTTGCTGCCGTTATATGCAGTCACATAGAAGCTGTATCCCTCTGACTGGGACAGTGATTCTATCTTATATGAAGGTTTATCACTGCTCTTGACTGTACCCTTTTTAGAAAAGCTCTTGTCATCCTCTGACTTGACATATATATTATATCCCTGCGCATTTTCCACAGCACTCCACTTTACTTTTATTGTGCTGTCAGTTATTTCGTCTGCCTCGGCATCTGTTACAACTCCCGGCATTACATCCTTTGCGGAAGAACTACTGCCGGAAACATCCTTCATTGCCGGCTTTGTCTCCCCGGAATCATCTCCGAAAAACAAAAATACACACGCTATTATTCCTGCAATGACAACGAGAAAAACAGCAGAAATTATAAACGCAGCCTTTCCCCCGCTTTTTCTGCGGGATCTCGATCCTCTGCTCATATCAACATCTCCATTAACTTCCCTTTTTCTTGATATCATTTTATTTTTTTACAAATTACACTGACTATTATAGCTTAAACATCTGTAATCAAATTTCTATAATGAAATAAAAAAATTTTAGGTATAACAAACTTTGACAATTGATTATTATTCTTTTTAGATATATTATCATCAAAATCAATGAACATTCGGTCAACGGAATCATATTTTCGTTTTTTCCAGCTGAAAAAGCTTTGTTTCCGGGGAAAGCTTATCTGTCCGTATGATAAAAAACTATACTTCTCAGAGTTTCATAATCGATATCAAAGGGAGCCGTAGCAAGCTTTGAGCTGTTCTCCCAAAGTCTGGCGGCAGCCTCTTCAAGGGTCTCCCGGGGAACGGAGAGATCTCCGGAAAAGCTTCTATAAAGATCGTCCAGCTCCTCAGGGGATGAAAGTCTTAATTTTTCAAGTATATTATTCCTGAGTTCCTCCGGAGACCGGGCAAGAAATCCGGCAAGGAAATAACCCACTGCCATACCGTGAGGGATGCCGTTGTCATAAGTAAGGGAGTAACTGAGGCCGTGAGGGATCCCTGTACTGGTCAGTGTAATAGCAAGCCCGGCGATTGCGGAGCAGTCCATCATCTGCTGAGGATCCATCTCCTTTTCCCCGATCATATTTTTTCTCCAGAGTTCCAGACCGTGGGATACGAACATTCTGCTGTACTCATCAGCCCTTGTATTGATATAGCTTTCAATCATATGGCTCAGGGCATCCATTGCCGTGCTTTTTATTATTTTATCCGGGGCTGCTGCAAGATATTTGCCGTCCACAAGAGCTATATCTGCAAAAATCTTATGGCTGATGGATTTTTTTGTACGCTTTTCGTGACGTGTCAGTACACTATAGGGAGTGACCTCCGAGCCTGTTCCGCAGGTGGTAGGTATGAGAGCAAGAGGCAGATGGAGATCATCGGACCCGGAATAAAGCTGTTCCGGAGTATGACCCTTCATCAGGAATGCCACAGACTTTGCTGCATCAAGAGGAGAGCCCCCTCCGGCTCCGATAACAAAATCAGCTTTCTCTGAAATACCGAAGGACGCTGCTTTTGTTACTGTTTCCACTGACGGATTTTCCTCCACCTCGCTGAAGATCGTGTATTCTCTGTCCTCCTTTTCAAGCGCAGTTATTATATCATCGAGCACTCCGGATTTTCTGGCGGAGTTTTTTCCTGTTATTATCAAAGCTTTTCTGCCCAGAGCGGACAGTTCTCCGCTGTGTGTAAGTACTGCATTTTTTTCACTGTAAAGTTTTACGGGAATATACATCAGGATATCTCCTCTCTGTCTAAAAATTCTACCTTTCCGCTTCCGAGACGGTATACAGCTCCTGCCACCATGAGACCGTGTTCCTCCTCGACACGGATAGCCATACTGCTTTCGATAATATCCACACTATGGAATACATTAAGGCAGCAGGCCTTAAGCTCATTTTTCTCATCACCCACTGCTTTTCTTATCTCATCAGTGATGAATTTTATATAGCCGTCGGGATCATGGTTTATTGCTGCGTCAACTGCGCCGCAGTGATCGTGACCCAGCACAAGCACCAGCTTTACTCCCAGATGTGATACTGCATATTCCACTGAACCCAGCTGATGGTCATCCATTACATTTCCGGCAACCCTTATTACAAAAAGGTCTCCTATCCCTGCACTGAAAATACTTTCGGGTATAACCCTGGAATCGGAGCAGGTTATTATTATCGCATAGGGGGACTGTCCGTTTTTTTCGGTCAGAATGCGCTTTTCCGGGGAAATATCTCCTTCGCTGCACTTACTGTTCAGATACCTTTTGTTTCCGCTGATAAGCCTTTCTATGGCCTGGGCTGCACTGATATTGTTTTCATTCATAACTGACACCTGCCTTGATCTTTTTTCTTTTTCATTATACCACCCGGGCATATCACCTGTAAACCATTGTAATATTATAAAAAATAGTGTAAAATAGAACGTAATCAAAAACACTTATCAAAAGGAGCTTGTTATGAAAATAATAGATATACTAAACGACCACAAAATGTCCCTTTCCTTTGAAGTATTTCCTCCCAAAAAGGAAACCAGCTTTGAAAGCGTTCAGGCTGCCACCCTGGAAATTGCGGGATACAAGCCGTCCTTTATGAGCGTCACCTACGGAGCCGGGGGCGGTACCAGCAAATATACCCTTGAAATCGCCAAGAGCATTATGAGATCCCACGGTGTCCCTACTCTTGCGCATCTCACCTGTGTTTCCTCCAGCAGGGAAACTGTCAGGCATCAGATTGCTCTGATGAAGGAGGCCGGTATTAAAAACGTAATGGCTCTCAGGGGAGATCTTACTCCGGAGCTGGAAAAGACTGACAGGTCCGGGTGGGATTATCAGTATGCTATCCAGCTTATCAGGGAACTGAGGGAAACAGACAACGATTTTTGTATCGGTGCTGCCTGTTATCCGGAAATACACCCCGAAAGCCCGGATCAGAAGGAGGATATCAGACATCTGAAGGAAAAAACAGACGCCGGAGCTGATTTTCTCACAACTCAGATGGTTTTCGACAATAATCTGTTCTTTAACTTCATGTATAAGCTGAGAGAAGCCGGGGTAACTGTTCCGGTTATTCCGGGAATCATGCCTATCACCAATGCCAATCAGGTGGAGAGAGCGATAAAGCTTTCCGGATCCTTTATGCCCCAGCGCTTCAAGAGTATCGTGGATTATTTCGGTCATGACCCGGCTTCTATGAAGCAGGCAGGAATAGCATATGCCACAGACCAGATAATTGACCTCTATGCCAATGGTATAACAAATGTACACGTTTATTCCATGAATAAGCCGGATGTGGCAAAGGCTATCATGGACAACCTCTCAGATATCCTCGGAAAGGATTTTGACAGATAATTTAAAAAAGGCCTCAGCCCGGTGTGATTTTCCTCCTGGGCTGAGGTCATTTTTATCACATCTGCAGACTATGAAGCGCAGTCTGCATTATTTATAAAATATTAATCCACAGGCGCCGGAGTCACTGTCTCTGTAGGATCAGATTCGCTTATCTCGCTGTATCTGATAACGGTCTCCCCGGAATCCTTTTTCTTGTATACTGCAAATCCTCTTGAATATACCTTATCCTTATTTGTAGAATAATGTACCTTTGCACAATAGCTGAGTGTGTCAGCAAGGTTTTCTTCTGTGCTGACTTTATAAGCCTTTCTTGAGCCGTCATCCACCTTCTCATATACAAGGGTCTTATTTGCGTCATCAAGACTCTTTGTTCTGCCTGCTCTGCTGTAGAGTATGCCGAATTCCACTATTTCATAGCCGGGAGTATAAGTCCGGAAGAAGCACCCGGATCTATGCTCAGGGAAGAAATAGTGTTATCTGAGCAATCAATTACCTTTAGAGCAGTGCAGTCTGAAAGATCCAGATTTCCGATTTCGTTCCCAGAGATTCGAAGCTCAGTCAATCCTGTCAGTCCTGTAGGGAAAGACGAAAGATTACACCTACTGCAATCGGCAAATTCAAGCACTGTACTATCAAGAGACAGCGCAGAGAGAGGAGCATTTCCACTGCAGTTGATATAATTCAGTAATGTACATCCAGAGATATCCAGACTTTCGAGAGAGTTATTAAAAATATCAAGTTTTTCAAGCTCTGTCTGTGCAGAAAGATCTATGGAACTGATTCGGCAATGGGAGCAATCAATGTAGGTCAACTTCGTGCAGGCACTCAGCTTGAGTGAATCCTGGGCTGAGAAATCATTGTAAGCACACTCCAGTGTTATTAGCTCTGTTTGTGCGGAAAGATCGAGAGAGGTAAGACCCAGATCGCAGCAATTGAGATATTTAAGACCAGTGAAATAATGCAGACCGGTAAGATCACGCGCTCCTTCATTAATACTGATATCTTCTACCACAGTGGGGTCAAAATAACCGTCTCCGTCCGGATCGAACTGATATGAAATATAGTTTCTGAAAGCTTTATCCGGGAAGTTCTTCTCATTGATGGCTACCTTTCCGCAGTCCTTGCAGTGAGTACCCTCATCATTCAGCTCGTGAGTAACAGCGGATGCAACGCTTCCGTCCCCTACAATAACAGTAACATTCATCCATTTGTTACCATCAATTTCAGCCCCATCTTCATCCAGGACAGAGGCCCCGGTATTTGTAGTTGCCTTGACCGGCTTTTTGACATTCGGGGACATAACCACAAGTCCCCCGCCCGGATCAAAGGGAACCACATTATCTACGCCGGTATTATAATAATATGTGAATTTATCCGAATCCGGATAGAAGTATCCGTTTACAAAGCCGTGGAAAACAGTGATTGAAGGCCATACGTCTCCGAAATCAGCCTCTGAACCGGTCTGATAGCAGTTGATGATCCTGGATACCTTTGTCGCATCAATACTATTACCCAAAGCGGAAAGGGCAAATTTACAGGGAACGCTGTCAACAACTATGGTCTGGTTTTCAAAATCGGCTGTTTTGAGGTTTTCGCAGTCTCCCAGATCAAGTGATGAAATATGGTTAAATGTACATACAAGGTATGCCACATTTTCAAGTACCTCCGGCTTGATGGACTTAAGCTCGTTTTTGCTGCAGTCAAGGGTACCGCCCTCTGTGACGGTATATGGCTCTCCTGTCTGATAATCATTTTCCGTCCTTGTCTGGATATAAAATGCGGGATCTCCCAGGTCTGTCAGCTTGTTATCGGAGCAATTGAATTCAGTGAATATGCTTCCATCCTTCAGGCTTACGGCTGAAAGCTGGTTGCCGCTGAAATTGAATCTTCCTGCTTCGGTTATGACACCCTGATCATAATAATAATTTTGCACCTCATGAAGCACAAACTTTCCGGGCGTCAGAACAGAGAGCTTATTTGACGCACAATTGACCTCATAAAGCTCACTGCATCCGCTGAGATCAAGGGATGTGAGCTGGTTATCGCTGCAAATGAGATTATGAAGCTTTGAGCAGTCGCTGACATCAAGAGAATCAAGCTTCTGGTGCGTACATACAAGATTTTCAAGGGCTACGCATCCGGTAATATCAATGGACTCTATGTTATTATTTTCATAAACAGTATATCCTTCTCCATGGGAAACGTATTCCCATCTTGAATTAGGTGATACATTCACACTTTTAAGATTGGCACAGTCCTTGAAGTTCAGGCTTGTAAGTCCGGTAAGGTTTGAAAGACTGCAGGACTCCACAGCAGAGCCTTCAAGTGAAAGAGAAGTAAGCTCCGTATCATATGCGACATCAACCTTTTTCAGTTTCGGAGCATCCTTACAGTTTATTGTCGGGATGGCAGCGCCGTATATATCGAGAACCTTCAGATTTTTCGCATTTGAAAGATCCATTGTAGTGAGAGCCTCGCAGCTTTCTATAGTCACATCAGCAAGCTCAAGCTGGTCATTATCAGGAAGCAGGACTTTTTCAAGAGCAGAGCAGGTATCCAGATCCAGTTTCTTAACAGTCAGGAGATTTCCCATATCAAGGCTTTCTACACTTGAGTTATCTGATAAAGACAGGCTTGTGAGCGCCGGGAATGAGCTGAAGGAGTCATCAGAAAGCTCAATATTTCCTGTAAGTTTCAGACTCTTGAGAGCCTGGCACTGGGAAAAACCTGTATAGGTCGAACCGGAAAATGATGTGAGCAAAGGAAGTTTTTCCAGCGAAAGCTCTTCAAGAGCGGTACAACCGGTAAAATCTATCTCCTCCAGCACTGAAATGCTGGATGCTTTAAAGACCTTGAGGGCTGAGCAGTTTTTGACGGATACACTTTTCAGCTTTCCGCTGTAATAGATGTTGACCTCCTCCAGAGCCGGGCAGCCGCTGAGATCAAGACTTTCCAGATTGGCATGGGCGTAGACTGTGAGTTTTTTCAGGCTCTGACTGATAACGGCAGCCTCTGTGAGCTTATTATTATCTGACAGCTCCATTTCCTCCAGCTGACCCAGAGCAGAAAAATCCAGACTGGTCACATTTGTATACTGCACATCAAGCTTTTTCAGAGAGCTGAATATTCCGATACCCGTCAGATCTCCGATACGCTTTGAGGAATCACTGACATAGCTTGTCTCCATCTGGGTGACAACAGCCAATTCCGCATCCGAAAGTGCGCCGTCTCCGCTGGTATCATACTGCTTTACAAATTCCCTGAAATTAGCGTCCGGAAAGTTTTCCTCGCTGATCTCAACACCTTCTCCGGCAGCATTTACAACCATTCCTCCAGCACCCAGGGAAACAACTGCCTGAGGGACAACAGCTGCTTATGAGCAAAGTATCAGCGCAGCAAGTATACAGGCAGTCACTCTTTTTTTGACATTCATAAACCAAGCCTCCTTATTATGATAGTTGTGAATAAATAAATTACAATATACTATTTTATATTGTATTCCTATTACAAATTTATTTAAAAAAAAGTAAAATAGAATTGTACTTAAGGCAACACCGCTGGGCGACCGCCTGACGGCTTTGCACGCCATCTTTCGGCAAATTTTCCGTCATTTTCGCCAAAATCTCCTTGAAATACGTCAGTATTCCTGCGTCGATTTTGTCAATCTGACAAAAAATTATGCTCGAAATCTGACGCGCAATCTCTGTGCGGTGTTGCCTTAAATGAATATTTGTACATAAATGTAAAAAAACAAATAGAATTATTATTGTTATTCACCATACTACGAACTCACTATCTCCGTAAAACAGAGGGGCATCCGATAAATAGCCATACGGCAGATCAGTGCAGAATTTAACATCAGAGAGAAAAAACGAATATGAAGCAAAAAAATGCCCCGGATCACACCGGGGCAAAAGAATTATTTACAAAGCCATATATGACTGCTCATAGGCGCAAGCTCGCTGCCGCCGCCGAAGTCATGTACCCCGCCGGTAACAAGATCATCAGCAAGGCCATAGCCGGCATCAAAATGCGCAGTATAGGGCTGATCGTCTGCATTGATAGCCACAAATACCCTCTGACCGTCAAAATCACGCTGGAGAATGCACTGCTTGTTTGTAAGCACCGGTATCTTGATATCACCGTGACAAAGAGCCTTACATTCCCTGTGAGCCTTGGCAAGTCTGCGGATATGTTCTGTAAGCTCATTCTCCTCCGGCTTTTCAAACGCCGGTCTGAGAGCAGGATCTCCCTGGGATTTATCAGCCTTTGTTCCCCATTCGCTTCCATAATAGACACAGGGAATACCCGGCATACCAAAGAGCATTGTATATACAAGGGGCAGATGAGCAGGATTCGAGAGGATGCTGGCAATCCTGGTAACATCGTGGTTATCAGCAAAGCACAGAAGGTGCATACCCTTATACTGGCACCAGGGCTCAGGACCGAAGCGGTTTTTTAGTGAATGGCAGATCTCAAACATATTCATGGAATTGAAGCTGGAGAAAAGTCCCTTATAGCACTCATAATTGGTCGCAGAGTGCAGCATCTCGTCATTGACCCATCTGGAATAATCTCCGTGTAGAAGCTCGCCGATGAGGAAGAAATCCTCCTTCAGGCTGTCCGTATAGCTGCGGAGCCTCTTAAGAAAATCAAAATCCAGGCAATAAGCCACATCCAGGCGTATTCCGTCTATTCCGAAGTATTCGATCCAGTATTTCACAGCGCCGAGAAGATGATCCACAACTGCAGGATTTTTCAGGTTAAGCTTTACAAGGTCATAGTGACCCTCCCAGCCCTCATACCAGAGACCGTCATTATAGCTGCTGTTTCCGTCAAAGCTTATATTGAACCAATCCTTATAGGGAGAATCCCACTTCTTTTCAAGGACATCCTTAAACTGAGGAAAGCCCCTTCCCACATGATTGAAAACGCCGTCCAGAACCACCTTTATGCCTTTTTCGTGGAGCTTATCACAGACCTTTTTGAAGTCCTCGTTTGTTCCCAGGCGGCAGTCGATCTTACAATAATCCCTTGTATTATATCCGTGGTTATCCGATTCAAATACAGGTGAAAAGTAAACGGCATTACAGCCTATATCAGCTATATGGTCTGCCCAGTCCATCACTTTGAGTATCCTGTGCTCCTGCACACCGTCATTCTCAAAAGGAGCTCCGCAAAGCCCCAGCGGATAGATCTGATAAAAGACCGCATCATATCCCCATTTTCCCATTTTCAATTTCCTCACTTTCAAAATTATTAACTCGCGCAAAGCTTTTTATAAGCTTTTACAATAATATAATACATCAAAATCAATTTTTTGTCAATTATGCATCCTCTGTTTTCATATAAACCGACAGCTTACACATCCGTTCCGCCCGGTTCATACACAACCGAAACAGCCGTACAAACTAACCGACAAACACAGCAGGGAGTTTAAGGAGGGGTTTTTCAAAGGGGGCAACCTCCTTTGTGAATCCCCCTTTGACCCCGTGCCGTAAGGCACGCCCTGCATAGAACCAGCGGTTCATCAGGACAAACCAGAAACGAACAGACTACCCCGACAACAATATCTCACTATCTATCGCTGCGCCGCGAAAGTATATTCACGCACGACCGAAAAAGGCGCTCACTGCCGGGGGAGAAAAAAGCCGGAGGTCAGAGCAGACCAGCCGCGAAAAGCAGCCCGAAAGGGGTGCGGCGGCGGTGGGTCGGGTATTGTCCGGGGCAACGCGCGCCGGATGCCGCGCCACGAGAGTATATTCAAACACGACCGAGCGAGAGAATCGAGCGACTACGCGAACATGGGTGCAGCGTCGACGCTGCTTCTGATAAAATGGTAGACAAATATGAAATAATGGAGTATAATACAAGGAAAATTATCACGCTTCCGTAATAATAAGGTAAAAAGGAAAGGATCGGAAAAGAGGGATACAATGATCTATGCAGAACATCTCAGAAAGGAATTCAAAAAAACAATAAAGGATCCCGGATTGAAGGGCAGCTTCAAGGCTCTTTTCAAGCCGAAAAAGGAGATCGTAGTCGCCGCAAAGGACGTCAGCTTTCACGTTCCCGAAGGTGAGATACTGGGCTTTATTGGTCCCAACGGCGCCGGAAAATCCACGGTCATAAAAATGCTGACTGGCATCCTTACCCCTACAAGCGGCGAATGCCGGATCAACGGTAAGATACCCACAAATGACAGAAAAAAATATGTCCGGGAAATCGGAGCAGTATTCGGACAGAGAACTCAGCTCTGGTGGGATCTCCCCCTGCAGGAAACATATAATGTGTTAAAGGAAATATACGAGGTGGATGATGAAAGCTTCAAAAAACGGATGGCGTTTCTCAGCGAAGTCCTTGAGCTTGACAAGTTTATAAGATCGCCTGTCAGGACGCTTTCTCTGGGTCAGAGGATGAGAGCGGATATTGCCGCGTCAATGCTCCACAGTCCCAAGGTATTATTTCTTGATGAGCCGACTATCGGTCTCGATGTGGTAGTCAAGGACAATATCCGTCAGGCAATTATGAAGCTGAATAAGGAAGAAAAAACAACAGTAATACTCACGACCCATGATATAAGCGATATCGAGCTTCTTTGTGACAGGATAGTAATGATAGACAAGGGAAAGAATGTCTACGACGGATCACTCCACGAGCTGCGTGAAAACTTCGGTCAGACAAGAGAGCTTGTTTTTGAAACCGTTGATCCGAAGGCTCTGACTGAAGAGAAATTCAGAAAGGGTCTCACGCTGGATGAAAGCGATCTGGAGATCAAAAAAGAAAACAACAGCTTCAGGGTCAGGTTCAACAGCAAAAAGCTCCCTGTGGGAGAAATGCTCAGCTATACTCTTTCTCTTACAAAGGTCAAGGATATTTCTGTCAAGGACGCTGACGTTGAGGAGATCATCCGCAGCCTCTACAGACAGGGGGTAACGGCAGATGAATAATATCAGAAGGCGTTATGTGCCCTTTATGAAGGCAGGGATACAGAATCTGGTGATATACAGGCTTAATTTTTTAGGCTTTGTTATCGGGGGACTTATTTACTGCTTTGTTATGTTTTATTTGTGGAAGGCTGTATTTGATTCAAACGGCGGAGGCGCCTTCCTTGGCTTCTCTATGACAGATATGGTGATATATCTCTTTCTGTCAAATACCACCGGTCAGCTGATATTCAGCGGAGTGAGCAATGATGTGGGAGAAGAGATACGGGACGGAAGCATTACGATGAGGCTTCTGAAGCCGGTCAATACAGATCTCAGCTATATGTTTACCGAGCTGGGGACTGTAATGATGAAGCTGGTAGTGCTTCTCCTTCCGATGATACTGGGGCTGGAGACCTACAGATACTTTATATCCGGAGCACTGATGTTCAGTCCTGTCAATTTTCTGATCTATCTTATGAGCGCTGTGCTTGCATATATAATATCCTTCAGGGTCAATCTGTGCTTCGGCTTCATAGCGTTTTATGTAAAAAATCTCTGGGGCATAGGTATCCTTAAAAACAGCGTGATAAACTTTTTGTCAGGCTCCCTTATCCCCCTTGCCTTTATGCCCGACGGGCTGAGGGTATGCCTTGAATATCTGCCCTTTGCTTCCATGAGTTATACACCTGTTATGATCTATATGGGAAAATACGGAACATATGAGATGCTTTTCCGCATCGGTATCCAGATAGTGTGGGCTATACTGATGTATGGTCTTTCAAAGCTTATCTGGTTCGGCTCGATAAAAAAGCTTTGTATACAGGGGGGGTGACAGTATGAGACGGATCTGGAAAATATACAGACTTCTTGCAGCCCAGAATCTTAAGCGGATTATGGAATACAGAGCTGATTTTCTGACAGGAGCTGTCAGTTTTCTTATCGATCAGGCAGTTGGAATTGCTTTCATTTTTATAATTTTCACACAGATACCCCAGCTTTCAGGCTTTACATTTCCACAGATTCTTTTTATATATGGTTTTTCTCAGATACCGAAGGGACTGGATCACCTGCTGACAGATAATCTGTGGTGTGTGGGATATTTCATTGTGCGAAAGGGAGATTTTGACAAATATCTTATAAGACCGATAAATCCGTTATTTCATGTTATAGCAGAAACCTTTCAGGTGGACGCTGTGGGAGAGCTTATTGTCGGGTTCGGACTTCTTATCTACGCTTCTCCGGACGCAGGACTTCATATCACAGTCTGGACAGTGCTTTTGTCCGTCATTGCAGTACCCTTTGCGGCGCTGATCTATACCTCTCTAAAGATAATGACCTCCGCTCTTGCCTTCTGGATGAAGAGCAGCGGATTCATTATTCAGATGGTTTACGGGATGAATGAGTTTTCAAAATATCCTACAACTATTTACAGTTTACCCGTAAGAATATTCGTGACATACATAATACCCTTTGCATTTACCGGCTATTATCTCTCGCAGTATATTCTCACAGGGAACGATCCCTGGTTCAATATAGGCGGTGTGATTGTGATTTCGTCTGTATTATTCGTTATTTCGATATTCATATGGAACAAGGGTATTTCGGCATATGAAAGTGCCGGGGCATAAAAAACAGAAAATCGCTGTGAGGTCTGATGCTTGATTCAGCTTTCCTCACAGCATTTTTTTCGTCTGTTGTCCGGTTAATAATACTCCCCGACGCCCTCATTCCACTCCGCAGAGTGGAATGTTTTTTTCGCAGGGCTATCCCTCGATGGGATAAGTGTATTTATAGTTGGCAGCATAATATACTGTCAGTCTGTAAAAATTAAGCCGGATTACACAAATCCAGGCGCTTACTGCCGGGAACTATAATACCGGAGGTAGGGAGTATTGTCTGAGGAGATGAGCGCAGGGTGCAGCGTCACGCTGCCGCGATGGAAAAAAGTTTTCTGCCTTATTGATTTTATTCAACTGATATAATAAAATATAAACAGTGATTCTTTACGGATACTGAATCGCAGAGCGGAATAGTTTTTCCCTCTGCCGGCTGATGCTGGTATTACATCCGAATATAAAAAACAAAGGAGAGTCAGATCTGATGAAGGACTATAAAGGTCTCACAACAAAGGAGGCCGAAAAACGGCTTGCGGAAAACGGCAAAAACTGCCTTCGGGAGGAAAAACCAAAAACAGTTTTCCGGATGTTTTTAGAGCAGATACTTAATTTCACAAATGCTATTCTCGGAGCCGCTATCGTGATATCCATTATTTTGGGAGATTACGGTGAAGCAGCTATCATGCTGGTTATCGTCATAGCAAATGCTATAATCGGCGTTGTTCAGGAGGGAAAAGCCCAGAAGGCTCTCGACGCGCTGAAAAAAATGTCCGTCCTGAAGGCTACCGTCATCCGGGACGGGGAAACGAAGGAAATATCCTCGGAAGAGCTTGTTGTGGGAGATACCGTTGTGCTTGAGGCAGGAAAACAGGTCCCGGCTGATATAAAGCTTCTGGAAACCGCCCGGCTGATGCTGGATGAAAAAGCTCTCACGGGTGAATCCGTTCCTGTGGAAAAGGACAGCAAATTCATTCCCGATGAAAAAACCGGTATCGGAGACCGGCTTGACCTTGCATATATGTCCACCATAGTTACATACGGCAGGGGCATCGGCGAGGTATGCCGGGTAGGTATGGATACGGAGATCGGAAAGATCGCCGATATGGTGGAAAAGGAAAAGGACAAGCCCTCTCCCCTGCAGAAGGGAATGGATGGCCTCAGCCGTGTTCTGGGGATCGGAGTCATTGTTATCTGCGCTGTTGTGTTCCTCATAGGAGTGCTGCAGGGTCGTGAGATACTGGAGCTGCTGATGACAGCTGTTTCACTCGCTGTTGCGGCAATACCTGAGGGAATACCCACCATTGTTACCATCGTTCTTGCTCTTGGTATGCAGAGAATGGCAAGGATCAATGCCATTGTCAAAAATATGCCTGCGGTGGAGACCCTGGGCGCTGTCAGCTATGTATGCTCCGACAAGACCGGCACTCTGACACAAAATAAAATGACCGTTGTCAAAGCTTATGCAGAGGGCGAATATATCGATCTGGATAAGCTGGACAAAAATAAATATGATACCCTTCTCAAGGGCTTTATGCTCTGTAATGACGCAAGTATCGCATCTGACGGCACCGAGGTCGGCGATCCCACCGAAACGGCGCTGGTAGCCTTTGCAAAAAGATATGATATAGAAAAGGGTAAAACAGAAAAAGTTATGCCCAGGATCAACGAAAAAGCCTTTGATTCTGACAGAAAGCTCATGACCACCGTACATACCACTCCCGACAGAAAAATTATCTCATACACAAAGGGATCCACAGACGAATTGCTTTCAAGATGCACACATATCTGGATCGGAAACGATGTGAGAGAAATTACCGACGGAGATATAAACATAATAATGAGCGCTATGTCCGAAATGTCCAACGAAGCCCTGAGAGTTCTTTCCCTTGCGGTCAGATATGACAACAAGGACGCTGTTGAGCAGGATCTTACTTATATCGGAATGATCGGAATGATCGACCCGGAAAGACCTGAGGTAGTTGAATCCATAAAAACCTTCAAAAAAGCCGGCATCAAAACTGTGATGATAACCGGAGACCACAAGGATACAGCCCTTGCTATTGCTAAAAAGCTGGGGATTGCAGAAAAGCCTGAGGAATGTATCATGGGTCACGAGCTGGATGAGCTGACGGATGATGAGCTGAGAGAAAGGGTTCCCGGACTTTCCATATTTGCAAGAGTATCTCCTGAACATAAGGTAAAGATCGTCAAGGCTATACAGGCTAACGGAAATGTTTCAAGTATGACCGGAGACGGCGTTAATGACGCTCCTTCTCTCAAAGCAGCTGATGTTGGTGTTGCAATGGGTATTACCGGAACAGACGTTGCCAAGGGCGCGGCTGATATCGTTCTTCAGGATGATAAATTTACTACAATAGAAAAAGCCGTAAAGGAAGGGCGCAATATCTATGAAAATGTAAAGAAGTCAATACTCTTTGCTCTTTCATCAAATGTCAGTGAAATTCTTGTGATGTTTGCGGCTATCACTGCCGGACTTGCTGCTCCTCTGAGAGCTGTTCATATCCTCTGGATCAATCTTCTCACAGACTCTCTCCCTTGCTTTGCACTTGGCGTTGACCCAAATTCCTCGTCGGATGTTATGAATAAGAAGCCCAGGAAAAACGGTGAATCCATTTTTGCCGGCGGCGGATATTCCAAGGTGGGCGTTTACAGTATAGTTATCGCACTGGTGACCCTTGTGGCATTCCTTTATATACCGGTAAATAATATGCTGTCCTCAGGCGCAGGCTTCTCCTTCCAGGGGCTTATTGACGCTTTCAAAAACGACAAGGTACTTGTCCAGTCCCAGACTCTGGCATTCAGCGCACTGGCTTTCTCAGAGCTCTTCCATGCCATCGGAATGAGAGATACCGAAACCTCAATTTTCCGCTTCAATCATCTCGACAATAAAGTAATGATACTTGCTCTTCTGGTAGGAGTTCTGGGTCAGGTTGCTGTTACTGAGATACCATTCTTTATCAGTATCTTCAATACTGCAAGAATGACCTGGAAAATGTGGCTGTTTGTAACTGTTATCTCACTTGCTCCCCTTCTTGTGCATGAGATTTGGGTCGTTATAAAAAAACTGAAAAAATCAAAGACATAATAAAAAAGCCCGCACAGTCCGTAACTTTAACTGTGCGGGCTTTTTCAGGGGGCAGATATTGACGGGAAGCAAAATCGATGAGGAACTCCGGCTTATCAAAAAAAGACAAAAGGAGCTCCGGCGTATAATATTCAGCATATTCGGGCTTATATTAATATTCGATAGAACACGTTTAATGTCTTTGGCGCTGAATTCCGCATAACTTCGTTATCATCCTTGCCTGGCGTCCTCTGCCTCGTTTTGCGAATTTTACCGCTCAAATCTGATTAAAGCATCTTATCGAATATCAGTATCAGACTCCTGATGTGTCAGCCGGGAAATATATATGGTGAGGATGGATAGGTATGTGCCGGGCAGAAAAAGTGAAATAGATAATAACGAATATTGAAAAAATGGAAAATTGTGGTAGTCGCTTCTCTCCTTTTGTAGTAAGCTTGTGTGTAACCACAAAGCCAGGCGCTCAGTGCCGAGAGAGTGGAATACCGGAAACCAGAGTAAACCAGCCGCAAAAAGCAGCCGGTACAGGCTGCGGCGGCGATAGGCGGTTCAGGAACCGGGTCACTCCGCTGCCCGGATGCCGCGCGACGAGAGTATATGTATGCACTACCGAGCGAGAGTAGCGAGCGATAACGCGAACACGGGTGCAGCGTCACGCTGCCCGGATGCCGCGCGACGAGAGTATATGTACGCACGACAGAGCGAGTGCAAACGAGCGATAACGCGAAATAGAGAGCGGAGGCACTCCGCCGCGAATTGCTCAGTGCGAGCACGCACCGGAGCACGCACCGGAGGCTGAAAAAATGTTGATGAAGCGGGAGAAATGTGGTAGAATATACTGGTATGGTATTATATTGGCGGATATTGTTGCTTTTTGGGGCGATAAATTCCCTGGTATGATATGATCCGATAACGGAATAATAAAATAAAAAAGGAGACTCTTTATGCTGAAGATAAAAAACCTTTCCTTTGCGGTGGATAACAGTGGAAAGAAAAAAGAAATCATAAGGAATATCAATCTGGAAATACCGGACGGACAGCTTTATGTTATAACAGGTCCTAACGGAGGCGGAAAATCAACACTTGCAAAGCTTATCGCAGGTATCGAAAAGCCCACGTCCGGAGAAATCTGGTTCAATGGTGAAAATATAACGGAAAAAAGCATAACCGAGAGAGCTAAAACCGGTATCGGATTTGCATTCCAGCAGCCGGTTCGCTTCAAGGGACTGCAGGTTCTGGATCTTATCAGACTTGCCACAGGGAAAAATCTCAATGTTTCCGAGGCCTGCGAATATCTCTCACTTGTGGGACTTTGCGCGAAGGAATATATACACAGAGAAATCAATTCCAGTCTTTCGGGAGGCGAGCTCAAAAGAATAGAGATCGCAACTGTCCTTGCAAGAGGTTCTATGCTTACACTGTTTGATGAACCGGAGGCAGGCATCGACCTCTGGAGCTTCAGTAATCTGATCGATGTTTTCAAACGTCAGCGTGAGGAAATAAAGGATCGCTCTATACTTATCATTTCACACCAGGAAAGAATCCTTAATATTGCTGATAAAATTATTATCCTCAAGGATGGAACAATAGATAAGATAGGAAAAAAGGATGAAATATATCCTGAACTCACAGGTTCAGCTTCTCCGGTAGATATGTGCCGGGGCATCAGGAAGGGAGGAGTCAACTGATGGATCTCAACGAAATTCAGATCAACCTGCTTGATAATATCATAGATGGTCATAATATCACAGAGGGAGCCTATAATATCCGTTCGGACAGCAAGTCTATCGGAAGAAGCTCCACTAAGGATGTGGATATCATACCGAAGTCAGACGGCACCGGACTTGATATTTTCATCAAGCCGGGAGTAAAGAAGGCAAGCGTTCATATCCCGGTAATTATGACCCAGAGCGGACTTAAAGAAACTGTCTATAACGATTTCTATGTAGGTGACGGAGCGCAGGCGGATATCATCGCAGGCTGTGGCATAAATAACTGCGGATGCGACGATTCAGAGCATGACGGAGTTCACAGATTCTTTGTAGGAAAAAATGCAAGTATAACATATTCGGAAAAGCATTACGGAGACGGCAACGGCGTGGGAAAAAGGATCCTCAATCCCATTACCGAGGTATATATGGAAGAAAACAGCTACGTTGAAATGGAAATGATCCAGATAAAGGGCGTTGACGATACCAAGCGCACAACTGTAGCTGACCTGAAGGAGGGCGCAAAGCTGGTCGTCCGGGAAAGACTTATGACCCATGGAGATCAGAATGCTGTAAGCGTCTACACTGTAAATCTCAACGGCAGGGGATCCACCGCCGATATCGTATCAAGGGGCGTTGCGCGGGATAATTCCTATCAGAGGCTTGACCTGAAGATCGCCGGAAATGCAGAATGTAAGGGTCATACCGAATGTGACTCAATTATTATGGATAACGGAAAAATACTCGCTATCCCGGCTCTGGAGGCAAACAGCACAGAAGCCTCCCTCGTTCACGAGGCCGCCATCGGAAAGATCGCAGGAGAACAGCTGATAAAGCTTATGACCCTGGGTCTTACAGAAGGGGAAGCAGAGGAACAGATAATAAACGGATTTCTCCGGTAAAAGAAAACCACCCGATCGGGTGGTTTTTATTATTTCAGAATATTGTTCATCGCAAGAATACCATTGTAAAAATACTGTCTTGCGTGCTCAGGATCGTGCTTGCCTCCTTGTT
>CAMVQZ010000040.1 GCA_947169745.1 uncultured Clostridia bacterium
TGGGTTCACCTCTTTGGCTCCGTGCGAAGCACGCCTGCATAGACTGCCGGCTCAGGAAAAACAAACCAGTCACGCAGATTCTTACCATAAATGGAGCGCAGCGACAACCACAATTATTCACTATTCTTTTTTCAATATTCATTATTCTTCCGTCCCCCTTTGAAAATCCCCCTCCTTAAACCCCCTGCTGTGTTGGTCGGGTAGTCTTTATGCTGAGGGCAATTTTTTATGAACCGGGCAAAACATATACGGAAACTGTAGCTCTGTATGAACCTCCGTTTCCGTTCACCGAAGCGGCGGAGCATACGTTCTTACGTTAGTCGTCAGCGTCAGACCATACCGGTCGGAAATCCAGCAGCATCTCACAAAAGCATTTTTCATAACATATCTGAAAGAGACCCGGATCAGTGCTTTCTCATATTTTCATTTCCCCGGACGCGCAGAACAGAGGTCGCGGTTCTTACCAGCTCGGCAGTCTCGCTGTCCAGCTCTATACTTTCGGGTCTGAGATATTTTTCGCTGTATTTAGGCTTTATCATACATTCATCAGACTGCAGTATCTTATCCGGCGCATATATATAATCCTTCAGGATTTTAACGCTCATGGGCGTCATATTATCATTTTTCATTACAGACATCCTTTCTGCTTTTTCCAGATAATTATACAACAATTTCTGTCTTTTGTCATCCTGTTGCGAAAATATTTTAGCAGCGTAACGCTGCCTGGCGTTAGTGTAAAATAATTCTGGGATAAAAAGGCGCTTGCTGTCAGAAGATTGAAAAGCCAGAAGTCAAAGTAAACCAGCCGCAGGTAGCAGCCCGTGAGGGCTGCGGCGGCGGAGGGTGTGAGCATTGTCTGAGGCGGTGAGCGCCGGATGCCGCGCGACGAAAGTATATGTACGCACGACAGAGCGAATGGAATGAGCGATAATGCGAACATGGGTCCAGCGTCACGCTGGCTCGTGTATTGAATTTGGTGGGTGGGATGGTGTATAATTGAAATCAGGAGATCGTGATGCTGAAGTAAACGACAGAAAATGCTCCGGCACTGCTTTCCGGAAGTGCGGAAAAGCGCAAAGGAAGAGCCGGCACCTCCGGCATCAGCTTATATATTAAAGTTTAAGCAAAGGAATGACCTTATGAAAATACTTGATTCAAAACCAGCAGAGGACGGCTTTTATATGCCGGCAGAATATTCTCCCCATTACGGCTGCATACTTATCTGGCCTCACAGAAGAGATTCATGGCAGAACGGAGCATATGCTGCAAGGAAAGCCTTCGCCAGACTAATCGAAATAATATCCAGATCCGAAAAGGTCATAGTATGTGCAAGATATGAGGACTACGACAGCGCAAGAGAAGCCCTGCCGGACAGCGTAAGAGTAATAGAAATGAGCAGTGACGACAGCTGGGCGAGGGATGTTGCCCCCACCTTTATCACAAACGGAAAGGATATCCGGGGCATAGACTGGGGCTTCAATGCCTGGGGAGGTCTTTACGACGGGCTGTATTTCCCCTGGGACAAGGACAATAAAATGGCAAGAAAGCTCTGCGACTGCCTTGATAAGGATGTTTACGATATGCGCCGGTTTATACTTGAGGGAGGCTCCATCCACTCAGACGGCGAGGGAACCATTCTCACAACAGAAGAATGCCTTTTGGGCAAGGGCAGAAACCCGGAGCTTTCCCGTGAGGATATTGAAAGGATCCTTTGCGATACTCTGGGGGCAAAAAAGATCCTCTGGCTGCGCCGGGGGCTTTATCACGACGAGACCAACGGACACATAGACAATATCTGCGCTTTTACCTCTCCGGGAGAGGTTGTACTTTCATGGACAGATGACACCTCTGATCCTCAGTATGAAATATCAGAAGAATGTCTCCGCATACTGGAAAATTCTACAGATGCAAAGGGCAGAAAACTGAAGGTGCATAAGCTTCCTCTTCCCGAGCCGGTATTTATCACAGAAGAGGAATGCAGCGGCCTTGACAATATGGACGGCGAGCCCACAAGAACACCGGGAGAAAGACTTGCCGCCTCATATGCAAATTTTTATATATCAAACAAACACGTCATTGTTCCCGGCTTCGGGGATAAAAATGATGAAAAGGCCGTTTGTATGCTTTCGTCCCTGTTCCCCGACAGAATAGTGCTGGGGCTTCCGGGAGCAAGGGATATCCTTATAGGCGGCGGCAATATTCACTGTATTACACAGCAGATACCTGAATTCAGATGATGGAGGAAAAAATAAATGAGAAATGTAAAAACAGCAGCTGTTCAGATGTCAATGACTACTGACATAAAGGAAAATATAGACAAGGCTGAGATGCTTGTTCGTCTCGCAGCAGGAGACGGGGCAAATATTATCCTTCTGCCGGAGCTTTTTGAAAATGTCTATTTTTGTCAGGAAAGAAACTATAGCTACTACAGTCTTGCAAAGGAAACAGAAAATAACCCGGCAGTGATCAGATTCAGGTCTGTTGCAAAAGAACTGGGAGTCGTCATTCCTGTCAGCTTTTATGAGAAGGATATCAATTCCGTTTACAATTCTGTTGCAGTGATTGACGCCAGCGGAGAAATACTTGGTATATACAGAAAATCCCACATCCCGGACGATCATTTTTATCAGGAGAAATTCTATTTTGCTCCGGGAAATACCGGATTCAGGGTCTGGGATACAAAATTCGGACGTATCGGCGTGGGAATATGCTGGGATCAGTGGTTCCCTGAGGCAGCCAGATGTATGGCTCTGATGGGGGCGGAGCTTCTTTTCTATCCCACAGCCATCGGCTCTGAGCCTATACTTGAGGTGGACAGTATGCCTCACTGGAGACGCTGTATGCAGGGGCATTCAGCGGCAAATATCATCCCCGTCATAGCCGCGAACCGTATCGGGACAGAGGTAGTCACGCCGGATGAAAACAATAATAACCAGTCCTCCTCCCTCTGCTTCTACGGCTCATCCTTTATCACCGATGAGACCGGCGAAGTCAAAGAATCCGCCGACAGGGAAAGCGAATGTGTAGTCACTGCTGAGTTTGATCTGGACGAGATAAACGAGAAACGCTTCAGCTGGGGGATCTTCCGGGACAGACGCCCGGAGCTTTATACACAGATAATAAAATAATAAAAGCCGGCAGTATCCCTGAAATCAGAGAGGCTGCCGGCCTTGCTTTATTTTTTATGATATTGCGGACGGGCTATCGAACGTTTTTTGAGCTTCTTCAGGAGATAAGCAATACCATCCTCGTCATTTGAAAGGGTGATATAATCTGCAATATTCTTGACTTCCTCCTTGGCATTTGACATCGCCACTCCCAGCCCTGCGTATCTTATCATGGAGATATCATTGAAGCCGTCTCCGCAGGCAACACATTCACTGGTAGGTATATCCAGCATACCCAGAAGTCTGTCTATCGACATAGCCTTATCAATACCGTCGGGGACGATCTCCAGGAAAAAGGCTTCGGATCTGAATACTCCAAGCTGTCCCTTGTATTTTTCCGAAAGAAGCTTTTCCAGCTCCACTATCACTTCCGGCTCCCCCTGCAGGAGAAGCTTGTTGACGCTGAAATCAACATAATCCGCCAGATCCCCGACCTCCCGGATTTCCATCCCGTTGATCCTTGCCTCCAGCTCGGTATATTTATTGACCTGATTTCCTGCTATGATATAATTATCCTCATATGTATTGATGCCCACCGGATAAGACTTTATCAGCCTGCATATTTCCGGTATGACATCAGCCGGCAGAGTCTTTTCAAAAAGTATCTCTCCGCTTTTGCAATCCACAGCACATCCGCCGTTATATGCCAGAATATATCCTCCTCTTTTTTCCAGCTCCAGCGTCTTTGCATGAGAAAGAATGCCGTAGGTAGGTCTGCCTGATGCAAGTATGACCTTGCCTCCGTCCATCTGGAAATCCATAAGTCTTTGTTTTGTTTTTTCTGTTATGATCTTTTGGGAATTTGTAAGAGTTCCGTCAAGATCCAGAGCTATTATCCTGTAATCCACTCTGATCACCTCATATACATTCCTTTTTTCCTGAATATTCTATATCATTGTTAAAGATTTGTCAATAAAAAGAGGGCTGATTTTTTAATTCCTGACGCCCGGAAAAACTTTTTTGTGATTATTCATTAAATTCCAAAATATATATTGAATATTTAGCTACAAAGTGTTATACTAAGAACTGATAGAAATCCTCCGAAAGTCATCCAGAAAGACATTCCCCGGCGGGATTTCTGTCATATATTATTTTATATGATTTTTCGGAGGTATATATAATGAGGAAACGTAAGATTATTACCGTATTTGCAATAATGCTGGCTGCTGTGATGCCTGCAGCTCTTGCAGGATGCTCTGCGACTGTAACAGATACTAATCCTCCTGCTCCCGAATCGACCGCTGAAAGCAGCACAGAGAGCAGTGCAGAAAGCAGTGCGGAAAGCAGCACAGAAGAATCCAGTGCAGCAGAAAGCAGCGAAACTACTGTAGTCACAGAAAGCAGTGCCGACGAATCCTCCGCTGCCGAAAGCAGCACAGAGGAATCCAGCGCAGCAGAGAGCAGTGCAGCTGAGAGCAGTGCAGCTGAGAGCAGCTCATCCGAGGGAGCAAAGAAGAAAACTGTTAAATTCACAAAGCCCAGCGACTGGGGAGATGAGATATACGTATATGCATATCTCTCAGCTGCTGATAAAAACGCCGATTGGCCTGGTGAGAAGATGAAAAAGGAGAGCGACGGAACATATAGCTACGAGCTTGATGATCACTTCTCATCCGAATCCGGAACAATGGTGATTTTCAATGATACCAAAAACCAGGTTCCGAAATCCGGCAATGGCTTTATCGCAAAAGACGGCGAAACCTACACTATCGATACATCAAGATAAAACCATTATTGCTGACATCCTCCGGGGTGTCAGCTTTTTTCTTTTATATAACAGGAAAAAGCACCCCTGAAACCGGACTATTCATTCAGGAGTGCTTTTGTGCGTATTATTCTTTTTTCTTTTTCTTTCTGCCAAGTATCAGTATGATAAGGAGAAGCGTTGCGGCCGCCACTATGCCCATAGCAAAATAGGCGATCATCTCTCCGGTCTGGACATACTCCGGGGTATCTCCCGACCTGCGTTTTCCGCTGCTCTCGCCAGAATCGGAGGTCTTGCCGGATTCGTCTGTGCTTATCTGGCTGACCTGACTGGTTCCTTCAGATGAGGAACCGGATGATTCCTGGGGCAGATTGCTGCTTTTCTCTTTGTCATCATCAGGCTCGACCTGTGCATAGAACTTCCAGAGGAAAATCACTTCACCTTCAATATGGGTTTTGCCTGAGCCTTCTCTTGTAACGGTCACGCCGCTGGTATCAACCCGTCTTGCTCCGTGATCTATACTTTTTCCTGTACCTCCGTCTATCCATACAATATCTATTTTCAGCACATGGCTGTCTCCGGGACCGTAAACCCCCAGATCGAGACCGTTTTTCCGGATATCCGGCTCTCCCTCTCCGGTGATCTTGCCCCCATACACCTGCTTGTTGTCAAGAAATATCGTGCATTTACATTCCTTTTCCAGGTCGATATCTCCGTTTTTTTCAACAGGCTCTGCGCCAAAGTACATATGGTAGGAGGCGTCCTCCCTCAGATTCATCAGCTGGACTTTTTTTGTATAAGTCTCGGCAGACTTCATATTCAGGACTTCAAAATAGTATTCCCCGTTTTCTCTTGCGGGCTTACCCTCATTGTCAAGTATCACCAGCTTTTCCGGCAGTCCCCTGACACTTCCTCCGGGTATTTCCAATGCCGAAGCAGTCACGCTGCCCAGCATAAAAAGCACTGCCGCAAGCAAAACGGGTATTAACTTTTCAGCCCGTCTCCACATACGGCAGCACCTCTTTTTATATTCCGGACGTCATCTGCGTCCTTTTGTTGCTCTGAGCTGTACGCTCCCGATCATCAGGTCGCAGGCATTGCCCATGTAACCTCTGTATTGATATCTGTGGGAGTTGTAAGAGCGGGCTTGAGTCTGAATGCGTCTCCTGCAGTAGCGTCAGTCTTGATAGTTCTCTGATCCTCTGCATAGGTGATCTGTGCGGAATCAAGACCTACATTCAGATCGAAGGTAAGATCCTTGTAATCCTTGGCAGTAACAGTATCAGCAAAGGTAACGCTGTCAATAAGCTTGGCAGTTGTCTTGCCGCCCTCAAGAATGGACTTCAGATAGAAGGAAACATTCTGGCTCTTGTCTGTGTTCTCGTCCATCTGCCATGCGTTTGCATAATTTGCATCAAGATTTACATAGATAGTGATCTTGCTGCTTGCATTGAGGTTATTTTTAGCGTCGTCATATTTGCCCTTTGCAGTCTTTGTTTCAGCCAGTGAAGTATCCATAATAGTTTTCTTGGTAGCTACATCGTAATCTTCCAGAGCATCCAGTGACCAGGTCGCTATTGCACCATAATTGTTCTTTTCGGTTTCTTTATCGATCATGGGATTTGTTCCGTTTTCTACTCTGTTTGCAGAATATTTCGGAACGATAGTTCCAGCGTTGTTTTGATAATCAGCTCTGTCAGCAGGCTGTCTTGCAGGCGCTGTCTTATTTACCGCAGCATCATATTTTGTCTTTGCTGCACTGACTTTTGAATTATAGGTATCTATTGCAGCTTCCCAGGTTGTCTGAGCGGCTGTGTCGAGTGCTGCAGCCCCTGCCTGTGCTTCGTACTTTGTTCTGTAATCCGTGACCGCTGAGGACATATCATCCTTAAGCCCATCAAGTGCTGTTGCGATACCAGCCAGTGTTGACTTATATGATGTTGATTCTGCACTTAAATTCAGCTTAGTTGCAGTAGCATTATCATCAACGATCAGAGAATATGCATCCTTATAAGCATTTATCTTTGTTTTTAAACTGTCAAGCTTTGCCTGGACATTACTCTGGATGACCTCTACCTGATTAGGTGTAAGCTTTTCTGTAGCCTCAGAGATCTTCTGGATCTCTGTCCAGAGCTCTCCGTCAAGGTTTATAATATCAGTCTCGAGATCTCTCATTTTCTGAACATTAGCCTTGCACTCGGTGAGATCACTATCACTATTGATGGTATCCAGCTGGTTTCCGGTAAAGAGTTCAACTACTTTTTTGAATTGTCCCTTTGATGAATTGTATGTACCTATAGCTGTATTGGCTGCACTCTTTAATGCTTCCCACGAGGTATCAAGATTGCTATCAGCCGTAGCCTTCGCTGCAGCAGTTCCCTTCCTTGCAGCAGCAGCGCTTATCAGAGCTAAAGTCTGCTTGCGAAGCGTCTTCTGATATGTATCGTCAGCCTCTGCCTGTTCGTAAATGACAGTATTCTTGTTGCTTTCTCCAAGTTTATTATAATAATCGACCTCAGTGCGTGCAGCCAATGCGCTTGCATCATATTCTACTCCATCTATAGTAGCAGTAGGTGCGTCTGCTGCAAATTCCACCTTGAGACGGGGAGCGCCGCTGTTAGCTTCATATGTGAAGGTAACCTTCTGATCCTTCTTGACGGTATCCTTTACATAGGAGATCTTGGGAGTTCCTGTGAAGGAGCCGTCAGCCCTGTTGATAGTGATACCGTCTATTGCGGCCTCAGGAGTTGCCAGATCAAATACAACGCTCTTGGGGTTTCCGGCGGTCTCTGATTCTGCGCGGTAATTATCGTTGCCGATAACTATCTTATAGTAGTTACCGCCCTTGTAATAATATCCTGCATATGTATAGGTGGGCGCTGCCCCTCCGGGAGTAATGCTTCTTCTGAAAATATATGTGCCCTCAACTGTGGGGTGCCAGGTGTTAGCCACATTATCGCCGGTCCTTGCGGAATTGACTGCTCCTACAGTAACGCCCTCAGCGTCTGTCCATGCAAGGAAGCCGCCGCCCTCGTTAGTTGTAACGCCGTCGATAGCTGTTACCTGATCATTTGTAAGCTTGATGCAGCTGTCATCCCAGGTATTGACCTTGCTCTCGTATGTATAATTGAGAACACCTGTAACGTTCTCCTTGACAAATGCTGCTACGTTTCCGGTATTTACAGCATATACATCCTTGTTGACTGTCTGACCCGGAAGCCAGTTAGCCGGAGGTGCAAAGGACTCCACGATGGATACGCCGTAATCAGAATTTGCTGTAAGTCTGTTGGTTACTTCATCCTTGCTTGTGAACCACGCGAAGGTCGAACCTGCTACTATCAACGCGGCAAGTATGCATGACGCAGCTAAGACCTTACGCCTCTTTTTAGATTTGCTTGCCATAATTCATTCTCCTTTATAGTTGATTCCGCTGAGCTTACTCATCCCTGCGGATCACTCAGCGGTCTTTTCCTTTTGAGCATCTTCATCTCCGGGAGCCTTTTTTTCTTCGGATTCACCGGAAGGTACATCCTCCTCTGCAGGGGCTTCTTCATTATTATCGGATCCCTCTTTTTCCCCGGTCCTTTTATCCTCGGTTTCTTTGTCCTGGGGATCCTCTTTTTCTGTGGTACCGGTGGCTTCATCTGACTTTACGGAGGCTTCATCATCCTTCTTATCGTCCTCCTCGTCATCATCGTCACCTATAAGGAAATAGCGCTTAAGAAGCTGGAAGAAAAATGCGATCATTATTACTATTGGTACTATAAGATACCATCTCATTATCAGAAATCTTACGATATATCCGAGAAATGGTATTCCGAATTTAACTGTTCCGATGACTCTGTCACCGTCAATGAGGAAGGTATCCTCAGCGCCGTTGGCGTCACCTCTTGTGCGGAAGCAGGTCACTCCTGTACCCTCATAGTTCTCTAATTTTTCTGTAACTCTGTGGGTAAGGTACGCATCGCTGTCCTGAGAGGGATTGAAGGTTATTACATCACCGACATTTATCTGTTCCGGTTCTCTGAGCTGGACAAACACCATATCGCCTACATTGTATGTAGGGGACATTGAACCGGTCAGTACCGTATAGTATCTGTATCCGAATAACGCTTTATCGGCAGAAGTGTTGAAAGAAAACAGCACCGCTCCGAATAGTATTCCCGCCGATACAAGATAGATAAATATTGTAAAAAGTGTATCAAACACTTTTGCACCGACAGGCATCTTCTGTTTTTCTTCCTGTGCTTCTTTTTCTTTTTTATGCCTTATAGATACCACTTCCTTTCATTCATCAGATTTTTCCGTCTGCTCTTCTTTTTCATCGTCGTCCCTGTTACCTTTTATAAAGGAAATGAAGATAACCGATAAAAGGATAACGCCGAGAACAATCTTCCCGAATACAGTCCTGATAAAAAGAGCCACATACCCCACAAACGGTACGCCAAGCCTGACCCTGCCGATAATATCCTTTGCTTTGACAGGAGCCCCGTCCTTTGTATTGTTGTTGTCGCCCTTCGTCTCCAGCAGACGATTTTCTTTGTCGATACCGACAACGCGGTGAGTTACCACTGACGATCCCGAAGGCTGAAATGTTATAACATCACCCTCGGAAATATCGTCAAATTTTGCCGGCTCCACAAGAACCATAGTCCCAACGGGATAGGTCGGATACATACTGCCCGTCTGAACTGAATAGAACCTCATTCCAAACAACAGTGAAATAATAACTGCTGTGATCGATGCAATAACCACACCGAACAATATTCCCGAAAAAACCTTTTTTATTTTAGATTTTTTCATAATGCTCTCCTTGAATTTACAAAGAAATCAATGTGCTTAATTCATAAAAATAAAGCCACTATTCAGAAATAATTATAATATCAAACAAGGCTTATGTCAATATCCTGAGTTAATTATTTGAAAATTTTAAAAAGTGTGCATTTCTTCCAATGCAATTTATTCACATTTCACCGTATCAGAAAACTCTGCCAGGCATTGCGCCAGTCTGTGTATTCGGTTTTGGTGCCGTCTGCAGTTATCTCTGTTGCCTGCACTGTTTCCGAATATACTGTAATATCAAAGCTTCTGATCAGATCGGGATTGCTGTCAGTCCGGGTTCCGTCGAAATCCGTGAGCACCCATGTGATCAGCGGTTCCTTTGTCACCTCACCGGGAGCAAGCTTGGTCTTGTAGTAAAAATATCCGCTGAGCTTTGTACTGTCACTGACATATACCCATCCGGGGGAAACGGTATTATCTTCGTTTTGCGTTTCCAGTCTGAAGTTATCCCAGCTGTACCACATATTGCTTTCTTTTGCCGGAGCCGTCTCCGAGGATGTAACCTTTGCAAGCTTTGCTGCCCTGCTGTCTGAAAACTCCGCAAACACCCGGACATAACAGGGTGTGCTTCCGGTATTCTTTACCTGTATTTTTTTCCGGTTCACATTTTCCGTTTCCTGAATATCAATACTCTCAAACTCCTCCTGTATACTCACATCCCCCAGACCCACTTCGATCTTATTTGATTTCTGCCGGATCTGCCCCAGATAAGCGAGGGTTACTCCCACCCCCATACTGACAACCAACGCTGCTGAAAGGCAGATCAGTGCGATCTTTTTCTTTTTGGTCATATCACATTACCTGCTTTCCTTCAACGATATCAAATATCTCTTCTGTCTGTGAGTCTGTCAGAAGCCCGGCACCTTCGGGAAGTCCGTCTATCCCCAGCTCATCCGCCTGTATGCCGTAAGCCTTAATATCCACAGTCAGCTCCTTTAGCTGATCGTCATCAGTTCTTTTTGCAAGCTCTTCATCAATAAAGCTTTTGAGCTGTATCTTATCGAAAAGGGTATTTGTTCCCCCGCCGGGGGCTATTTTCTTATTGTAACCAAAATAATATACATTTTCGTCAGTGCCAAGAGTACTCTTCAGATAGTACCATCCCTCCTTATCGGCAGCTGCGGCGTTGTATTCAAATACTGACAGGCTGACTCCGCTCAGGGAATAGCTGTGATCCTCTGTCAGCATCTTGAATAACTCCACATTTCCCGGTTCCCGGGAGATTTTCTGTCCTTTTTTGTGTCCGGCGCCGTCATCCTCCTCATAAAGCAGTGTCACATCCGATTTGGGCACAGTGACCTTCATAAAGACAAATTCATCCCTGTTTCCCGTGTTATTTATCCGGGGAGCCTTGGGAAGAACGCTTCCCGGCTCTGTAATCACGCTGTCCTCAAAAAGTCCCTCGCTGATCTCCAGATCTACCTTGCCTATGGTTATGATATTATCGGCAACCTCCTTATCTTCCAGAAATGCTGTTGTGAAATGAAAAGTGAGAAATGCTGCCGCAGCTATAAGTACAGCCGCTGCCGGCAGTATAAGTTTTTGCTTTTTCATATTTCTCATCTCACTTTCAGCTTGCTCTTATTTTGCTCCATACCCTCTCGGGTACATCGGTTGTAGTATTGTTTTCCTCCAGATACTGGGATTGTATCCCGAAGGCCTCCACAGTCACCCTGTAATCTCTGTCCCTGTCAAAATTTTCATCACTGATATTTACCAGTTGTATCTTATCAAAGAGAGGGTACTCTGTAGCCGTGCCTTCCATAAGAGGTATCATCCTTGCGCTGTTATTGCTGAACACATGGGCGTATACATACTCATATGTTTTAGTATCCGTCTGTTTTCTCGGATATCCTTCAAGAAGCACCCAGCCGGGATTGATATTCTGCGCCGCATCAAGACCGGTATTATAATTTCCGTCCTTGTCAATAAACCTGTACACAGGCATATCCAGTGTTCCGTCGCTGCTGACCTCGCCCTTGTGTCCATCCTCACTGCTTTCGATAACAGCATTCGTATAGGGCACGGTGACCCTCAGGAACACATACACATCTGTGCGTTCATTATTGATTATCCTGGGATTCTTTTCCAGGATAGTTCCGGGAACAATGTTGCTTGCCGCCGCCGGTGACCAGTTTGTTTCTGTCAGGGCTATATCCACCTTGCCTGCACCGAAAGCATTTGTCACCTCATCAGTTCCGGACATAAACGCCAGTGTTATCATCAGGGCAGCAATGAGAAGCAGAAGTATCACTCCGGCAGCAATAGCGGGAGAGCGGTTCTTTTTCTTTTTTTCTGATTGATTACTGTTCATATCCGGCTCTCCCCCTTTCATTAATTACTGCTCAGATAAGCCCTGAATCCAAGACCCGGATCATCCGACTGGATAAAGGCGTCGATCTCCGCCTGGACATCAGTGCTGACCGTATCGGAGCTTCCGCTGAACCATCCGGCAAAGCTGAAGCCTCCGGAATAGACCTCATTCACTATAAGCTTGTTTCCGGAATTACTGATGATCGCTGTGACATCAGCCGCTGTGACTGTCTGTCCGTTATGCTTTATTGTTTTGATGCTTCTTGAGCCTGCCTGACCGGTCATCACATATGTAAATTCATACTGAGCCGTTCCCCTTCTTGAGGGATCGTCAGACACGGCGCTTTCATCGAAGAACGAACGATTTTCATCATCAACTCTGAATAATACCTTCTTCTCTACGACATCCGTCTGTTCATACTGAGCAAACCTCAGAATGAACTCTGCTGTCAGACCGTTGTATTCCGCCTTCAGCCTGTAGGCTCCTCCGATAAACAGCTCCGCATTATCCACTGTTATGGTATCACCGTTATCACTGAATTTATCCGCAAATCTCGGATCGTCATTTGCGTCGGCAACGCTGTCAGGAGCATAGCTTACGGCTATATTACCCAGCTCTCCCGGCTGTATCTGTACTCTGGTGCCGTCGGCCTTGACAAGGTATGCTGTCAGGTCGGATTTATTGATCGTTGCTGTTCCCGAAGTCTGAGTTATCCTGTCGGGATCCTCTACAATGAGATCCTTATTTCCGTTGAATACATTTACTGCGCTGGCGGTCTGGCTGAATTTGTCGTAATACCTGACGGAGTTTGTAAATTTTATCTCAGCAGCTCCGCCTGCTGCAATATCGAATTTTGCTGTTGTATTTCCTGTTATTGTCTGATTTGAAACCCCCGCAAGGGTATCATCCAGGAATTCACAGGAATCCACGCCGTATCGGGAAACATTTACCTCTGTCACTTCATATGTACCCGGCTCTATATCAATAAAGTCTGTTCTTCCGGTACGTTCTGTTTCACCTGTAACGCTGTCCCTGCCCAGTACAAGGCTTACTACTCTTTCCGGCTTTTCACTGAGTTCGTTTCCGGCATAATCGTGGGTCTGCCTTATCCTGAATATGAATGCAGGCTCGCCCCATGCGTCTGTTATATCGCCGTCCAGATATTTGTTTATCCGGAGCCTTGCCATATCCACTTCATTCCTGCACAGAAGCTCCTGCTCAGTTTCGCAGTTGTTCCTGCCCACTGTAAAGCTTATCTTTTCTGTGCTGAGTCTGAATTGCTGACTGTAAGCCTGGGATTCCCTGAAATAATAGTCTCCCCAGTCAAGACCATCGATCTTTATCTTTCCGTCAGCATCTGTGACCATATCATAGTATACAGTCAGCTGGTCTGTTCCGCCTTCGCTGCTGTGATCATAGACGCTTCCGTATTCTGATATATCGGTTATATCTATGGGGTTTCTTTCTCCGATATAGGTGTAGCCTGAACCGTCGCTCTTCCTCAGAACGCCGAGAGGTGTATTTCCGGCTGCATCGCTTCCGGCATATAGTCTGAATTTTACTCCCGGAAGCTCCTGACCGATGGATATCTCCTCTCCCAGCTGATCTGCGGAAATCTTTTTAAGGACTGCGCTTCCCAGCTTTCTGGTATTGCCTGCCTTAATGACATTTACAGTCTTGTCCGCTTTTTCAGCATCAACGACAAAGGTACTTAGATAATCCTTGTCCGCCGAGTATCCTACAGGAGTGGTCACTTCCTTGAAATAGTAGGTTCCCCACTGAGTGACCGAAACTGCTGTTCCGTTTACGGATGCATATGAGGGATCATGCCAGAGAACCTGCTGCGTAAGACCGTCATCGCCTGTTCTCACGGTTGCTACCTTTATATCTCCTGCCTTATAGGTATTCTCCGGATACAACGGATAAAGCTTTGTAAGGTCATATTTACCGTCTGTCTGAGTAGTCTCGGTTCTGTATGTGCCGCCGGGTTCAATCTCCGTCTTTACAGAAGCCCTGATAACCGAGCCGCCGTGACTGCCGTTATTTACCTGGAGCTCTTTTGCATTGGCAGGTATATGGATCCTGTACCAGTCGCCCTTTGTATCTCCCTCGGTTGTTTCAGTTCCGGCAAATTCCGGAACATATCCGGGAGACGGCTGAATATCGTTTCCTGCGTTGTCAAAGAACCTGATATGCAGATCGTCATAGGACTGAGCCTTGTCAATGATATATACATATCCATCCAGGGGATCATCGGTATTCAGAGCTGTATAGCTGTTTGTGGCTGTGGAACCGGACTGATCCCAGTCGCTGACTGTAAATTTGTCTCCGTTCTTTCCGGTCTTATAGTATCCCTTTCCGCTGCCGCCGGAGCCGAGATTAATATCTTCTGTCTGGAAGCATTCCTTGGGGGTTGTCTCGTTTCGCTGATATATGCCGCTGTTAAAGATAACATAACGGTAATTTGTGGGATAACGGAACCTGGATACCATTTGTCCGTTCTCGTTTTCATAGCTGGAATCGGCAACGATCCCGGGCCATTCAGCATATACATCGCTTGCGTCATTATAGAAGTAAGCGTACATTCTGGGATGGCGGCTCTTGTTATACCACACGCTTCCGTTTACTTCATTATCTGTGAAGTATATAAAGTCATTATCGGAAAGCTCGCCGTTAGCGCCGGCAGGTATCGCAGCAGGCACAACATCCCACTGTGAAAGCCGGAACTGTGACAGATCCGCAGGATCCTTTGAATCCGCTCCGAAGTGGAAGAAATTGCCGCCGTAGAGCTGATCCGGATTATCAAGTATCTGCTGATCCACAGTCTGATATCTCTTGTACCTTCCATCTGCAAGCATAGTACCGTTATTAAGCTGGAAGTGGGTCGCGCCCTCCGGTATCACGATATCATACTGTAGCCTTGCGATCCGAGGATAGCTTGAATCTCCGTTGCTCTTTCCGTAGTCCTCCATCAGATATCCGGGGAAGGGCTGTCCCACAGGAGTATCCGTACCGCTGTCTCTGTTCCAGAAATAGATGTGGAGATCATCCCAGTCATAATTGTTATCAAGAGTTATGACGATCTTTCTGTCTGTTCCCTTGTACGATAGAGTTGGAGATGTATCCTGAGACGGTACGCCGTCATTGTGGTAGAGCTTCATATCCGTCACAGTATATTTTCCGGAGGATATTATGCTCTTGCGGTATCCTGCGCCGATCCTGAAGGCGATATCCACAGTCTGGGAACCATTGTTATTATTGAATATAACCCGATCCGCTCCTGCAGGAGGCTCTACCTTATATACCACCTCATTATTTTCATTCAGATATCTTTCCCATACTGATACTCCCGGCCACTGACCATAATAGCCGAAGGCGGCAGCATTCTGTTCTGGGGTATATCCATCCTTGTAGAAGTATGCATAAATATTATCGTTGTTATCTGACTTTACAAAACGGTTTATGAAGGGAGCGCTGCTCTCTATGGTTCCGGGTATCCAGAGGTCTCCGCTTCCCACAACTCCGTCCACAAAGTAGATATAATCGTGGTCGGATCTGGGTGTTACTGTTCCGGGAACATCAGGTCTTGTGAGGGGCTGATCTCCTCCAGGTCTGAACCACAGCTCAAATTCTGCTCCGTTAAGAGGATTGCCGAATTCGTCCTCCTTGGATATCTTCAGCTCTGCCGGTCGTCTGTTATCCTCGTGAGTTACTTCAAAATTGTAGAAATTCTGAGTTCCTCCGGTAAGAGACCGGATGTTTTCCTGACTGATATCTATTATCAGATCTGCGTCGTCATAATCAGTCAGATAGCCCACAGGTGCCTGCTCCTCAAAGAGGAAGTAGATACCAAAATCAAGGTCAGAGGCTATGTATCTGCCGTTGACATCTGTCTGGCCGGATACAACAAAGCTGCTGTCCCAGTATGTCCATATACCGCTGGTGCTGCTGAGATCGCCGCCGCTGCTTCTTATTGCTGCCACTGCGTCCGACCGGTACTGCGCAGGTGTTTTTCCTGACTGTCCGGCTCCTGCGATCTCCTGGGGAATAAGCCTGAGAAGACGATAGGTCGCTCTCTCAAGAGGCTTATTGTCAGCTGCATCCACCTTTGTAAGAGAAACTGTGTTTTTGTCCTCCCAGTTCTTTGCTGTCTGTACAGTGGGAGCAATGACTGCATTGCTGCTGTCAACGTCTACATCATAGACATATTCTATAGGCGCTGTGACCTTGTATCCGAAGGGAGGCGCTGTCTCCACAAGTCTGTATCTGTTAAGGGGCAGACCCTTTACAGTTATATTACCGCTGCTGTCTGTTACAAGATCTGTATATTCCCTGAGAGCTGCTCCCTCGTGCTCATATGCCGACATATCCGCCGGGAGAGTATCGCTCTTTACAAGGTATACGCTCCTTCCGGTTTCCTTGTAGACAGTTATCGCAGTCTTTGACTGGTCTGAATCAAGGCAGAGCTTGAAGTGCGCGTCAGGAAGGGTGATCTCGTGATATCCCTGTTCTGAGGAATATGTCTGCTCATATGTACCGTCGATCTTGTGGATACTGATGCTTCCCTTTATCTCGGTATTGGTGACGGTGATAGTCTCATCAGCCGAAACCGCTTCTCCCTTTTCCGCCGTCACGCCGCCGGAAGGAGAATATGAGGTCTCAAAGCCTGTTACCATCTGCTCTGTCACACTGTAGGTAAATACATCATTTTTCTCATCATAGACAAGAAGCTTTGTAAAGCTTACCGGGCTGCCTGAGAGAAGGACGCTGCTGCTCTGTGCAAAGCTCTGATCTTTCACCTTGCCCTGGCTGCTGTCACCGTGTACTCTGTCAGATTCTCTGCTGAGATCCACTGTTACAGTGCCGGCAGTGCTGCTGCTGTATTTATCAAGGCTGCTTGTGTGACGCCAGTTCTTCTCAACCCTTACAGTTGTAAGGGGCAGCTCATTTGTGAGGGTATATGCGCTGACATACTGCTTACCCTTTATTGTTTCCACCGAGCTGACGGTTGCAGTGTTTGTCAGCTCGTAGCCCCATTTCTGAGCTTCTTCTGTCAGCGTATATGAAATTACATTTCCGTTTGCATCATACACCGGCACATTCTCAATTGTGACCGTATCCGGGGTACTTCCGCCGTGGGGGATAGTTCCGGTGAAATCAAGGCTGGCAACAGATGCATTTTTAAGTCTTACAGGAATATCATAATGAAGGGAATTGCCATAACCGTTATCCACCCAGGTCTTGTTGATGGTTATGTCCTTTGTGATAAGCCTGTTGGTGATACCGAGAGCTGTACTGCTTTCAGAGGTCACCTGTGTATTATAGGTAGTCTCATATGCATTTACAGGCGCTTCCACTATCTTGAAAAGATACAGCTTATTGTCTCTGTCATATTTCAGGAGGCTGCTGTATGTATAAGTCCATGTATCCGCTGCGGGATCTGCAGGTGTATAGGTCACCTCGCTGCCCACTGCTGTCCATGCTCCGGAATCCGGATCCATATCTGCAGCAGATACAGGAGTATTGACAGCCTTCCTGAAAAGCTGCAGCCTGATGCTCTGAGGTCTCAGCGCTCTGTGATCCTTGTTTCCAAAGGAGCTTCCCCGATCCTGCCATGTCTTTGTGACGGTAACACTGGTAGTCGGAAGGGTATTTGTCACAGTCACAGTATCTGTATCATTGGGATCGAAGGAGACCTGATCGTAGCTTGCATTGTAGCCATAATGTCTCGTTGTCTCATTGACCGTATATGTAACAGGATCATTATTTTTATCATACAGGGGAAGGTCTGTGATCGCTACGCCTGCGGTATTCCCGACTGGGATATCCGCACTCTTTACATTATTGACCGCTGATATATCCGAGGAAGAAAGGTCAATATGTACTGCATAATGCTTGTCGGTAAGTGTATCGCCGTAAAGACTGTCGGGATCCGACCACTCTTTTTTGATGGTGATATCCTTGACATCAAGATCATTTGTCACAGCTATACCTGAATTTCCTCCGGTAAGATCTGTGCTTGCATACTGGGGAGTATATCCGTTGAGAAGGGTCGTCTCCCTTACAGTATAGACCACAGTCCTGACTGCGCCGTTTCTTGTGTTTGTACCTGTGGGATTTACATATACAGGAAGTCCGTCAAAGGATACCGGCGACCAGTTATCAGAGGAGTGCATGGTCTTTACATATGTATACCCGGAAGCAAGCCATTTGTTTACATCTGATTCGGAAGCTACTCTTCTGAAGCTTGTATCAGCTTCATCGGAATACTTGCAGTAAAGCTCAACGCTGACTTCATCAGGTCTTGTATCTCCACTGTAATCTGTTCCGCCCTTTGTATCATTCCATATCTTCGAGACACTGAGATTTGCAGAAGCAGATGTTCTGCTGTTGTCGAAATTATAAGTTGTAAGATCGCCGTCAGTGGCATCTGTATCCGAGGATGTATAATCCCCCGGCACTGATTCCTGGATATAGTAGACGTAGGGAGAGTTCTTAGGATCAAACTCAGGATAATATCCCATATCCACCTTCCAGTTGACATCCGATGTACCGTTATCCTCGCCGGACACCCAGTCCTCCTCGCGTCTTGCTGTACCTGTGCCTGCGCTTTCCAGGCTGACATTAGCCGAGCTGCGCATAAGGGTAAAGGTAAGATCTGAGGGACGCACACCGTCTCTGTTCTGATCGTCAGTCCATGTTTTGACTGCGCTGAATCGTCTCAGAGGCAGAGTATTGGTAACGGTAAAGGCTGTGACTGTATTGTCATTTGCTGTGACAGGAGTACAAGCTGCCGTATATCCGGACTGTGTGCTTCCCAGTCTGAATTGCTGGGTATTTGCGGATACCGGAGAAGTACCGCTGACATTTTCCTCCAGATGATAATCATATATCGTGCCGTCAGAAGCGAACTTCGGAAGCCCGTCAAAGGTAACGCTGGCTCCGTCTGCCGTTCCGGAAACTGCCTTTGTCTCCAGATATTTTCCGGAGGCGTCAGCGCGGCTTGCTGATGACAGACTGCCGCAGCTGAGGGTAAAGGCAGGAACATATCTGAGAGAGCTGCCGAAATCACTGTCCGACCATCTCTTTGTAACAGTGATGCTTCTTGTGATAAGCTCATTCGCAAAGCTCTTTGTAAAGCTGACGTTTCCGTTGGGATCCTCGTCAGATACAGGAGTCGTCTGCGGAGACGTTTCTCCGTAAGCGCCCAGTCCTGTCCTGCTCTCAGTGAGCCTGTAGATATACTGTGTACCGCCCTGATCATATTTCAGGAGACTGCTTATTGTCTTTGTCCAGCTCTCACTGCTTCTGAGGACAACAGTATCCACACTGCTCCAGCTTGTCCCGTCTGTGCTTCTTTCAAG
>CAMVQZ010000041.1 GCA_947169745.1 uncultured Clostridia bacterium
AGGAGTATAAGCGCAAACCGACCTACGACCTTGACGAATTTGAAAATTATAATTTCCTACTGGATTATCCGGAGTAATAAAGAAAGAGAGTTTTTCTTTTATATCCTTTTCTTCAAGAAGTGTCTGCATGAACCAGTAGTAATTCAGGGCAAACATTTCCCTTCTCCTGGCTTCAAGAGGACTGTCCGTGGACAGTCTGTCTGTGCAGCGGCAGGTATCCAGGTATTTTTCATGCACATATTCCTCGCCACGGGGGAGTATATCCTTTTTCAGGAGACTGCGGCGGATATCCAGGGTAGGAGACCAGGGAAAAGAGTCGCTCCGGAGAAATTCCGGTCTGTGATACCAGGGATAACCGGCAAACAACTCATCAGCACATTCACCGGAAAGCCCTACTGTGTGACGTTTTTTTATTTCCCGGCAAAACAGCAGGAGCGAAGAATCCACATCCGTCATACCCGGAAGTCCTCTTGCTTCACAGGCGGAGGTAAGAGCTGTGAATAGATCATAATTATCCAGGACAATATTTTTGTGCTCAGAGGAAATATGATCTGTCATAATACCGATAAATTCACTGTCCGGTGTGGGCTGGAATTCATTCTTCCGGAAATAGATATCATTGTCCTTATAATCCACGGAATATGTGACAAGCCTCTCTCCCCTCTCCCGGAAGTGCTCAGAGGCAACGAGGGATATTATGCTGGAATCAAGACCTCCCGAAAGAAAACAAAACAGAGGTACATCAGATACAAGCTGTCGTGTGATGGAATCCGTCACCACCTCACGGATAAGCTTTATTGTCTTTTTGCTGTCGTATTCAAATTCTCTGGCTTTCAGGCTGAAATAGGCTTTCTTTATCAGCCTGCCCTCCGAATATACAGCATATTCACCGGGACGAAGCTCTGAAATGTTTTTTACAACGCCTGAGCCGGGGGTTCTTCCGGGGCCGAGAAAAAACAACTCATACAGCCCGTCCTCGGTGACGTGGTGAGGTATCAGAGGATTTTTGAGAATCGTCTGTATCTGAGAAGAAAAAATAATGCCCTCTTTATACTGGTAATAAAACAACGGCTTTACTCCGGCACGGTCTCTTGCAAGAAATATTTTTTTGCTCTTACATTCGTAAACTGCAAATGCAAATATTCCGCTGAGCTTCTGTATACAGTCCTCTCCCCAGTGTATATAACTGAGGAGAACAGTCTCTGTATCACATTCGGAACCGAAGGAATATCCCAGAGAACTCAGTTCCTCACGGAGCTCGGGGGAATTATATATCTCTCCGTTATACACGATAACATAGGTTTCCTCTCCCCTTTTCCTGACCATCGGCTGAGATCCCTTTTCGATATCTATTACCGCAAGCCTTCTGTGGATCATTGCAATATCCCGGTCAAGGAATACTCCTCCCTCATCAGGTCCTCTGGAATACATGGAATCAGACATTTCTCCTATTATTTTTTCCTGGCTCCTGATATCCAGCTCCCTGTCAAACCAACCTGCTATTCCGCACATACTTTTCCTCCTTCAGTGACATAACAAAAATAATACAGCAAATAAGAAGAGCTGCCCCTCCAGTATATGTGACAGAAGATATCTCCGCCTCAGCACCTCCCGGAACTGCAAATACCGTCCTTGAGCTATTATAAAAAATACATATCAGCCGGGTCACACCAGCAGCCAAAAATGTATTCAAAAGCCGGAACAACAGGTATCTTCCTTTTTTTATCGGTATTCCCCGAAGTATATCGAAGATCTGCATATGAACGCACATCCCTCCGAAGCCTGCTGCAAGAGAAAAAAACCACAGCGGCAGACCTGTATCCCGGACAGCGTCACAGCCTGATGTGACCTCGGCAAATGCCGGAAACAGCAGCCTCGCAATTCGTCCGTCTATTCCAAGCAGATGAAAAAGCTCTGCAAGTCTGCCGACAAATCCGGAAGCATCCATAATGCTGAGGAACATTGAAAAAATTATCACAAGTGCTGACAGTCTCATCATCCCGGAGGCGCTTTCTGCTGAAGCTGACAAAAAAGCCCTTATCAGACTTTCAGATGAAGCTGAGGCTCTTTCCGGAGCTATCCCGTCTTTTACATTATCCATATTATTCCCGGCTTTTCCTATTCGTGAAAAAACAGAAAGACCTGCAGCTATCAACAACGAAGAGATTATCTGGGAGGCATACAGAATTGCTCCCAGGGTCTGATCTCCCAGCATTATAACTCCCACAGCAGTTATCATAAAAGCAGGTCCGGGACAGACGCAGAAGCACATCATTCTCTGCGCCTGCGAGGCAGTTATCTTTTTCTGATTATACAGGCTCCTGACACACCCGGCACCCACCGGGAAGCCTCCTGTAAGGCTGAGAAACAGCGCAATACCGCATACCGGAGGCAGATTCAGAAGCTTTGCCAGTGGTGACAGAAAGGGAGAAAGATACCTGTCTGCTCCGGTGAGAAAAACTGCCTCCGACAGGAAAATAAAGGGAAAAAGGGACGGCACAAGGACGCCGCAGCAGTTTTTTATCCCCCGGTAAACTCCGGAGGCTGCTGCGCCGGGAAAGATGACCAGAGACAGAAAAAGAAAAAGGAGAGCGCAAGGACACAGATATTTTTTTGCTTTATTCATATAATCACCAATAGAATATATGCCCTGGTATTTTTCAAAATTCAGATACATATATCTTAACGGTGATGTTTATGCTTTTAAAAAAGGGTGAGGGCAGTTCCCTGTATGAGCTGACAGAAAAGGTCAGGGGAGTTTTTATCAATATCTGCGGCAATTCGCAGGTCATACTGGAGGGCTGCCGGGGAGTGGCTGAATATACCGACACTTCCATAAAGCTTTCCGCAGGAAGATATATAATAGCCTTTTCCGGGAGGGATCTGCATATAGAGTGTATGACAGAATATAATTTAGTGATAAAAGGCTTTATAACAAGGATAGAGTATATATATTAGCATTGTGAGTGGTCCTATGTCAGTGCGTATCATCAGATGGTTAAGAGGTTATTTTGAATTTACCGTAGAGGGAAAATTCCCCGAAAGATTCCTTAATCTTACCGCAAGACGAGGAATAATATTGTGGAATATCAAGGGCGAAAAGGACAGGGTGACGGCCTGCGCCAGAGACAAGGACAAGGCTGCAGCAGTAAGCTTTGCAAAAAAAACCGGAGCAGTTCTCACCGTTACAAAAAGGCACGGGCTTCCCCTCTTCTGCAAAAAAAGACGGAACAGATGGGGCATCCCGGCAGGTCTTATGGCAGGAGTTATCGTATACAGCATTATGTCGGCGTATATCTGGAATATCGAGATAATCGTTCCCAGGGATATAAACAGCTATGAGGTAAGACAGCAGCTGAGAGAACTGGGATTTACCGAGGGGACCAGCTTCCGGGGAGAAGAAATAAACCGGATTGAAAGAGAGCTTATCCTGAGAGACGATCGTATCGGGTGGGTCAGCATCAATATTCAGGGCGCAAACGCCACTGTCAGGCTTACCTCCAAAAAGACTGCAAACGAAAACAAGAAAAGCAGCGAAAAAAACAGGGCAAGCAATATGATAGCATCTGAGGACGGAGTCATTACCGGGATAAAGGCCAGAAGGGGCACTCCTGCTGTAAAACCCGGAACGGCTGTCCGTAAGGGCGACCTGCTCATAAGCGGGGTTACAGAATACAATAATAATACATCGGTATTTTCCGACAGCGAAGGAGAGGTCACCGCTCTGGTAAAAAGGAGCTACAGCATCTGCACTCCCCTCAGCATCAGCGAAATATGCTTTTCTGACAAAGAAACAATCAAAAAAGAAGCCAGGATATTTACACTGCCTGTTCCCCTGTCCCTGGAGGGAGAGCCTGAGGAAAAATGCATCCGTACTGAAAACAATGCCAGGCTGACACTTCCGGGGGGCGTTATCCCAATCAGCTTCCGGGAAATCAGATCAAAGCCTTATAGTACAGTTAACAGAAGCATTTCCGGAAAAGAGGCATCGGAGCAGCTTAAAAAAAGAGAACTGCTGCTGGAGCTTTTTATTTCCGGCGAGGGAAAAAACATTATAAAGGATAAAAAAATAACCGTCACTGAAACCAGCGGCGGCTGCACACTTAAAGCTGAATATGAGCTGGAGTGTGACATATGCAAAAAGAATTATATAGAGCTCAGGAACTGACGGAGGGCATCCGGGCTGAAATCCGGGATATATTCCTTCTTTGCGGAGGACATCTCCTGAACAAAGCCCTCAAGACTTGTTTCTTCAAGGACGGACAGCACCTTTTCATATTCCCTTTTTGTTATCCTTCTGTTTATCTCCGGATACTCTGACGCTCTGCCCTCCGGAATATACTGACACATAAGGCTGACAAGTATTTTATCTCCGAAGCTTTCATCCAGCGCCCGGAGTATCCTGATGGAATTACCGGTCATTCCGGGAAGTATGAGATTTCTGACAATAGTGCCCTTCTTCATCATACCGTCATCATCAAATACCGGGCTGCCTGTCTGTCTGACCATTTCCTCCACAGCCTTCATTGCTGTTCCGAAATAATCAGGAGCAGAGGAATATCTTACTGCGGCAGAATCATCAGAGTATTTAACATCGGGAAGGTATATATCGACTATACCCTCCAGCCTTCTGAGAGTCTCAGGTTTTTCATATCCGCCTGTATTATATACGATGGGAACTGAGGGTCTGTATATATCAAAGGAGCGGATAATACTGTCAATATAAGGGGTCGGGGTAACCAGGTTGATATTGTGCACCCCCATCTCCTCCAGCTTTTTATAACACCCGGCAAGCTGGTATTCAGAAACGGTTATTCCCTGTCTGCCGGCGCTGATACAGTAATTCTGGCAGTAAACGCAGGAAAGGGTGCACCCGGAGAAAAATATCGTTCCGGAGCCTCTGCTGCCGCTGATACAGGGTTCCTCCCACATATGAGGCGCAGCACGGGATATCCTGGGCTGAGAGCCAAGTCCGCAGAAACCATCTCCTCCCCTTTCATCTCTCAGGGCACCGCAGTTTCTGGGACAGAGAGAACAGACAAATGAATCGTTATTCAAAATAACACCCCCGAAAAATGCGCTGTACACCAGAAAAGCAGTACAGCGCAGATATGATTAACCCAGGGCCTTTACTCAGCCTACAAGCATACTCAGCCTTTCCTTTAAAGAAGGAACGGGGATATCTGAAATATCAATTTCCGAAATGACACAGGAAAGCTCCTTGTCGGTATATCCTGTATTGGCAAAAGAAATTCCGCAGAGGGTCGCAGCCTCAAAGACAGCCTCATATACAGAGCTGTCCCCTGCTGCTGCCTTTTCATAATTTCCGGTTATACCCTCAAGACCCTTTAAAGCAAAGCCCCTTGTATAGTCTGTTGCAGCCTCGCTTTTATATGACAGGACAGCCTTTGCAGCAGCGCTTGACAAAGCCTCCCTCAGCTTTCCGGGACAAATCCCGCCGGGAAGGATACTGTCTGCTATTGCCAGGTCAGGCATAAGCTGATAATCGGCGATCAGCATTGAGGACTCTCCATCCTTTATCACTGAATAGGGAGATACAGCCGAGGTGCAGCCGGAAAGAGCAGGAATCGCAGCAAATACCGGTCTGCTTCCCAGGCGCGGGAAGGTCATATCTCTGTTTCTGATATCATTATTACTTACGGAAAGAGCCTTCAGGTCTGTTTCCGGGTATTCATATAAAAGCCTCATAGCCTTTGCGCTGTCAATAACGCATCCGCAGCCTGCAGCTATTATCACATCAGGCTCGAAAAGCTTCATTTCCTTTGCTCCCTGACGGATCTTTTCAATATCCCGTCCGGCATCTGTAAAGCATATGTACTGTACAGACAGCCCCCTGAGACATTCCTCAATAACGTTGATATGTCCCTTGGAATATCTTTTCTGCGAGGTCACAATAAAAGCTTTTTTGCAGCCGTAGACATCCTTAAGCTCAGAAAGAGCAATCTGCATACAGCCTGCTTTGAAATATGTTTTTTCAGGCGTCCTTATCCAGAACATCATATCTTCCTCCTTCTAAGAAGCTTTATGGAAACGGCTCTGCCGCCGGGACAGAGCCGAAATTATATATATTACTTACCGTAGTAAGCCTTGAGATACATTTCCTTTATCTCGGAGAACAGAGGATATCTGGGGTTAGCGCCTGTGCACTGATCGTCAAAGGCATTCTCAACCATTTCATCAAGGCTTGACAGGAAGGCTTCTTCTGTTACGCCGTACTCTGCAATTGTCTTTTTAACGCCGCAGCGCTCCTTGAGATCCTCGATCTTATCAATGAAGAGCTCCAGTGTCTCATTGTTATCCTTACCCTTTACGCCGCAGAACTCTGCGCACTCGCAGTATCTTTCAAGAGTATGGGGATAAGCATACTGTGAGAAGGTACCCATCTTCGGGGGAACAGGCTCAGCGTTATATCTGAGAACGTGGGAAATGAGAAGTGCGTTTGCGATACCGTGAGGAATGTGGTGATATGCGCCCAGCTTGTGAGCCATTGAGTGGCATACACCCAGGAATGCATTCGCAAATGCCATACCAGCCATTGTTGAAGCATTAGCCATTTTTTCACGGGCAACAGGATCGTTAGCGCCGTTTTCATAGGCTGAGGGCAGATATTCAAATACAGTCTTCATAGCCTGAAGTGCAAGACCGTCGGTATAAGGTGTTGCCATAATTGAAGCATAAGCCTCAAGAGCATGGGTCAGGGCATCAATACCGGACGCACTTGTGAGACCCTTGGGCTGGTTCATCATATTATCAGCGTCGATGATAGCCATATTCGGGAGAAGCTCATAGTCTGCAAGAGGATATTTGATTGAGGTCTTTTCATCTGTGATAACAGCAAAGGGAGTTACCTCTGAGCCGGTACCTGAGGATGTGGGGATGGCGATAAAGTAAGCCTTCTCACCCATCTTCGGGAAGGTGTAGATCCTCTTTCTGATATCCATAAAGCGCATTGCCATATCCATGAAATCAGCCTCGGGATGCTCATAGAGTACCCACATTATCTTTCCGGCATCCATTGCGGAGCCGCCGCCCAGAGCGATGATGACATCAGGCTCGAAGAGACGCATAGCCTCAGCGCCTTCAAGTGCAGATGCAAGGGTAGGATCGGGCTGAACGTTATAGAAGGCTGTGTGCTGGATTCCCAGCTCGTCAAGCTTGTCCTCAATGGGCTTTACATAGCCGTTCTTGTAAAGGAAGGAGTCTGTAACGATAAATGCCTTTTTCTTGCCCATAACAGAGCCAAGCTCATCAAGAGCAACAGGCATACAGCCCTTCTTGAAATAAACTTTTTCAGGAGCACGGAACCAGAGCATATTTTCTCTGCGCTCGGCTACCTGCTTGATATTGAGAAGGTGCTTTACACCTACGTTTTCTGAAACAGAGTTACCGCCCCAGGAGCCGCAGCCCAGTGTGAGTGAGGGGGTAAGAGCAAAGTTATAAAGATCGCCGATACCGCCGTGGGATGAGGGAGTATTGATAAGGATACGGCAGGTTTTCATCGCATTGTAGTGCTTCTCTATCTTCTCGGTCTGAGCCGGATGGATGAAGAGAGATGAGGTGTGGCCATAGCCGCCGTCTGCTACAAGCTGAGCTGCCTTCTCAAGGGCCTCGTCAAAGGTCTCTGCCTTGTACATTGCAAGAACAGGTGAAAGCTTCTCGTGAGCAAATTCCTCGCTGATATCAACGCTCTCGACCTCGCCGATGAGTATCTTTGTGTTTTCTGGAACCTCAACGCCTGCAAGTGCAGCAATTGTATGTGCCTTCTGACCAACGATCTTTGCATTGAGGGCGCCGTTTATGATTATTGTCTTTCTTACCTTTTCAAGCTCTTCCTCGTTCAGGAAATAACAGCCTCTTGCTGCAAATTCCTTCCTGACCTCATCATAGATGTCTGAAAGAACTGTAACGCTCTGCTCGGAAGCACAGATCATACCGTTGTCAAAGGTCTTTGAGTGGATTATAGAGTTTACAGCGATCCTGATATCAGCTGTGCTGTCGATAATTACAGGAGTATTTCCTGCGCCTACGCCGAGAGCAGGCTTGCCTGAGGAATATGCGGCCTTTACCATTCCCGGACCGCCTGTTGCAAGGATTGTATCTGAATTCCTCATAAGCTCATTTGTAAGCTCCAGTGAGGGAACGTCTATCCAGCCGATGATATTCTCCGGTGCTCCTGCTGCAACTGCTGCCTCAAGTACCAGCTTTGCTGCTGCAATTGTTGACTTCTTGGCACGGGGATGGGGGCTGATGATTATTCCGTTTCTTGTCTTAAGACAAACAAGAGCCTTGAAAATTGCTGTTGATGTGGGGTTTGTTGTGGGAATTACAGCACCGATGATACCGATAGGCTCTGCAATCCTCTTGATGCCAAAGGACGGGTCGTATTCGATCACACCGCAGGTCTTTGTATCCTTATATTTATTATAGATATATTCTGATGCATAATGGTTCTTGATTATCTTATCCTCAACAACGCCCATTCCTGTCTCCTCGACAGCCATCTTTGCCAGTGGGATACGAGCCTTGTTTGCTGCAATGGAAGCTGCCTTGAAGATCTTATCGACCTGCTCCTGAGAATATGTAGCAAAAACTCTCTGAGCTTCCCTTACCTGAGCAAGCTTTGCATTGAAGCTGTCAAGATCCTGTACAAGTACTTCCGCACTCTGAACTTCGACTTTATTATCTGTGTTAGCCATAGTTCCATTCCTCCGTAATCATTTATATTTCATTATTGATAAACTGCAATCTTCAGGCTGTCTCAGCTTTGATTACAATTATATTATATATGATTGTTAAAAAGTTGTCAATATATATTTTTCGGCAATTTTCCCGCCCCTTTGCGCTACACTTTAGGGTATTTTTACTCCTGCTGCTCCTGTCTCATTTTTTCAAGGAGCCTGATGACAGATTTTCTCTTTACCATTCTGCCCCCCAGAAATACAAATTCCTCCGGGTCTCCCTCTGCAAGGGCTGCGGCTTCATCCAGATCTACCTCTTCCCTTTCTGTCTCTTTTGCTCTTTCATCTGCTCTTCTGAGCTGGGTGGCAGCTTTATTATACTGATCTATAACTACCCTCTCCACTGTCTGGTATGTATTGAATACAACTATATATGCACAAAGCAGGGGCATCAGGATACCGCCGGCCGCTGACAGCACCGTTGCCAGGATAATATTCCCGCTCAGCATAAACACCGAAAAGGCTATCATTGCAATAAACAGATATACAAGAAGGGTCTTGAGGTGATTCCAGAAGCCGGCAAAAAACAGTACAACGGAATTCTTTATGATATTCCCGAAGCTGAGATCAACAGTAACCAGCATTGTCAGCATACTGTTTTCAAAGCCAAAAAAGAAAAACGAGAATATCATAGTCAGTGCAAAGGACAGGGCGATCACAGGGCTGCCAAAGCCTCCTCTGTAAAATTCAAAGGTTATGGCAAGACCAAGGATTATTATGTACATAAGTATTCCGTTGACAAGGAAGCTTTTCCAGCATTCCTTTATCCCGCGGAAAAAATCCTTTGCCGGGCTCAGGCTCTCCTCTACAGTCAGCCGTCTTGCAGAATAGAACAGTCCTGCCTGAAACGGCGACAAAAGGGGGATAAACAAAAGAGCTGTATACAGATTCAGAAGGCCTGCGCCGGCTGCAAGGATCATTATACCAACAAAAGCCGCGGCAGGTATCATTACAAACAGGTTTATCAGGGTTATTCTTCCAAAGTTTTCAAAATATGTTCCGAAAAATGCGGAAACCGAATATTTATTCTTCCCTTTTCTGGACATCGGACGCACTCCTTAATTAAATTTGAATATTGGCGAAAACAGTATGGATGTGACCATATCGGCAAGCGAGGACAATGCCGCAAGAAACAAAAGCCAGAGCATTGTCACAAAATATTTTTTCATCCGAAGCTCCGCCGGAGTTTCAGGGACAGACACCAAATGCCTGGTCAGCTCCAGTGAATTCCGGAAAGCCTCCCTGGCAGCCGCCGCTGTTACAGCACAGCAGATAAATGCTCCGGGAAGGATCATCAGAGCATTATACAGGATACCGGTCATACCGTAATTATGATAAAGAAAACTGACTGAAATACCGTAGCCATAGCCCTTGACAAAGGGAACGGCTGATGTTATGAGAAAGCCCCACAGGGACATTCCAAGAAGAAAAAATACAAGCATAAATATGAATGCACAGGCAAAGGAAGCGCCAAAGGATTCCAGTGCGCTGCGGGTACATCTCAGCTCATAATTTGTCAGAAATATCGTATCAAGGCTCCGGACAAGCTCCCCTGATGCCGTTGCTCCCGAAAACGTCCCGGCGGCTATGCCGGAAAACAGTATGAGCAGAAATGTATAGAATGAAAAATTCTTCCTGAGCCTTGCCGGTATCGTTATGATCCTTTTTCTGCCTCTGCCTGAAAAAAACATTCTTTTCATTATTTCTACACTCCAACGAAAAATATTTTCGTTAATGTGTATGTATCAGGCTGATATAAATATGAACAGACTGTCAGCGGCTGTAAAAGCTTTCAGCATAGCGGACAGTATCCATTGCGTCGGCTCCGTAGAAATCAGCGCCGATCATATCCGCATATTCCTGATTCAGGACTGCTCCCCCGACCATTACCCTGATTGAAGGATCTGTTTCCTTGAGAAGCTTTATTGTCTCCTCCATTGAGGATACTGTGGTGGTCATCAGGGCGCTGAGCCCTACAAGGCGGCAGTTATGTCTGACAGCACAGTCGCAGATCACCTGCGGCTCCACATCTCTTCCCAGGTCATATACTGTAAAGCCATAACTCTCCAGAAGCACCTTTACAATGTTTTTTCCTATATCGTGGATATCGCCCTTTACTGTTGCAAGGACTACATCTCCCCTTTTTTCCGCCTGTCCTGAGGACATTCCTCTTTTCACAACATCAAAAGCGGCTGTGGCAGCGTCTGCGCTCATCAGGAGCTGGGGCAGATATGCCTTCTTCTGTTCAAAGGCGGAACCGATCTCATTTAGTGCCGGAATAATATGTTCATTGATAATATCAAGGGGAGCTGTGCTTTCCAGAAGCTTTTCTGCTCTTTCCGCCGCGCTCTCCTTCAGACCCTTTACAACAGCATTGAAGAGCGTCTCTTCCGCTGCAGGCGCCGAAACAGCAGGCGATGCTGTGTTATCAGCAGCATATCCGATATAATCCTTGCAGCCCTCATCCATCATATTCAGGGCGCGGAAGGAATAATAGACATTCATCATCCCGACTGAGAAGGGATTCATTATGGCGCAGTTAAGACCGCTCTGGAGGGCTGTCGCATAAAAGGTGGAATTTATGATATCCCTCTGGGGCAGACCGAAGGAAATGTTTGACACTCCGAGGCTGGTCTTTACTCCCATTGCAGAAATCAGTCTGATAGCTTCAAGGGTTACAAGAGCGCCGTCGGGATTTGAGGAGACTGTAAGAGCGAGGGGATCCACGATGATATCCTTTTTGTCTATTCCGTATTCTGCCGCTCTCTTTATGATCTTTTCTGCAACGTCTGCTCTTCCCTGAGCTGTTTCCGGGATTCCGGCATCGTCTATCGTAAGGGCTATCAGAGCCCCTCCGTATTTAGCGGCCAGGGGAAGAACCCTCTGCATACTCTCCTCTGTTCCGTTTACTGAGTTAATAAGGGGTTTTCCGTTATACAGTCTCATTGCCCCCTCAAGAGTCTCCGGGTCTGTAGAATCTATCTGCAGAGGAAGGTCAGTCACAGACTGCAGAGCGCTGACGCACTTCTTCATCATTTCCTTCTCGTCTATTTCCGGCAGACCCACATTTACATCAAGTATATGCACTCCGGCATCTGTCTGCCTTATTCCTTCATTCAGGATATAATTGAGATCATCGCTCCGGAGAGCCTCCTTCAGCTTTTTCTTACCGGTAGGATTAATCCTCTCCCCGATAAGCACAGGAGATTTATCCACAAATACTGCATGGGTATAGGATGAAACACAGGTAAAGTTCTTTTTTTCCGGTGGACTATATGGGACATCCGACACCTTTTCGATAGTCATTCTGATAAATTCCGGATCTGTGCCGCAGCAGCCGCCCAGAATATTTCCTCCCCTGAGAGCTATTTCCCTCATATAGCCTGAAAAGTCTGCGGCGTCTATATTATAAACCGTTTCCCCGTCCCTTATTTCAGGAAGCCCTGCATTCGGATTTACTATAATGGGCAGGGATGAATATCTTGCGAAGAGCTCTGTAAGTCCCAGCATTGCATCAGGTCCGATGGAGCAGTTCATTCCCACAGCGTCAACGCCAAGTCCCTCCAGCATTGCGATCATCGCTGCAGGATCCGCTCCTGTCATAAGCTTTCCGGACGCGTCATATACATTTGTAACAAAAACAGGCAGGTCGCTGTTTTCCTTTGCAGCGAGAACAGCCGCCTTTGTTTCATAGCTGTCATTCATCGTCTCGATAAGGATCAGGTCAACGCCCTCGCTTTTTGCGATCCTGACATTTTCCGCAAAAATATCCACTGCAGCCTCGAATCCAAGCTGACCCAGGGGTTCAAGAAGCTGACCGGTAGGTCCCATATCAAAGGCTACAAATGCCTTTTCTCTTCCCTCTGCGGCTTTTTTTGCACAGCGGATACCCTCTCTTATCAGTTCCTCGTAATTATCAAATTTATCCCGGTTCACTCCGAAGGTATTTGTTTTTAATATATTTGCGCCGGCATCCAGATAGCTTCTGTGAAGCTCTGTTATCCTCTCCGGGTGTGATATATTCCACAGCTCCGGAGACTGTCCCGGCGGAAGTCCCATAGACTGCAGCACAGTACCCGTGCCTCCGTCAAAAAACAATCTTTCTTTTTTAATTATATCTCTTATGTCTTTCATTGTCTTATCCCCATTATTGCTGTAATTGATTTCATCGGTACCATCAGATAGGAGGAAGTGAGGGTTATCCCCAGAAGTCCCTGACCGTTTATACGTTCAAGAAGCTCTGTCTGGCAGGAAAGCTCCAGATCTCCGTATCCCGGACTGAATCTTCTGGCGCAGTCCATTCCCCGGCTCATTTCCCGGCAGGCATATTCGCAGAAGGAATCCACTGCTGCGGAGGCAAGAGCATCTGTGATGAAATACTCCGCTTCGGATATCACCCTCAGCCTTGCCAGTTCCCTGTCCACTGCCATACCGGCTGTGACACCGAGAACAAAGGCTCTGCTGCAGCCCCGGAGGTTTCTGTAAAGGTTCCTGCTCCTGACCTGCATAAATTCAAGGTCGCAGATATTTTCCTGCCGGAAGCTCACCGGAACATTGATATATGCACATTTATAGCTTAAAAGTCCCATAAGCCTCTTCCGGCATTTTTCTATCATATCATCGCTGTAGCCCCGGCTCACGCCAAGTCTCTGGGCAAGCTCGTTTTTATTGATCTCTATATCCTCTGCACCGGCAGTTATCATAAAAATATCATTAGCTTTCAAATTCTTTTCACTTCCATTCAGATTATAGTATATCATAAAAAACTAACCTTGAAAACCACTATGTATAAAATTTATATCAGGTATGGTTTTTGCAGGGGATCAATATACATTTCCCGATACCAAAAAAAGGGTCTGCACATAAAGTACAGACCCCTGATTCTTCAGATATTCTCTTTTAACGCAGGATTATGTTACGTTGAGAGTATAGCTTCTTGCAACTGTTTTGCCGGTGGAATCCATTACCTCGATCTTTATGTTATATGTGCCCTTTGTCTTGGGAGTGAAAGACGCTGAGGTGCTGGAGCCGAAAGCTGTGCCGGCTGTTGAATATGAAGAAGCTGATGAAAGCTTATAGCGGTAAGCATAGTAGTATTCGCCGCTGCCGCCTGCTGCTGCTCCGGTAAAGACTACCTTTGTGCCGGATGCAACTGATGTGGAGCTGATGGTAGATCTGTTAACAAGATCGCCGGTAACCTTTACTGTAAACTTCTTGCTTACAATAGATCCGTTTGCATCCTTGACATTGACCTGAACATCATATGTGCCTGCAGATGAAAGGGTGATCGCCTTTGATGTTGCAGATACATAATCGCTTGTAGCCTTTGTCCAGCTGCTCTTTGAGGAGAGCTTGTAGAGATACAGATAGGTATAGGGTGATTTACCGCCGCTTGCTGCGCCCTTTGCAGTGACGCTTGCTCCTGCCTTTATGCTTGTTGAGCTGATCGTGGAATCATTTTTAAGAGCTGTGCCTGAAGCCTTGACTGTGAAGTCCTTGCTTACAACATTGCCGGCTGCATCCTTGACATTGATCTTGACAGCATAGGATCCTGCAGTGGAAAGAGTTACAGGAACAGATGTGGTGCTGACATAGCCGTCTGTTGCCCTTGTGTATGAGTTCTTTCCGGGAACCTTATAGAAGTAAGCATATGTGTAGGGTGATTTGCCGCCGCTTGCTGCGCCCTTGAGTGTAACGCTGCAGCCTGTTGTAATGCTGGTTGAGCTTACTGTGGATTTGTTTGCAAGAGCAGGTGTTACAGTTACCTTGAAGGATTTGTCTGCAACTGTGCCCTTTGAATCCTTGATCCTTATCTTGACATCATATGTTCCTGCTGTTGAAAGTGTTACTACAGCTGATGTGACAGATGAGAATTCATCAACAACTCTTGACCATGTGGTCTTGTCGGTAAGCTTGTAGAGGTACATATAGGTGTAGGGTGATTTGCCCTCTGCTGCGATACCCTTCATTGTAAGATTGCTTCCTGCCATAAGGCTGGTAGCGCTTACGGTTGAATTATTCTGGAGAGGACCAGGCTCTGCAGAAACTACAGTGAATACCTTTGATACAACTACAGAGTTTGCATCCTTGACAGCTATCTTAACATCATAGCTGCAGATTCCCTCAGGTGTGAAGGAAGCAGATGTTGTTGTATATGCTGTGCCGATGGTGATCCACTTTGCATTTGAGCTCCTCTTGTAAAGGAATGCATACTTATAGGGGGATGTTCCGCCGGAAGCTGCGCCCTTGAGAGTTATCTTTGTTCCGGGAGTAACCTTTGTTGCGCTGACTGTAGATTTGTTTGTGAGAGGATCGGATTCCTTCTCAGCAGTAACTGTATATTTCTTTGCAACTGCTGTTCCGCTGCCGTCCTTTACAACGATCTTGACATTATAGTCTGTAACTGCCTGGGGAGTAAAGGATGCAGAGGTTGTTGTATAAGCTGTGCCGATTGTCTGCCAGTCTGCATTTGCAGCTCTCTTATAATAGAAAGCATACTTGTAGGGTGTTGTACCGCCGGATGCTGCGCCCTTGAGGGTAACTGCTGTGCCGACTGTGACCTTTGTTGCGCTGACTGTTGATTTGTTGACCAGATCTGAAGGAACGGATGTAACATTAACGGTAAAGGTCTTTGCCAGTGCCTTCGGAGTGCTGTCCTTTACTATTGCTCTGAAGGTATATGTTCCTTCTGATGTGGGAGCAAATGAACCTGATGTGGTTGTGTATGCTGTGCCGATGCTTGTATAGCCTGAATCTGTGCTCTTCTTGTAAGAGAAAGCATAGGTGTAGGGCTTTGTACCGCCGGAAGCTGCACCTGTCATTGTAACAGTTGTGCCGACTGTGACAGATGTGGAGCTGATGGTGGATTTATTGACCAGCTCATCTACGGGAACATCGGTTACAGTAACATTGACTGTACCCTTCTTGCCGTTTGAAGAGGTGGCTGTGATAACTGCTGTTCCAACGCCGACGCCTGTTATGGTTCCGCCGGAAACTGTTGCTACAGAAGCATCTGAGGTCGACCATGTGATAGTCTTGTTTGTTGCGTTTGAAGGTGCAACTGTTGCTGTAGCCGAAGCGGTGCCGCCCTTGGTGACAGAAACAGTGGATGGTGAAACTGTAACAGATGTTACCTCTACATCATCATCCTTTGTGATAGTCTTGACATAGCCGTTGGCATTGTAATAGCCGCAGTCTACATAATCAAGGTTTGCTGTCTGGGGTGAGCCGCCGCCGTTGAATACGATCTTGAGGTCTGTTGTATCTCCTGAATACTCGAAGCAGTAGATACCATCGCCCATATCTGTCATCTTTGTGCCCGGCCAGCCTTCGCCCACCGTTGCATTGTTCCTGAACAGATAAATATATGCGTCGTTGTAGCCTGAGGGCTTCTCAAAGTATACGCCGTGGTCGATCTTCTTGAACTGCTTGGGTGTTACTGTGACTGTAGCAGTTGCGGAGAAGCCGTTGAAGGTGGACGCTGTGATAACAGTTGTGCCTTCCTTGGCTGCTATTACCTGTCCTGATGAATTGACAGTTGCAACTGAGGAATCGCTTGAGGACCATGTTACAGTTTTATTGGTTGCATTTGCAGGTAAAACTGTTGCAGAAAGGTTTCCGGTCTCGCCTTCGATAAGCTCAAGAGCTGCGGGAGCTACCGTTATACCTGTAGGCTTGACGATGCTTGTATTCTCTGTTACCGTTACGGAACAGGTAGCCGTCAGATTATTTGAGGTCTTTGCTGTGATAGTCGCTGTACCCTTTGAAATACCGGTAACTGTACCGCCGGATACTGTTGCGACTGCTGTATTGGAGCTTGTCCATGTTACTGTCTTGTCTGTAGCGTTGTCGGGCTTTACAGTAGCTGTGATTGTACCGCTCTCTGCTTCTTTTACTGTGAGAGAGGTCTTGTCCAGGGTAATGCCTGTGGGCTTAACGATCTCGATATCCTCGTTGCCGATAAGCTCTGCAGCGCCGCCGTCTGTCATATATTTGCCGTTTGTAACGACTCTTCCGGGAGCAGGTGTCTTGGATGTTGAAAGAACATAAACCCTGAGGTTGCCCTTTCCGGAGCAGGAGATGGAAAGAGAGCCGTTGGTAACTGTCTTGCTGTCGCCTGTTACTGCGTCAACATATGTTCCGTTGGGGATACCTGAGAATGTAGCGTTGCCTGAAATTGAAACGCAGGCAAAGCTGTCTGTTTTAGCGTCTGTATAACGTCTCTTGTATGCCAGGCTGCCTGAAACGCCCTTTACGGAATACTGACCCTTTCTGAGAGCAGGAACTGCCTGACGGATTCTGTTAAGACGCATGATGTGCTGTGCAAGAGGATACTGGAGAGTCTCAGCAACCTTGCCGCTGGCATTGAATACTGTGAAATCACCGGCAATGATATTGCCCTCGATGTGATCGCCGTAATATGCACGGCCTGTATCTGCAAGAGCCATATTCGGGCCGTTATCTATTACACAGCCCTTCTGGAATTCGATCTCAGAGCCGTAGTAGATGCAGGGAATTCCGCGGAAGGTGAACATAAGATCCAGATTCTCTGCCCACTGTGCCTGAGAGCCTGCATATCTCTGCTTCTCAGGAGCACCGTCCGGTGCATAGTCATGAGAATCAACGTATACAACATTCCATGTTGCGTCGTTATAGTATTTGTCGCCGTTCTTTGCTACTGCGAATGCGCCTGAAGCCTCCTTGAAGGACCAGTGCATCGGGAAGTCGATTACATTCAGTCCGGAGAACTTGCTGCGGTCAGGTGTGTGATAATCATTTCCGTCAAGGAGAGCGTTAGTTGTTGTGGGCTGAGCACTGATGTTATCAGCGTTATCCTTTGTGGACTGGATAGCTGAATTGTAGTTTGTTTCCCAGTCTGCGGGATCATCGCTCCATGCATAATCCTTGGATTCCTTCCATGTATAGTACGGAGTTGACATTCCGGGGTTCTGTCTGTACCAGTAGTTACCGTTGTCACGGCAGCAGACCTCGCCGAACATATAGAAGTCATAGCCGTTTCTCTTGCTTCTGGACTTTTCACTGGCGTCCAGGAAAGCCTGGTTGAAGGCCTTATTGAAGGTAAGGCGACTGATATGCCTTACGGTATCAACTCGGAAACCGTCAACGCCCATATCGATATACTTTGAATAAGCGCTGACAATGTATTTGTATACCAGAGGGTTCTCTGTATTGAGGTCAACGCAGTCGCCGTCGATCTGAGCGACCTGGCAGGTCCAGTCATCCCAGTTGAAATTGCCGTAGTGATGATAGATGTTGTTTACATCGTGATTCTGGCCGTCTGTATTCTTCAGAAGTGCAAGACGGGCCTGATACTGGGGATCCGGCTGCAGACTGTCATAGTTTGCAGGAAGTGCATCCGAGACCTTTATCAGACATTCGTCGGCATTACTGAGATCTCCCTCTTTCTTGAAGAGAGGATACAGATTAGTCTCGCCGAAGTTTCCGGTGTGATTGAAAACAACGTCCTGGATGAGCTTCATTCCCTTTGCGTGTACTGCATCGATAAGATCCTGATATTTGCAGTCATTTGATTCGTATCTGGGATCAACTCTGTCGAAATTGAGAGCGTGATAGCCGTGATAGTCATATCCGCTGCAGTTCTCAACAACAGGTGTGATCCAGATCGCTGTAAAGCCAAGAGCCTTTATATAGTCCAGCTTCTGGATAAGACCCTTGAAATCACCTCTCCACGCAGGATCACCCACATTGTACTGGGTGCCTGACCAGCACTGTACGTCGTTGCTGGTGTCTCCGTTATAGAATCTTGTTGTCATTGCGAAATAGATAGATTCATCGCGGAAATCGCTTCTTGTGTTTGCAAAAATAACACTTCTCTCAGAGTTACTGAGAACACTTGCAGACGCTGCACTGGCAGAGATGACAGTTGCGTCAATACAGGTGGCAGCCATCAGAGCAGCGATAAGGCAAGCTGACGCGCGTTTGACGGCTTTTTTGATCTTTGAAAATCCTATCATTTTTAGTTTATCCATCCTTTCTTGTGTAAAAATTCAGAATCAGAGCCTCCGATACGTCCGCCCGGCAATAAGCCGGAGCTCCTTTCACTGTCTCACCCACGGTTCAGCCTTCCGTGAATGATGTCTGAATTGCGGCATAAGTGAAATCCGATCCTGTCCGACCGCAAGCTGAAAGAAAATCATTCTGTTTTCAGCTTTTAATGGTTTTTTCACTTTGCCGATCTCTCAGTTCCGGGAAAAACGGCGTCCACCCCCGTCTTTCCCACCTGACCGCGAACCCGGAAACACACACGTTCTTAACTATAATTTTAATACAATAAGTATAATTTGTAAAGCGATTTTTTGTCTATAATTAATCGAATTGATAATTCTAATATAAAAAATAATTTTATATTATCAACAAATATGTCAAGAGTTATTAATGCAAAATAACGTAATTTTCATTCACATTATACATTTTACACAAACAGGAAAATATCAAATTTATTGTAAAAAAAATGCCGGGCATAAAAAATCAGCCATTTTTACAGATATTATTCCACACAAACGCCTGTATTGCACATATATCGCAAATCGGGGAAAAGAAAAGAAAACCGGGCAAAAAATTACA
>CAMVQZ010000042.1 GCA_947169745.1 uncultured Clostridia bacterium
TTCAATCTTCTGACAGCGAGCGCCTGCTTTCTCCCAGAATTATTTTACACTAACTTTCCGTGGTGCGTGCTCGCACTGAGCAATTCGGCAGCGTCGACGCTTCACCCGTATTCGCAGCGGAGTGCCTCCGCTGTCGATTTGCTCGGTCGTGTGTACATATATTACCGTGATTCGGCATCCGGCGCTCGTCCCCCGGTCAGCACTCCACCTATCTGTTTCAGAGAGCTAAAAAAATAACTGTATCTTTAAAATTTCTGTGATTTTTTATATAGTGCCGATTGTTTTTTCTGATTATTGTGCTATAATATTTTATTGAGAGAAGAAGCTAAGGAATTGCATTTGTCAGGTGAAAAAACTATCAGAAAATGTCTGATGTCCCCGTGGTGAAATGACTTGAATGGTCTGCAGGACAGTATGGAATACCGGGAGGAGTAATATGTATGAAATAATAGATAGAATAGGAATACCATTATTTATTCAGGTTGTTCTGGAGATATGGAACGGTGTTTTTTTGCTGCTTATGATTCTTTCAATATGCATCAGAATACCCTATGAAAAAAATGAAGCGACAAGAAATATAAAAATACCGTATACGAGGGAGATCGTGGTTTTCTATAATTCGATTTTTCTGTATAATCTGTTTAATGTGATGGGAATTATAATGGATGGCAGTGATGCTGCTATCAGCTACTGGTTTGTGCGGATTTTTGGTTTTCTGTACTATGCTGTGGGAGCATTCTAGACCCTGTTCTTTTTGCAGCTGATAAAGAAACATATTGCTGAAAAGAACGGTAAAAAACGGCTGGTTGCAGCTGCTTTTGCTGTACAGATGCTGCAGCTGCCTGCTCTGGCTCTGCTTGTGATTACACCATATACCGGAGTCTTGTACAGCTTTGATGAACTCAACAGATATATCAGAGGGCCTATGTTCCTGTGGTGGCACGCAACATCTATTATTTCTTTTTTATTCATTATTATTGTTTATGTTATCGAAAGAAAAAAAGCGGACAGATTTCTTCGTCAGATCATTGTCACAGCCACCGCCATACCAATGCTGGGGTTTATCGTGAATACGGCATACAATAGCATCAGCTTCAATAATATTTCAGTAACCATTACTGCACTTATTCTGTTTATGTTTTATGAAAAACACAGAACAGATGTTTCTGTCCGGATATCTCATGAATATGATTTGCTGCAGACGAAGCTGGCAGAAAAAAGATTTGCCCTGGAGCAGAGTGAAAATGCAATGCTGATGGCACAGATCCAGCCTCACTTTATCAATAATTCTCTTATGGCACTGCGCTCCAGGTGTCTGGATAATCCTGAGATATATGATAGTCTTACGAAATTCTCTCAATATCTTCGTTCTCATTTTGAGGTGATAGGTGATACAAAAATGATATCATTTGAGAGGGAAATGGAAAACATTGAAGCATATCTTGATCTGGAGAGAGAAAACTATGGAGAACGGCTTCAGGTTGAATATGACATTGAATGTGATGATTTCCTTATACCGGCACTCTCGGTACAGCCGCTGGTGGAAAATGCAGTACGCCACGGTATCGGAACGTATGATAAGGGTGGGACAGTATATATCAAATCATTCAGACAGGATGAGAATATTTGTATCGAAATTATTGATGACGGCTCCGGAAGGAGTAATATAACAGAGCAGCAGAAAAAGAGAAGGGGGATAGGAATCGAAAACGTCCGCTCAAGACTCCGGATAGGAGACACAGGGGAACTTGAGATTATACGCGGTGAACACGGAATGATCGCAAAAATCACATTAAAGAAAGGACAAGGCGAATCAGAATGATTACTTTATCTGTAGATGATCAGAAAGCAGTGACTGATCTGATGCTGTATATGCTCAAAAAGATTGATCCCAATGGTATTCATATGAGTGCATCGGATATAAAGCAGGCATTATCGCTTTTGAACGATGATGTGCAGATACTTTTCCTTGACATTGAAATGCCCGGTATAAACGGTATTGATGTTGTACCTATGCTGAAAGAAAAGTATAAAAAACTGAACATTATTTATGTAACAGGCCACCCTGAGTATGTATTTGATGCAGTAGGTATGCATCCCAGCGGCTTTCTGACAAAGCCGGTGTGCGAACAGGATATTATCCGTGAGCTGCAGGAGCTTCGGTTTCCTCTGGAACCGGTAAAGAGCCCCCTGAAAGTTCAGTGCAGTCCTTTTGCATTGTTTGCCAACGGAAAGCCGTTTGATTTCGGCCGGGGCATGACGATTGAGCTGTTTGCTTACCTTATATATAAAGAAGGTGCGTTCTGTACGAACGGTGAACTGCTGGGTATACTCTGGGGAGGTGATCCCGACAAGCAGGGAAATCTCCGGCAGCTGGTGCTGAATATGAGAAAATGCCTGAAGAGAATAGGTGCAGAGAGCATTATTGTAAAAAAATACGGCAAGATGGGTGTGGATATTGATGCAATAGAATGTGTGGGCAGCCCGTCCACGATCATAGAACAATACCATTGGTATTGATATATACAAAACTCACAACTTTCTCTCATGTTTTTCTATAAAATGTGTGGTTTTCGTCACTATTTGACTAACGGTTTTGTAACACTTAGTTTGGTACAATAGTACCAAATAATGGAAGTAAGTTCTTTGAGGACAATACCGATAAGGAGTTGACGAAGTTATGATGAACCTGCATTTTATTTACAGAAAGAGTTTTTTAAGTTTTGCTCAATCTTATATCGGTTAAAAGCGCGTCTAAGGGATAGCTATGTCCTTTTAGAAGCGCTTTTCTTTATCAAAGAATGCGCCGGAGGTGGTACGAATGATACTGTCAACTTCGGAAAAACCCGGAACAGAGTCTGATGAAAGCAAGGTTGAAAAAGCAGACTCTCAGAAGAAAAAACCGGAAAAACACAGTTCTCCGATGACGCCGATCCAGATATTCCTGTTGAATCTGTTGATAGTCATTATAGTAATATGGCTTCTTTTCGGTTTTGTGATTGGCGCAGTTACTGCACCGAATAATGATATGTCTCCCAACATAAAATTAAAGGATCTCATGCTGTATTACCGGCTGGATGAATCCTACTGTGCACAGGACATAGTTGTATTTGTCAAAAACAATACCACATATGTGGGAAGGGTAGTTGCAGTGTCGGGAGACAGCGTGGATATCTCAGATGATGATCAGCTTATTATAAATAACAATATCGTTTCCGAGCCGGAGATCCGGGCTTCAACGCCGCGTTATGAAGGCTTTCTGGAGTATCCGGTGCGGCTTGGTGACAATGAGTATTTTATTCTTGCCGATGCACGGGGCGGTGCTGAGGACAGCCGCTATTTCGGAACAGTAAAGCGTTCTGAAATAAATGGAAAGGTAGTCGCATTAATCAGAAGGCACGGTTTATAAAGGCGGCGGAGATAAAAATGAAATTGCTTAACCAATTTGCAAAAGCAGCAAACACGGTGCTCATGATATTTGTTGCACTTGCTGCAGCTGTTATGCTCGTATCGGGGATATATGTCCTGAATGATATTTTCTACACAAATCGTACCGCATTCATTTCGTATGATTTGTTACAATACAGACCAAAGGTACAGGAAAAAGACGAAACTGAAAACAGCAGCTTTGCAGATCTGAAGAAGATCAATCCTGATACTGTGGGCTGGATAGAGATGTTTGGTACAAATATAAATTATCCTGTTGTACATGGAAGTGATAATCTGGAATACCTGAACAAGGATATTTTTGGCTACAGTACATCGACCGGTTCGATTTATCTTGCTGCCGAAAACAATTCGGATTTCAGTGACTGGTATAATATGATCTACGGACATCATATGGATAATGGTGCGATGTTCGGGGATATTGAAAAATATCTGGATCCGGAGTTCTTCTCATCTCACAATGACGGTATTATGCAGACATTACACGGGGATTACAGTATTCATGTTTTCGCTTGTGTAAGGACAAACGCATATGAGGACGCAGTATATCAGATACAGGATGATGCAGAAGCCCAGTATCCGGTATTGAAAAAATATATTGAGGAAAACGCAGTCAATCGTACTGATATTCCGGATAATGTATCTGACAGCTTTCTTCTTGGAATGTCCACCTGTGTCAATGCTGTAACAGACGGCAGAATTGTACTTTTCGCGAGAATTGCCCCATGGGACAATGCAACTGACGGAATCGCTTCCGAGCGTATCACCAGTGCGGATAAGACATCGTCAGATCCGGAACATCTTCTTGCTGCCGGTCATAAAGCCCGGGGAGGCAGATGGGCATTGCTGAATCTTATGTGTCTGATCTGTACTTTCCTTACACTGCTTCCGCTGTGGTCTCTCAGAAGAAAATTCGGACAATTCACATATTCAAGGAAAACATATCACAAACTTGAAGAACAGATGAATGAAGAACAGGAAGCTGACGGGGAAAATGAAGAGAAGAAGGAAGATGACCAGGAAAAAGTTATAAAGGATCTGAGGCACTTTCTCAGAAAGGGTAATACAGGTATTTTGCTTGAAATCGTTATACTGATAATTTCAGTGATTGTATTTTTTATTACAGAGGACCTTACGGGACTTATGATAATACGGGATCGCTGGACGGGAATTATGATACTGATTGCCGCAGCAGCGCTGACTGTTGATTTTATTTGTCTGCGATACAGAGGAATACTTCCGGAAGGGACAGAAAACATAGAATAAACTGATTATGGAGGTGATGATGATATGAGACGAGGATATTTAAATATAATCAAAAGAAGCAAAATATCTGTCTGCATTATGAGTATTTTGATTATATTCTCAATAGTATCAGAAACCTCACTGGCTACACTTTTTGCTGCAACTCCATACGATCAGGATACACCGGCTGTTCAGGCGGACGGACTGGAATATCAGACCATCAGTTCAATTCCGGGAAAAGACAAATCGGAGGTCGTGACACTGGACGGACTGATGCCGGTCAATGCGGAGGTCAATGTAAAGCCCAGTCAGGAATATAAAGGCGACAGTCTGTTCGCTTATAATATCTCAATCACCGATCAGAATGGTGATGAGTTTCAGCCGGAAAGCGGCGAGCCGATCAAGGTAGAAATCACCAATTCGGCTATAGGGGAAGCAAAGCAGGCAAATCAGAAGCTCCGGCTCTGGCATATTGATGACAATGGTCTGAGAGAGGAAATAACGGATTTCACGGTCAAGGATGACAAGATAATTTTTGAAGCTTCGGGTTTTTCCATTTATGAAGTAGATGATGGAAAACCCGCACTGAGAACCTATAAATTTATGATGCCGGGGAATCCGCATGATAACAACAACTACGCTGCATACTATTACCCTATTAACAGTCAGAGGGAAGACGGCAGCTATAAGGAAATCTGCAGTCAGACTATCAAAAACGGAGAAAGTCTCATCTTTCCCCAGCTACCTGCAGATATGGACAGTAAATATACATTTGTGGGATGGTTTATCGGTCATAATGATACTCCCAGCGATCAGCAACTTGATTTCAATAATGTTCCGCCCGTCACACAGACTGAGACAGTGGAACTGTATGCGGTTTTTGAATCCTGCGTATATGCGATTTTCCACGAGCAGTATAACGGCAGGACAAAGACCTTCCCGGTTTTTGCAACACGCCGCGGAAGACTGGTGCGTAATGAGCAAACCTCCAAGCTGGAAGCGGAATTTAATTTTGACGACCTGAAGGTCATATATGATGATGACGAAAAAGAGGAAGGCGCACCTCCCTCAATGCAGTTTGTGGGCTGGACAACACAGCAGATAACAGATTATACGTCAGGTGAAACTGCAGAAAAACTGCCAAGCCCATATACATTTTCTGTATCAGAGGATTCACCTGATAAATCGATCAGGCTTTATCCTATCTTTGAACCCATACGCTGGCTTGAATTTGATTCAAACGGCACAGGTGCAACATATATTCCGCCGAAGTCTTTCCCGAAGGATGAGGGGATTGTTTTTAATAATCCTGTACCTGTACGTTCGGGATACACCTTTAAAGGCTGGTATACCGACGAGAACAGCGGTGTTCAGGTAACTGACGGGTCACAGAATATAATTTCTGGTATTAATACAGAGAAACTGGTGTCCAGAGACGGAAAGCTGTTTGTAAAAGAACCAAATATACAGGTCAAGCTCTATGCTCACTGGGAACCGGGAGCATCAAAGTATACGGTGATCGTATGGAAGCAAAAGGTAACTGACGCTCCCGATTTATCTGACAGCGAAAAATCCTATGACTTTTCCGAGAGCTTTACTGTTTCGGCAGCCACTGGCAGTACGGCTTCTGTGGCAAACCAGTATAAACAGTTTGCAATAAAAAACAGCGCCAATTACAAGAGCGAATATCAAGGGTTTTCCTATGGGCGCTGCAGTGCGGATGATACTGTGACCGGTGACGGAAAAACAGTTCTTGATGTGTATTATGACAGAAATGTGCATACATTTACGTTTAAATCGAACACTGCTGTCATTCACAGTGTAAGAGGTATATATGGGTCTGATATCAGCGGAATATGGCATTTTACGGGAAGTAACGGTATTAATTATCCTACTTCAACTACATCATGGAAGCCGACAGGCTCGGATACCTACACTGCTCGTATCACACAGATGCTGTTGATGCCTGATGAGGATATCACCTTCACTCACACATCGACCTCAAACACTAAACGATATTTTCACTATTATGTGGAAGCGTTTCCGGGGGATGAAAATACAAGAACATACAGCGGAAGAGAATTTGTCCCATATAACGATAATATGGAGACGGTTGAGAATGATTTCAATTATATCTATTATGAGGATGACTTCTTTCAGCTTGAAGGCTTTGAAAGATTAGCAGCAGCAACTGCATCCGGAAATACTGTTACAATCGGCAGTAATACACCCTGGAATACTTCGTGGAATAATAACCTTTATTTCTACTATCTCCGTAAATCCTATACCATCGAGTATGTGGATACGTTTAATAATAATGTAATTATTGATAAACGTGTAAAATACCAGGAAAGTCTTGAGGACACAGTACCGGATGTGCCGCAGGCACCGGAGGGATATCATTTCACAGGCTGGTATGCAGACGAATCCTGCACAACTACCGTGTTCTTTCATGAACCGACACAGGCTGAGATCGAATCTGTGACCGATGATGACGGCGATGCCCACTATCAGGTTTATGACAGAATGCACGCCAACGCTCTCCGTATCTACGCAGGATGGGAGACTATCTGGTATAAAATTGAAATCGACCCCAACGGCGGTGAGCTATCCACCAGTCAGTCTACATTCTTCTGGGAACCCTATAACGGCGACCCGATCGTGGAATATATTAATGCTTCCAGAAACTTTGAAGCTGATGTCAACGGCTCGTTCTACTATGTAAAGCATGACAGAGCCTATTACGGACTCGGAGATACCTGGGAAGAAAGGGAGGATTCGATCAGAGACCGCAGCGCCTACTATACGACGGATATGAGTCAGGCAACCGACGCGACCCGATACAGAGAAGCCACCGGTGCATACCGTTATCTTGGCTGGTTTGAAGTGGATCCGGATACGGGGGATGAGACACCTTATTACTTTGGAAAACCTGTTATGCATGACACCTATCTGCGTCTGCACTGGAAGCAGCTGGGAACCTTCTATATCAGATATGATGCAGGAGAGGGCTCGATCGATACGGAAGATCAGAACGAAAAGACGTTTGAATTTCTGGATTCTGATGACTATGCGGACCATGCAGATGTGGTTGTCACCCGTGTTGCAAAACCTGTGAACGGTAAGAATTTCGTCGGCTGGCGCATAAAAAATGATCCTTCCGAAACGGTGTATTATCCGGGACAGAGCTTTCAGTTCAGTTCTGCCTATGCAGAACCTGTTTCGGAAATTGACGAAGATACCGGAGAAGTAAAGGTAAAGCGGACAATTATAATGGAGGCAGTCTATGAAGAAATCAAGACTGCAAAAATCATATACGATGCCAACGGCGGAACGATTACCGATCCTGACAATGCGATACTTCCTGCAAATGCCGGATGGCAGGTTATAAACGGTGCACCGTCACCGGTTGATGATCCGGATTATTACACCGGACTTTCAGTGGAGTACAGTGTGAACGAAACACAGCTGACGGTCAGTGATCTGCTTAATAATTCGGCAGTAAAGCTGAGCAACGGCACCGGTTTCTATAACCACGGTTATACATTCCTGGGATGGAGCACCAGCAGGGACGGCTCCGATGCTTTCTACGGCAAGGAAAGCATCACCATGACAAATCGCTGGGTCGACGCCAACGAGCCATCCATTCTTTATGCACAGTGGGAAGTCAGGGTGTATTTCGACAGAAATGATGTAACACCCGGAAATACGTATTACTGGGGCAGCGGTACAGGTAATGACTGGTCAGCCGACAGAAGATATTTCTATGATTCAGACAAGGGTATGTACTATACTCTGATCAAGCTAAATGGAAAAACCGAACATCCGCCTCATATACCAAGCTCAAGTGATCCTGAGGAAGTGTTCTCTCACTGGTCAACCGAAAAGCAGACTGTTGCAGGTGTGGATAAGCCGGTATTCGATTTCAGTACAACAGCTATCACGCAGGAAATGATAGACCTGCAGCATAATGACGGCAATTATCTGGTGCTGCACAGCTGCTGGAAAGCGCCTATACGGATACCGGTGTATTATGTAGACACCTCTGACAAAGAATGGGTCAGAAGGGACAACTGGCGTAAAAGCGGAGACGGCTCAAATATTGTACTGCGTGATGATAGGCATATATTATTAGTTGACAAAGCAGATGCTGACAAATATGCAAAGGACGATATGACCACCGGTTATGTTTATGCATTTGCCACAGCAGTGGGAAATGGGAATGAGGATTATAAGAATATTACCGATACTGCACAGATAACAGAAATATGGTATGACATGGACGAGGTTTGTGTCAAGGCAAAGTACAGCGATAATTCCGAAAGAGAATTTGATGCAGAAAACCAGGCTGTATATCTGGTTTATTATAAAAGCCCGGAAACTGTGGATATTAATTACGACCTGATGGCAGTCAACGGAAGTCTGACGTCTGTTTCTGTAAATTCTTCTGCACCGAGGACGACAACTATCTCATCGGGGTCGCCGTACAATATGACAGGGAATATTACGCAGCCCATCGAATGGTCGAAATGGGGAAACGGAAGTGCCCAGAAATATCAGTATTATTCCTTCGCTGTCGGAAAATCAGATGCTGCCGGTGCTTCTGACCTCAGGTTCATTACCGGATATAAAACATCTGACAGCGACAGACCAGACCTGCAGGTCCGTCTGAGTTGGAATGGCTTTGAATATTCTACTGATGGTGTAACCTGGACTAATTGCGGCTATGATGTTGTAATGTATTCAGTATACTACGAACAGCTGCCGACCATTGTGAACCTCAGAGAAGAAACGATCGCTCTGCCGGACAAGATGGGGACAGAGTTTAACTATACTATCACCGTTAACCAGACGGAAACAAAGACGGTAACGAGGACTTATTACTATCATCGCCAAAACGGTAATTATTATCATGCATTTGGCAATAATTCCCAATATCCACCGGTGCAAACGCCATCCTCGGAGACAACCAACGTTAACACGATAGCAACACAGCTCTCTGACGGCCAATCGGATTCGTATGTAGTATTCTACAGTTCACCTGCCGATACAGACACTGGTTATATACCGTATTATGTAAATGGTCAACCGCAGACATATATATCAGGTCATACAACTTATGATGTATTCTATCGTGATGTCACATCAGATCAGTCTATCTCCCAGACGATAGACATAACCCAGGCACAGGACAATTTTTTCTCTACTACCAACAATGCCGCTGTCAGCGGAGATACTAATGTATTTAACAGTAAATACACCTCCACAGCAACCGGAGACCCGGTCACGATCACCTATACAAACAGACAGAATCTGGAAAAGGCAGTCAATGTTGCGGTGAGCAGCGGAGATGAACTGACAGCGCGCAACGGAATGAGAACTACAAATACGAGTATCTATAAGCACGATTTTACAAACAGCGGAGTCTGGAATGTTTCTGACTCAGAAGTGGTTTCACCCTCAGGGCTGATTGACGGCAGAAGTGACTATATATTTCTTGGAATCATAACCGGAAAAGAGCAAAACGCCAGGATAACCAGGGATCAGACAAACATCACAGATATCAGCTTTGGCGAGATCTCTCCTGGAGTATATGGTTATTATCTGAACGGAGATACAACAAATCTCCTTAATGATAAGGATGTCTGGTTTGTATACGCAAAAAAACCGACGATCAGATACCTGTATGAGAAGCCAAACGGAACGTTTGTGGAGATTACTTCATTTACGCGGAATAATGCTCCATTCACAAGGCCGGAGATAGCCCAGGGTGAAACTCTTCCTGTTACGGCTGACGGTCTGCTGATCAATCAGATATCGACACCCGGTTCGCCTGCATTCCTGATTCCCGGCGATCTTGACTATCAGGGAGATGCGCTGAGGATCGACCTGAACAGGGTGAGTGTAGGAAACAGCACTGGTATCACAGAAGAATCTGCCAGTGAATCAATGCAGATCACCCTTACGGACGAAAAACTGCAATATCGTTTCCACGAAAACGATACGCCGCAGACCTTTGCAGAGGATTCGATCGTATATGCAGTATACAAAATCAAAGGCTATGAGCTGACGCTGTCAAAGCAGGCAATCGGCGATACAGCCGGAAGAACGACCTTTACCTTTGAGATCAGTTCCGACCAGCTCATCTATGGCAGTTATGATACAAGCAAAGGACAGGTGACAGTATCTGAAAATAAAATCACACTCTCCGTACAGCGCAACCAAAATGTTACGATCTATGGCTTGCTCAGCGGTGAGTATACGATAAAGGAAACAACATCCGGAAGCTACGAAATGACAGCAAAGGTAAACGGTACAGATGCAAGAGTGACCAATAATATGGTTGCAGCGTCAATTACTGAAAACACCAGGGTCGATGTGCTGAACAAGTATCCGATCCCGGTTACCGAAGCCGGGGGGAATACAGTACATTCTGCCATCGTCGTTATGCTCCTGATGGCTGCTGTGATTGTTTTTATCTTATGGAGAAGGGGGGAAAAGCAAAATGAACGCTTTTTGCTCTGACAGCCTGAGATGTAAAGCAAAATCCAGGGATAAACCCCCTGAAGCAGCACCCGGCTTTATACATTAATGCAAGACCATAAGGCTCTTGTCATCAGATCTGATATTATATATGAAAGGATGATTATTATGAAAAAGAACGTAATCAAAAAAATGGTTAAATCGACAGCGATTATTTTTGCTATTGCTTCAGTGACAGTTCCGAATATGAATGTGTTTGCGGTGGTAGATTCGCCTACCATCAATACTCCCCCTGCAGCCAAGCTGGATAATCCGACAGCTAATGCCAGCGTGACTGTGAAAAAGGACATCGTACTGTTCAATGTAGCAGAAAACAGTAATATCCTCTCGCCGAATATCTCTTACTCCTACGAGATCACGTCGGCTGCTGTAACAAATGCAACTATTACCACATTTTCCTCTGATGATCTTGAGGCTGACGGCAAGACGCCAAAGCAGGATGCTGTGCCGATCACGGTTGCAGTGAAGCGGGGTGTCATTGGCGCTGTTTCAACGTTGGCAGATAATTCTTCAACTACAAATAAGGTAGAAGGAACCATCAGATTTGGCGCTGCCGACGATGCAACTAACAATAACACTATCACTCACCCTTCAAACAAAGAGAGCAGTACAACCGTTACTCTTTCAAAGAAGGTTAGCAGCTCTATGACGATAAATGTAAACGCCAATAAGATCTATGACCCGGATTATGGTAATGACGGACATACGAACACACAGGTCAACGGTCCGGGTGTATACCGTTACAAGATCGAGGATGTTACTTCTGCCGCTACACTGGCTGCTTCAGGAATTGAGAGAAAATATAATACGGCAGAGAATGACCATGACAACTACATCTATCTCGATGTGTACACCAAGTACAACTCAAATAAGGATGGTCTGGTAGTTTACGGCTATGTGCTGCTTAAGGATACGACCGGAAATGATGATGTTTCTGTGAATTATGATTATACAAAAACAAACGAGACACTCAAGATCACCGGTTTTGATACAGATTCCGAGAATACAGATGTATACGGTGACGGTACTGTTGCGAAGGCTTCCCTGACCTCCGACTCATACCACACCTACAATGTTGAGGTAAGCAAGAAAACTGACGGCGATCTCGCTGATACCCAGCACAACTTCCCCTTCAAGGTCGAGCTTACCAACGACACTGTGACCTCGCAGGACGATTTCTATTATGTTATCACAAAGGACGGTACTCCGCTGCAAACAGTGAATACGAATCTTTCAAATACCGGCGCATGGACACTTAACGGTGCTACCGCATCCACAAACCTCCAGCTCCAGAATGGCGACAAGATTCTGATCACAGGCCTTCCTGTAAGTACCAAAATCAAGGTAACTGAAACCAATGACACAAAAGACAAATATACTGTTTCTGCAAAGGGTACAAATGGAAATACACTCTCTCTGAATAATTCCGATAATCCTGTAAGTGTTGATTCTAACGGTACTGCTGCAATGGATGATACAGTTAATGTTAACAATACAAGTGCAAATGATAAAATCGAGTTTACCAATGCCCTCAAGGATATATCTGTTACAGGACTTTTGTTCAGTATTGCGCCCTTCGTGTTCATCACTGCAGCCGGCGCTGTTCTGCTTGGCCTGTTGATCAGAAACAAGAAAAACTCCGGCAAAAAGAGCAAGATTTAAGTCTTATTCGTAAAAAATAATATTCTGTCTCCTCCTGTGGAAATGACGGGCTGAGACAGATTATGCGGTGATTCATATGGTCAAATCTATTCGGTTCTGGGTCGCTGCGGTTTTGCTGACGGCTCTGGCTGGATGCATGATCATAAAATATTGTATTCAGCCTGCACAGCAGAGGGCTTCTGAACCCGTAAAGACAGCCAGCTCATTTATTCCGGTATCCGGAACAGAAAAAGCTCATAAAGATAATGCAAATGAAACCGAACCGGCGGAGAGCCCGGAGGAAGCGGAGAAAAGTTCTGCAGATGATTCCGGGCCGGATGCCTCTGTTCCGTTTATAACTGAGCATAAAGTAAATGAGATTACGGGGAAAATGCGTGAAGTTGTCCGTTATAGCAGTGATCTGATCGGCTGGATCTATATTGCTGATTCTGATATCGACTATCCTGTTGTTCAGGGCAGGGATAATCAATATTATCTGCATCATACTCCTGATGGCAGAGAAAATCAACTCGGAACTATTTTCCTGTCGTATAAGTGTACGCCGGATTTTTCCGGCGCACTGAATATTCTGTATGGACATAATATGCAATATGGTATGTTTGGCGATATACGAAAATTCAAGGAGCGGGAAGAGTTTGACAAACACCGTTATGGGTGGCTGTTTACAAAGGAAGCACTGTACCGTATTGATTTCTTTGCACTTTCCATCGTCAGTGCCTATGACAGGATATATGATATTCCGGCTGACAGCAGCGAGTGGAAAAAAATCCTGAAGGATAATAGTATGTACTATACTGAGCCTGAACTCAAGGATAATGATCCGGTGGTGGCACTTTCCACCTGTGCATCAGATTTTAAAAATGCCCGTGCATTGTTTGCCGGGAAACTGATCTGGAAACAAAAAATCAATATTCAATAATAATTGCAACCCCTTTTGCAGATACAGTTACAAACATTCTGCTCGTAACTGTTATTGCGGATATTGATATGTTTTCCGGTTGCCGGATCTGTAAATAAGGATATCGGAGAACAACTGCACTATTTGTAACCGGAAAAATAATACTCTTGAATTAAAGGACTACCACCAGTGTGGCAGTCCTTTTTTTTCGCCGTCCGGCGAGGATTTCTGAATAGTCAAAGTCCCGTATCCGTTCGGCATCAGGATGGATACAGTCCGGAACACAAAAAGAAAGTCGCAGACAAAGTATATGGATCTATGACGCTGAAAAAAATTTTGGAATTTTTTTATTTAAAATGAACCGATCCGGTCTTAAAATACTCTAATATATAACAGGCTTTCGTAAGACTATTATGCTTTCCCGGTAAAATGATAAGAAGCTGTGTTTTGGGATGCATACTTGCTTAAGGAATCACTGAATAAATCACTCCTTATGGCGCAGCCCCCTCTCGCTTTCATCTTTTTTCGTCACCTTGCACCAAATTCGTTTAAAAACCGTCAGGCTTACGGTGCTCATTTGATACAATCTGACGGCGCGACAGGGATACTGGTTTTATTCAGTGCTTCCCCAAAAATGAAAGATGCCTCATTTGCAAAATAACAAAAGACAGGAGCGATAAAATTATGAAGAAAAATAAATTCAATGCACTGCTAAGAAAATCCATGGGCTGCCTTCTTTCAACTGCACTTTGCTTTTCGGCAGTAACCGCCATTAAAGGGGCAGAGTTCAATGCTGTTGATAGTGCCGATGACGGTATCGATTATAAACTGGCAGACAGCTGTCAGGAAGGAACTATCCTTCATTGTTTCAGCTGGGAATATAAGGATGTCACTGCTTCTATGAGAAGAATTGCAGATGCAGGGTTTACCTCGGTTCAGCTTTCACCGATACAGCCGACACCCTATGGAATTAATAACGGACTCAGCTGGTACAATGTGTATCAGCCGGTGGATATGAAGATCACGGAGTATGACAATGAGGAAGAGGAGCTGAAAAAGCTTTGCCGGGAGGCAGACAAATATGGCATAAAGGTGATTATGGATGTGGTCGCAAATCACCTGGTCTATATCAGCGGCGTTTCACCGAAAGAATATGCCAGAAGGGATCACTGGCATAATTCAGGTAAGATAAAAGACTACACCAACAGATCAAATATTACGAATGGTGATCTCCTCGGGCTGAAAGATCTTAATACCGAAAACAAGGATGTTCAACAGAAAGTAATAAACTTTATGGATGAGCTTTATAATGCCGGGGTAGACGGAATAAGATGGGATGCTGCAAAGCATATCGGACTTCCCAGTGAGGGAAGCGACTTCTGGCCGTCTGTTCTTGACAAAAGAATGTATAATTACGGCGAGATAATTAACGGTCCTGTGGATACGGACGCTCAGTATGATCTGATGAAGGAATATGCCTCTATGATGTCTGTTACGGACAGCACCTATGGTGAAAAGCTGGTCAGCAGTTTCAACCAGGGTAAGGCGCCTGATGCAAAAAGCAAATGGATGACAGAAGGCGTTTCCTCAGATCGACTGGTTTTCTGGGGAGAGAGCCACGATACTTATTCAAATGGTCCTGATGAGACGGGAGCTACCACAAGGATGTCCCAGAACACAATAGACAAGGCATATGCAGTGGCAGCATCAAGAGAAGGCGCTACAGCTCTTTATTTTTCAAGACCCTCAGAAACAGAAAAAGATAAGATCATTTGTGGTCAGAAAGGCAGTACCCATTTCACAAGCCCGGAAGTCAGCGCTGTAAATCATTTCCACAATGCGATGAACGGAAAGCGTGACAGCATTACCACTGAGAATAACTGTGTTGTAATTACAAGAGAAAGCGGCGGCGCGGTAATAGTATGCGGAGATAAAGGCGGTCAGGTTACTGTTCCGAATTCCGGCGGATATGCAGCAGAAGGAACATATTATGATGAAGTATCCGGTAACAGCTTTACTGTTACAGATAAAACAATTACCGGTACTGTAGGTGAGAGCGGTATAGCTGTAGTTTATGACAGCAATTTTCTCGGACACTTTTCTGCAGATTCAAACGGCAAGGAAAAATTTTACAAAAGTCTTGATATCACCCTCGGAGCAAAAGGAATTGAAAATACAGAGTACGAGATCTCCGGCACAGATGAAAACGGAAACGAAAAGACAGAGAAAAATTCATTTTCTGACGGAGATGTTATCACCATTGGTGAAGGTTTTGCAGATGAATCCGTCATCAGACTTACACTGACAGGAACAGCAGTCAACGGCAAAGCAAGAAAAGAAATCCATGAATACAACATCGGTTCTTTTTACAGAACGATTCCCTATGATATAGCTCAGCGGTGGAGTAACTGCACCTTTGTGTTTGACAATTTTAATACAAAATGGGATGAAGTATATTTTTATGCTTACTCAAAGGACGGGGACACAATTATGGATAATGCTGCGTATCCCGGTGAAAAAATGAAGGATGAGGGCGAGGAATTCTACTCCTACATTCTGTCTGACAAATTCAAGGACAAAGAGGTATTTGTAATATTCAATGACGGCAAGGGTGCGAATATCAGTGAATCCCTGAACAGTGTTAACCACACAAAATATCCCTACGGCGTATTATATACTGATCGCTTTTGGATCGATTGCAACGGAGTTTCCTATATAGCTCCCACAGGTCATAACCACACCATTATCTATAACGAGAAGGTAGATCCAACTGAGACAGAGCCTGGAATGCAGGCTTACTACAGCTGCACTGATTGTGAAAAGGTATTTTCTGATCCTGCAGGCTTATATGAAGCAGACCCGGAGGAGCTTGTGATACCTCCCACAGGCCATTCCGGTTCCGATGAGAGCAGCGCAGACGAAAGCAGTGCCGAAGAAGGCAGCACTGACGAAAGCAGTGCCGAAGAAAGCAGCACTGACGAAAGCAGTTCTGATGAGAGCAGCACTGACGAAAGCAGTTCTGATGAGAGCAGTGCCGAAGAAAGCAGCGCAGACGAGAGCAGTACAGATGAAAACAGCACTGACAAAAGCAGTTCTGATGAGAGCAGTCCTGATGAAAGCAGCACCGAAGAGAGCAATACAGAGGAAAGCAGCTCCGAAGAAAGCGATTCTGTACCGAAAACCGGTGATAATGCATTGTGTACAGTGCTTGCTTTTGTAGCTCTGATTACAGCTTCATCAATTATCCTGATATTCAGACGCAAAAACAGAGAAAAGTGATACCGGTTTTCACGAACATAATAACAGAGAAAATGCGTATCAGAGACCGGGTCTAATTACAGGGAAAATACCATTTATACAAAGCATAAGAGTGATATTGTTCCTGCACAGGAATGATAAAACTCCGGATGGGTCTGCGCCTGTCCGGAGTTTCAGCTTTGTATATAAGTTGTTCTCCGATAATTGATGGGACACATGGACAGCGGTGTTGATGTCGTCAACACACCGCACCCAACGCAGCCGTCTCCGATAAAACAGCAAAGGCTCAGAGGTCTGTCAAAGCCACTGAGCCTTATATTATTTCGGAATAAATAATAAGCCTGTTTCCTTGTGATGGCTTTACAAAACAGGGAAACGCACCGTAGTATTTGAATAATGCCGGAATATGTTTATCTGAGTTTTATCTCTGCGCCTATAAAACTGTCCCTTTTCTCACCTAACCATTTTGTAAGAAGCTTTACCTCTGTTCCCACAAGTATTGCAGCAACTATTGTTCCGATCCCTACGCTTCCTAATGACCTTATTGCAATAAGACAGGTTACAAGGGATATAATAACCATCAAAATGTCACATATGACCTTGACTGTGCCGAATTTGATTTTAGTGACCTTCGATGCAGCAACCAGAAAGCCTTCTGGAGCAAGAGAGATAAAACCTGTTGGTACATATAAAAATACGCCAAAGGCAACAAATACTGTACTGAACAACATAAGTATGAATTTAAGAACCATATCAGGCGGATTTGGGAAAAAATTAATCAGTTTCCCGCATACGGTTAAAAACAGTCCGAATATAATTACTATCGGTATCTGCAACAGATTGATTATTTTATAGTCTTTTCTCAGAATGGCAATCTGCAGCAAAACAACCGCTACAGAAAAGATCATAGTTGCAATTCCCAGTTCCATTCCTGTTACGACTGTAATGGTATACGGAATTGAGCTGATTGATGTTACTCCGAGATCTGATTTGACAGAAATGGCAACTCCCAGTGTCATAATAAGCAATCCGCCGAAATACAGCAGAAGTCTTTTTCCAATGTTTTCTTTCCTTTTCAAGCTTATTCCTCCTTAAGATTTTCCAGTATTACCGAAGTGATTTTTGCCCATAAGAGCAAATCCTCTTCAGTCAGTCCCATTGTCATACTTTTTTCCAGTTCAGACATATCCTCGGACACCGCGTCCCGCAGCTTTTCGGCGTTATCGGTCAGAACTAATTCCTTATACCTGCCATCCTTGATGCTGGGGATCCGCCGGATCAGTTCCATTTTTTCCAGAGAATTAATCAGCTCCGTTGCAGTTGCAGGTCTTATCCCGAAGTCCCGTTCAATATCCTTCTGATATACAGTATTGTTCCTGTTTTCAAACAGATAGTGAATCACCTTTCCCTGAGCACTGCTGTATGGTCTCTTCTTTGCCAGCTTGTCAATAAATCTTCGCTGGGCATTCGCCAGCTGCGTCACATATTTGTAAACACTTTCCAAATAGCTTTGCACCTTCCTTTAATAATATTTAGTTTCCTAAGTATTATACAGTGCTGTTATTTTTTTTGTCAAGTACTTGTTTTGATTGTTCCAGCGTCGACGCTGGACCCGTGTTCGCGGTGCGTGCTCGCACTGAGCGATTCGGCAGCGTCGACGCTGCACCCGTGTTCGCGGTGCGTGCTCGCACTGAGCGATTCGCGTTATCGCTCATTCCATTCGCTCGGTCGTGTGTACATATACTTTCGTGGCGCGGCATCCGGCGCTCACCGCCTCAGACAATGCTCCCACCCCTCGCCGCCGCAGCCCTCACAGGCTGCTATACGCGGCTGGTTTATTCTGACTTCAGACTTTTCAATCCCCTGACATTGAGCGCCTGTTTTCTCCCGGAATTATTTTAGCAGCGTGACGCTGCACCCGTGTTCGCGGTGCGTGCTCGCACTG
>CAMVQZ010000043.1 GCA_947169745.1 uncultured Clostridia bacterium
TGGAACAGCGGTATGTTTGTCTGGAAAGCCAGCGTTATCCTGAAAAAATACAGGGAGCTTATACCGGATATCTATGGGGATATATGCAGTATCGGAAAGGCAATGGGAACTGAAGAGGAAGCAGCTGAAAGAGAGCGCATCTATCCGGGAATAAGAAAGATATCTGTTGATAATGCCATTATGGAGCCTGCGGCAGTATCAGGGGATGTACTGATGATACCCGGAGATTTCGGCTGGAATGATGTGGGAAGCTGGGATATGATGAACATTCTCCACAAGGAGGATCAGAGGGGGAATGTCCTTATCGGAGATACGGTCTCTGTGGGGATAAAAAACACCACCATTTATTCCGGAGGAAGGACTGTTGCCGCTGTGGGAGTAGAGGGACTGATAATTGCCGAGACGCCGGATGCCGTATTGGTGTGCAGAAGAGACAGGGCTCAGGATGTGAGACTGATAGTAGAGAAGCTCCGGGCTTCATCCAGAAATGACCTGCTCTGAAACGGAGAATAATATGAAAAATGAAGTCTGGACAAAAGATAAAATAAAAAATCACTGCTTTGAGCCTATGCTGAGACTTTCCCCGGTATTCAGGGATATTATCTGGGGAGGAACAAAGCTCAGTGATATGTATTACACTGACTGCGGTAAGAAACGTATAGCCGAGGCGTGGGCGCTGGCATATACTCCGGAGTGCCGGAACAGGATCTCCGGCGGAGCATTTGACGGGCTGGAGCTTTCTGAGTATCTGTCTCTGGCAGGAAGGGGAATTCTCGGGACGAAATGCAGCGGACTCAAGGATTTTCCTCTTATGGTAAAGCTCATAGATGCCGGGGAGCCTCTTTCTGTGCAGGTACATCCAGGGGAAGCCTATGCTGTCAGCAGGGGCGACGGTCACGGCAAAAGCGAATACTGGTATGTGATATCCTCCGAGCCCGGAGCAGGGGTATATATAGGCTTCCGGGATAATGTTACCTCCGGGGAGGTAAAGAAGGGTATAGAGGACGGTTCTGTTCTGGAGCTGATGAATTTCTTTCCCACAAAGCCCGGAGATTTTTTCTTTGTTCCTGCAGGTACCATCCATTCTGTGGGAGGGGGAAATCTGATATGTGAGGTGCAGCAGAACAGCACCTGCTCCTACAGACTGTACGATCACGAGAGACTGGACAGCTCCGGGGCTCCCCGGGAGCTGCAGATCAAAAAAGCCCTTGATGTTCTGGAGCTTGGGAGGTATTATCCTGAATCTTCCCTGTCAGGTAAAAGTACGGATTTTGAATGCGGGTATTTTCATGTTTCCGTTTACAGCGGAAACAACAATATAGAGCTGGGAGACAAGAGCTTTTATTCCCTTTTGTGCTTAAAGGGAAGGGGGAGTATTTCCCTTTCCGGTATGACAGCCGGTATCAATGCCGGAGACAGTATTTTTATCCCGGCTCAGAGGTCTGTCCTGAGAAGTCAGGGAGATATGACCTTTATCCTTAGTTATTTATAGGAGGAACGGAAATGAAAAAAGCACTCATAACAGGCATAACCGGTCAGGACGGTTCGTTCCTTGCCGAGCTGCTTCTGGAAAAGGGCTATGAGGTCCACGGGCTTATCCGCAGAGCCTCTGTTTCCAATACCTCAAGGATAGATCACATTATCCACCGGCTTGTACTTCACGAGGGAGACCTGAGCGATTCATCGTCAGTAATGAGGATAGTTCTTTCCGTAAAGCCGGATGAGATATATAACCTTGCTGCCCAGAGCCATGTCCGCATCTCCTTTGAGGCTGCGGAATATACATCGGATGTGGATGCCCTGGGAGTGCTGAGGATACTGGAGGCTGTTCACACAGCAGGGCTTGACAATAAATGCAGGGTCTATCAGGCCTCCACCTCTGAGCTTTTCGGAAAAACAGAGGAGGTGCCCCAGAAGGAGAGCACCCCCTTTCATCCCTATTCACCCTACGCCATTGCAAAGCAGTATGGCTACTGGATGATAAAACAGTACCGGGAGGCTTATGGGATATTCGCCTGCAACGGGATCCTTTTCAATCACGAATCCGAGCGCCGGGGAGAAAACTTTGTCACAAGGAAGATAACCCTTGCCGCTGCCCGTATCGCCTGCGGTCTGCAGGAGCATCTGGAGCTGGGAAACCTGGATTCCCTCCGGGACTGGGGCTATGCCAGGGATTATGTGGAATGTATGTGGCTTATCCTCCAGCAGGAGGAGCCGGAGGATTATGTCATAGCCACAGGGGAGCAGCATACTGTCAGGGAATTTGCGACCCTTGCTTTCAGATATGCCGGGCTAGACATTGAATGGAGAGGCAAGGGTGAAGAGGAAAAGGGCTATGACAGAAAAACAGGGAAGATGGTGGTCTGCGTTTCCCCGGAATGGTACCGTCCCACTGATGTGGTGAATCTTCTGGGAGACCCCACAAAGGCCAGGACAAGGCTGGGCTGGGATCCCCGGAAAACCAGCTATGAGGAGCTCTGCCGGATAATGACGGAGCATGATCTGCGCCTTGCCCGCAGGGAGGCTGAGGGATTATGAAGAAAGCCCTGATATTCGGTATTTCAGGCTTTGTGGGTGGTTACCTTGCAAGGGAGCTTATCTCCTCCGGCTATGAGGTTACCGGAAGTGATATCATTCCCTGCAGGACCAGGGATATCAGCTTTATCAAAGCAGATATTCTGGACCCGGAGGCTGTGAGGGAGACAATAAACAGCGCCGGCGCAGATGTGGTCATAGACCTGGCGGCTGTGAGCAGTGTGGGAGCGTCCTGGAAAGTGCCGCAGACAACAGTTTCTATGAATGTCATCGGAAGTCTGAATATTCTTGAAGCTGCAAGGATGCAGAAAACGCCCCCGGCAGTAATGCTTGTCGGCTCCAGCGAGGAATACGGAGCTTCGTCCCTGCCCCTTCGCGAGGACTTCCCCCTTGCTCCGGAAAATCCCTACGGAATTGCAAAAATGACCCAGGAAAGCTTTGCCGCTCTTTACCGCAGACATTACGGAATGAAGATTTTCTGTGTGCGTCCCTTTAATCATACGGGTGTGGGGCAGAAGGACAGTTTTGTGCTTCCCGGCTTCTGCCGTCAGGCGGCAATTGCTGAGAAAAGCGGTGCTCCGGCGGTGATAAGGGTCGGGGATATATCTGTAAAACGGGATTTCAGCCATGTCCGGGATATTGTAAGGGCATATCGGATGATACTGGAAAAGGGAAGCTGCGATAAGGTCTATAATGTAGGCTCCGGCAGAGCCTTTGGTCTGGATGAGCTTCTCCGGTATGTGATCTCCCTTACGCATCAGGAGATAACGGTGGAGACAGACCCGGAAAGACTGCGTCCTTCAGACGTACCTGTTGTCTGCTGCGACAGGAGCCTTATTACCAGTGAACTTGGCTGGGAGCCGGAGTATACGGTGTTTGACGCTCTGGATGAATTATATCTGAATTACTTGAAGGAGATAAAATGATAAAGGTACTGCAGATATCAAAATACTATTATCCTTTTATAGGAGGAATAGAGCAGGTGGCAAGGGATATTTCCCGTTCCCTTGACAGGAATATATTTCAGCAGAAGATAATCTGCTTCAATGAGGACAGCCGTGCAGAGGGATATGAATGTCACAGAAAACAGACTGTACATGATTTTGTTGACGGAGTAGAAGTGATACGCTGCGGATATTCTGTGAAGATCTCCTCCCAGTCCCTGTCTGCTTCCTACGGCAGGGAGCTGCAGAAGCTTATGGATGGTTTCCGTCCGGATATAGTGATACTTCACTATCCCAATCCCTTTGTCACAAGACTGCTTCTGAAATACAAAGACAGGGATTTCCGGCTTATGGTCTACTGGCATCTGGATATTACAAAACAGCGGTTTCTGAAATGCTTTTTCGTCAGACAGAACCGCGCCCTGATCGACAGAGCCTGTGTGATTGCAGGAGCAACGCCTGTTCATCTTGAGACCTCGGAATACAGCTCTCATTTTTCCGGGAAAAAGCATATTCTTCCCTATATGATAGATGAAGGTGCTCTTATTCCGACCCCTGAGGAAAAACAAAAAGCCGGTGAGATCAGAAAAGCTGCCGGCAGTAAGGTTATCGGATTTTTTATCGGCAGACACGTTCCCTATAAGGGACTGAGGTATCTTATTGAAGCCTCTGAAAAAATGGGGGATGAGGATATACATTTCTTTATCGCCGGAGAGGGAGAGCTGACAGATAAGCTGAAGGCTCTTGCCGGAAATGACAGAAAGATAGAGTTTGTCGGCAGGATAAGCGATTCCGAAAAGAGAGCATATCTCTGCGCCAGCGATATCATCTGTTTTCCTTCCGTGACAAGAAATGAAGCCTTCGGTCTTGCACTCGCAGAGGGTATGTATTCCGGAAAACCGGCAGTGACCTTCAATATAAAGGGCAGCGGAGTAAACTATGTCAGTCTTGATGGTGTTACCGGGATCGAATGTCCCTGCGGGGACAGCGAAGCATATGCCGGGGCTTTGAAAAAGCTCTGCAGCGACAGCGCCCTCAGAAGGGAATACGGAAAAAACGCAAGGCGGAGAGTGCTTGACAATTTCACCGGGGAAAGCTTCCGGAAAAACATCAACAGCCTGCTTTCAGATATTATTGAGAACCGCTGAAAGGTGATTTTGCAAAGCGGACAGATACAGTCGGGGAGGTAATAATGAAGCTTACATTTATACATGACGGCCCCTTGTTCTATGATGACAGGGGTGTATACTATGAATATGCATATCACGAATTGTTTGAGCGTTATTCTTATCTTGCCGATGAAATAACCTTTATGATGAGAACAAGGCAGATTTACGGGGATAAGGTCTTTACTCCTGTGCCGCCGCAGGTGAAGGTGGTCAGCGTTCCCGATTTCAAAAAGCCTGAATTGTATTTCAGGAACAAGCCTGAGGCTGAGAGGATAGTGAGCAGGCAGGTAATGGCTTCTGATATCCTTGTGCTGCGCTCCCAGAGCTCTGTGGCCCAGCTTGCCCTGAAATACATAAAAAAATATGATAAGCCCTATATTATAGAAGCTGTTGGCTGTTCCTGGGACAGCTACTGGAATCACGGTCTTATCGGGAAGCTGGTGGCTCCCGGTATGTTCTTTAAAACAAGGTCGGCTATCAGAAAAGCTCCGTATGTATGCTATGTCACCGAGAGCTTTCTGCAGAAAAGATATCCCGCAAGAGGAAAGACCCTGAGCTGCTCAAATGTGGTTCTTGACGAAATATCTGAGGATGTGCTTGAAAAAAGACTTGAAAGGCTCAGCAGCTTTGACCCGGAGTATTCTCTTGTCCTGGGAACAGCCGCCGCCCTTGATACAAGATATAAGGGTCAGGAATATGTTATCCGTGCCCTGAAAGACATGAAGGATATGGGTTATAATGTCCGGTACCGGCTTGCAGGAGGAATGAACGGAAGGCAGGACAGCTGTTTTCTCAGGGAGCTTTCTGAAAAGCTGGGGGTATCGGAGCTGGTGAGCTTTGAGGGAAGTCTTGATATGGAGCAGATGAAGGCTTTCTATGACAGCCTGGATATCTATATCCAGCCCAGCAAGCAGGAGGGACTTCCCCGGTCGGTCATCGAGGCCATGAGCAGGGGCTGCCCGGTAACAGGTACAGATATTGCCGGTATACCGGAGCTTATCAGACCTGAGCTTTTGTTCAGAAAAGGAAGCCCGGATGAGGTGATAAAGGGCATAAGAAAGGTGCTGTCCTCAGATCTGAAAAAGGAAGCAGCCGATAATTTCAGAAAAGCCCGGAAATTCCGGCGCAGGGAGCTGACAGAAAAAAGACAGCTCTTTTATGACGGATTTCTTGAGGATATGAAAAACAAGGAGAAGCTATGAAAAAATATGCCGTTCCCGGAGTATTTGCGGAAAGATCACTCACAGGAGTGACCCGGTACTGCTGGGAGATACTGGAACAGCTGGATCTGGTACTTGATCCGGAAGAAATTTCTCTGGAGCTGGTGCTTCCTCAGGGAGTTTGTGTTGATAAAAGCTATAAGAATATAAAAATAGTACATTACGGAAAAAAGAAAAAGTTTTTCTGGCTCAATAATACCTTTATGGGATATCTGAAAAAAAACGGCGCAAGGGGACTGAATCTTGGCGTCAATGTTCCCTGGCGGCGGCCGGATATTGTCTGTATCTATGATGTGAATTCCATCGCAAATCCCGGTTATTTCAGCCGGTATCATGTGATAAAGACAAAGCTGGAAAAAAAGCTGGCAGTCAGGCAGGCTGAAAAGGTCTTTACCATCTCCCGCTTTTCTGCCGGAGAGATATCAGAATATCTGGGAGGAAGTCCGGAGGATTATCCTGTTGTCCCCTGCGGGTGGCAGCATATGGACAGGATTACCCCATCCGGGGACTCAGAGGAAAAATACGGGTTGAAAAAGGGCGGATATTTCTTTTCTCTTTCCAGTATGGCGCCTACAAAGAATTTCAGATGGGTGCTTGAAGCGGCAAAAAAAAATCCGGAACATACCTTTGTAATTGCCGGGGGCACGGATCCCCGCTCCTTCGGGATAAGCTCCCTGGAGGAGGAAGTGGGAAATGTGCGCTATGTGGGAAGGGTCTCGGATGAGGATGCAAAGCTACTGATGAGAGACTGCCGGGCATTTATTTTTCCGTCTTATTACGAGGGCTTCGGCATTCCTCCGGTTGAGGCATTTGCCTGCGGAGCCGGAGATGTGGTCGTTTCTGATGTTCCTGTAATGCACGAGGTTTGCGGAGAATCCGCGCATTATATAGACCCTTTTGATTATGACAATATAGATATGAAAAAGATACTGGCTCAGAAAACAGAGCCGGCAAAGGCTGTGCTTGATAAATACAGCTGGAAAAAAAGCGCAGAAATACTTTACAGACTTCTGGAGAATATGTAAAATGAAAGTACTTTTGATAAATGAGCTGTATATTTCCGGGGGCGCAGAGATGCAGACCATGAGGGAGAGGGATATTCTGAAGGGCTTCGGGGATGAGGCTCTTGTAATAACTCTCGACCCGGATTATGAGGACGGCTGGTGTGATGAAAGCCATTATAATATAAGCCGCCGCGACAGCAGGCTCAGAAGAGAGCTGCAGATGTATTTTGCTGACCGGGATATCACCGGAAGGCTGAGAAGAATAATTGAGGATTTTTCCCCGGATCATATACATCTGGGAAATGTAAAGGCTCACGCCCTTTCTGTTTTCAGGGCTGTCAGGGGATATCACTGCGTCCGGACTATCAGGGATTACGGCGCGGTATGTCCTCTGTCCCTGTGCGTCTGCTCGGATCTTTCTGTTTGCAGCGGCTATGAGGGAAAGAAAAAATGCGGCAGAAAATGCATAGGCAGAGAAAAGGGAGTAAAGAAAAAAATCGTTGATCTCTGGAAGAGGAAATGCTTTCTCCGCAGGGATAAGGTTCAGAGAAGGACAGTGAGTAAATACATCTGTCCCAGTCAGCTACTTACAGACTACTGCATCCGGTATGGTATGGATACTGTCTGCATAAATAATCCCTTTGATTTTTCCCTGCTTGAGGATGTGGATAAAAAAACTCCGGAGGGGAAAAAGATATTTCTGTATTACGGCCAGATAATCGGCTTCAAGGGCGTGGGACAGCTGATGGAGGCATTTGCTGAATTTTCTGCTCACAGACCGGATACTGAGCTGCATATGGCAGGGATGCTGCCGGATAAATATAAAGAGGAATTTGAGGAGCTTCTGAGGAAATACGGCAGCGGCAGGATAAAATACCTGGGGAGGCTCGGATATAAGGAAATGATAAATAAGCTCAGAGAGGTGCACACAGTGGTGATACCCTCTGTGTGGATGGAGAATTATCCCAATACTGCTCTGGAGGCTATGGCGGCAAAATGTCTTGTCCTTGCCTCGGAAAGGGGAGGAATGAGGGAAATGACCGGTTCCGGGGAATTTATCTTTAATGTACTTGATAAGAAAAGTATAATAAGCCGGCTGGAATATGCCTATGAGATGGAAAAACCGGAATATGAGCGCATTACCGGTGAAGGCTTTTTACGTGTCAGGGAAAATAACTCCTTCGGGAACTATTACCGGCAGCTTGTGAGCTGCCTTGAAGGGACGGACAAAAAAGAGGTATGATATGGGGTTTCTGATAATAGCCTTGTGTGCGGTGGTGTTTCTGCTGTCACTGAGAATAGAAAAAAATTTATACAATCCCATAACCATCTTTTCTTTTATATGGATGTTTATATTTTCTCTTTATCAGATGAGATGCTTCGGGATCTTTGAGGTGAGCGATCAGACATATTATCTGATGATGCTGGGAATAGTTTCATTTTTTGGCGGCGCTCTTGCAGGATATATTCCTGCCCCTGTAAAGGTGAAGCTTTCCGATGAGGCTGTGACAGACCAGATAATACATTACAGGCTCATCAAAGCGGCAGGCCTCATTGTTCTTGCATTTATGGCTTGTGAGGCAATAGAGACGTATCAGCTGCTGCGTTCCGGAAATTCTCTTTTTGAGATAAGGACCTCTCTCCAGGGATATGCGGAATATGATTTTTCCTCTGGCCTGTATGCCCTCAGGAGAAGGATAGGCCCTCTCTATACCTGGATGATCCTCCCGGTCTACAACTCCCTGCTGCTTATCACCTGCATTGATATCTTTATCGGGAAAAGGGACAGGCAGCTGATATTCATTTCTCTTTTATGTATGCTTCTCAAAAGCTTCAAGGAGGGGAGCCGGGTAGCTGTATTCATATTTATGATATATCTGGTGTTTTCCTTCCTTATCTGCAAGGAAAGCAATATACGTATGAGGAATCTGAAAAGAATAAAAAAGAAGCTTGTCATCGGGACGGCAGCCCTGACAGGTATTCTGATCCTTTTGTCTGTCATCAGAATAAGCCAGGGACAGAAAACAGTCTTTGAAGAGATTTATATGTATTTTACCTGCTGCATACCCCTTTTTGATTACTGGAGCAATGCGCCCGGATTATCCTTCCGAACAGGTGGCGCAGCTTCTCTCTACGGCATTATCCAGCTTCCGGTGACATTTCTGAATGTGATAACAGGCTCCTCCCAATGGTACAAGTCAGGTCAGCAGGCGATAACGGATACCGAGCTGTTTGTAAAAATAAGATCAATGGGTTATTCTGACAGCTACAACGCATATACCACCGCCTTTTATTATTTTCTGAAGGATTTCGGCATAACCGGAATTGTTGCCGGATCGGCTGTTTTCGGGGGAGTGTGCTCCCTTGTATATAACAGGATAAAATGCAATATCCGGAATCTTGCATTTTCAAAGAGGCTGATATTTATATATCTTCTTCTGATACAGGCGATGATACTGTCTTTTGTCCGGATATACTTTTCGGTAGCGTCCTTTTCGTTTACATTTATATACGCTTTTATTTTTGTCAGGGATGCAAAGGCTGTTCCCGTCAGGAGTGTGAAAAATGGTAAAGCAGCTTACAGATGAATATATAAAATTATACGGAAAAAGAAAAGCAGTGCTCCTTCGCGCAGCCCTGTGTTATTTCCGTGTCCCCAGGTTCAGGGTGAGGGTGCTCGTCAGGAAATGTGTTGCCTGCGGAAATAAAAACAGGCACCTCAGGAAAAAACTCCAGCTCAGATACGGCGTGGAGATAGGCTCCGGCTGCGTTATAGGAGAGGGACTGTCCCTGCCGCACTATAACGGTATTGTTATAGGCGAGGGGACCGTGATAGGGGATAACTGTACCATATATCAGCAGGTTACCCTGGGTCAGAAAAACGGCGGATATCCGGTCCTGGGAAATAATGTGACAGTCTATCCGGGCGCAAGAATTATCGGGAACATCCGTATCGGAGACAATGCAGTCATTGGCGCAAATGCTGTTGTGTTAAATGATGTGGAAGAGGGGCAGACAGTAGCGGGCGTTCCTGCAAGGGTGATATCAGCCCGGGAGATAAAAAATGACAAGTCTTAAAAAGAATCTGGTCTATAATTTCATATATCAGATACTCATCCTCCTTCTTCCTCTCGCAACTGCGCCCTATCTTTCAAGAGTAGTAATGGAGGAGGGAGTGGGGGTCTATTCCTTTTCCTATTCTGTCGCTTTGTATTTTACATATTTTACCCTTTTAGGAATGAATAATTACGGCAGCAGAAGTATAGCTGCAGTACAGAATGACCTGCAGAAACGATCGGCGCTGTTCTGTCAGCTGTATGGCCTGCAGATGATGTCCTTCGCTGTGAGTATTATCCTCTATGTCGTATATGTGATATTTTTCTCCGTGGACAGGATCGCCGCACTGATAATGCTCACAGGAACAGCTTCGGCGCTTTTTGATATAAACTGGTTCTTTTTCGGGATGGAAAAATTCCGGCTGACAGTGACCCGGAACGCCCTGATAAAGCTTCTGACGGTTATCTGCATTTTTGTCTTTGTCCGCAGCAGAGAGGATATCTACATCTATATTCTGATAATGGGGACGAGTATGCTTCTTTCCCAGCTTTGTCTGTGGCCGTTTCTCAGAAAATATATACGGTTTGTGCGTCCATCCTTCAGGGATATCATAAAGCATCTCAGGTCTGACCTGGTGCTTTTTATCCCTGTTATCGCAATAAGCGTATACAAGATAATGGATAAGATCATGCTGGGATATATATGCAATATGTCCGAGGTGGGCTATTATGAAAATGCTGAGAAAATAATTAATATCTCCCTGACGCTTATTATATCAGTGGGAACGGTAATGATGCCCCGGATGACGGCGCTGATTTCAGCCGGGGACAAAAAGTCAGCAGGTAAATACCTTGATACCAGCGTGACCCTTGTCTCCTGCTACTGCATCGGTACGATGTGCGGATTATTCGTACTTGCTCCTGAATTCAGTGTTGTATTTTACGGCGAGGCATTCAGAAAATCGGGTACTGTAATGATACTTCTTGCAGTCACTATCATATTTTTAGGTGTGGGGAATGTTATCAGGACCCAATATCTCATACCGATGAAAAAGGACAGGATATATATAACCTCCGCCCTGATGGGTGCGGCGGTCAATCTTGTGGTCAATATTGTACTGATACCCATAATGTCCTCTGAGGGAGCCGCTGTGGGAACTATTGCGGCGGAGGTCAGCGTATTCCTTTATCAGGTGATATCAGTCCGCAGAAGGCTGAGGCTTTCCCTTTATATCAGGAATGCCCTTGTATATTCATTTTTCGGTATCATAATGATGGCAGCTGTGATACTGATACCTCCGGTATTCAGCCCTGCAGCCGATCTGATACTGAGGATGACCGCCGGAGCGGCAGTATATTCCGCCCTTTCCGGGGTATATCTTATAAAAAAGAAAAGAGCCGGGAGAAACTGAAGTCTCTCCGGCTCTTTTGCAGATATCCTGTTTTTGCCAAGCGGGCTGGTGATCTTTTGCCTCCGGATGCCGGGGGCTTTTGTATTATCAGACCACCAGAGAAGTATTTGTCACTCTGATATTTCCTGCCTTTGCAGTCTGATTCCCTGCCGCGCCGCAGTCTATGAGCTCAACTCCGTTATTTGCGGTATCGGAATAATATCCGAACTGGTTTGAAACAGACCTGCAGAGTGTGAGTATTGCGCTGTTTCCTGCGCCGTCTATCCTGTAGCCGGAGGCGGTATTCCCCATAGCCGTACACGAGGTACAGGAAAGCTGGCCGTATTTTCCACCCTCGGCAGAAGCTACAACGCCCAGATAATAAAAACCGTTTTTATTATATCTTGAAAGAACATTATAGCAGCTGCAGTGGGAGCCGTAGGAAGGGGTTATTCCGGATTTGCCGTTATATTCGTAAAGCCCTCCGTAGAGAACAGCCTCTGATCTTTCGTGATCGCTGTAGCCGTCGTCCCTGTTATCGTGAGCCCAGCAGTCGGTCAGTGTGACGGTAGTCTGCTTTGAAAACGGTTCTCCGGTGTTATTGGAATGAGCATTGAAGCCGTCGCCGTTTGTGCCCGTGCAGCAGAAGCTTGCCTCGCAGCGGATAAATTCCGCACCGATACAGCGGCTGTAATTGAATGCGCCGGAGCCGAATACATTTGAGGCACGGCAGTCAACAACTTTTGAATTGCTTGTTCCGGAGATATTGAAGATGATATATTTCGTTTCGATACCGCTCAGCTCGAGAGAAACATTTCTGTTTCCGCCATAGAATAGGGAGCCTCCGAAGCTGGCTCTGAGGGGTCTATGCTGGCTCAGGGACGCCGGTCTGCTGAAATAGAGAAGAGAGTTTTCCGCATCATAGAACCACTTGTATTCTTCGGCACCGTCGATTTCCTGCAGTGCCTCCGTAACAGTGGATGCGGTGCACCTGATGATTCTTGTGTCCTCGCACCTGTATGCATAGCCTCTCTGACAGGGATGTCTTTCCTCATCGGTAATAAGGGTGGTGCTGTCCGGAACGCCCTCCTGGTATATCCATTTGTTATCGGCGGCAAAAGCTGCTGTGACGTGGGAATAATAAACCTTTGTACAGCCATCGGCTTTTTCCTCGGATGCAGCAACAAGACTGTCGGGAGAACGGAAGATGACCCTTCCGGTGGGACTTCCGTTTATAAGCCTCAGGTGCTTCTGGACAGCATTCTGAAGATTGATGCTCTGCTCATATATGCCCTCGTTTATGATAACCTGCCACGCTCCGCTTCTCAGCGCTCTGTCAACTGTGGCAAAGGGACTGCCGGATCTTCCGGTATTGGAATCAGAGCCGTTCACATCTACATATACAGAACCTCTCAGAGCTTCGATATTGTTCTGGAGGGAGGATATGAGAGAGGAATCAGCTGCAGCCGACTGGCTGATCGTGCTTATGTCTCTTGTATTGTTATTGATGGCGGCAATGACGGGAGATTCAGAAAAGCTTACTGATGTCTGATATGATTTTTTTGAAGAGACCCTGATATATCTGGTATTTGCCGGTGTCACATAGGTATATTCAGTATTTATCTCTCCGACATCAGACACAGAATCAATAATTCTGAGGTTTACATCATAAACAGTCAGTGCAGAGATATTCTCGTGATTTGTCTCAGCCATATAAGTCACGGTGATATTTCCGGCGCAGGGTATAAAGCCGCTGCGCTTTCTGTTGGGATCAACTCCCTCTACACCTGCGGCACTGATAAAGCCGTCCTCCCATTTTATCCCGGTGAAATCATCCACCTTGTTTACCATATCTGTCACCTTTGTTATCTGTCCTCTGACAGCACCGCCAGCACTCTGATATACTGTCCCGTCTGCGGAGGTCCTGATATCAATAAGCTCGCTGTTACCCTGTGTGGCGGCTGTTCCGGCAATAATATTGTCCACACGGGCGTCAAGTCCGGTTATTCTGTTTCCGAGAGAGCCGGCTACATTGTTTACATTTACGTTTATCTCTTCTGCTGTATTTTCCAGCTCCGTCTCCATCCTGGAAGCTGCCTCGGCGATCTGCTGGTTCAGCTCCGCCGCCTTGGCGGTTATCTTTTCATCAGTCTCTTTGCCTGCTTTTTTTACACTGTCCTTTATCCTTCCGATAGCCTGAAACGTCTCCAGCCTTTCAAGCTCCGGAGAAAAGTTTTCCGAATCAAGAAATAAGTCATTATTCATATTTTTCTGCCTCCTCCTTTATTATACCGGCAATTACTCCCAAGCCGGTTTCGTTGAATTTTCCTTTACACTCCAGTATCCCGGCGGGATAGCGAAAGAGTGAAATCAGCCGGATATCCTCTTCTGACGGTGTTATTCCTGCCTTTTCAAGGGCGTAGCTCCCGATGATATCACCCTCCTGGGAATATACCGGCTCTTTCAGAATGCTTTCGATATCCATATAATTGTTTCCATAGGCATTTATCAGCGCCTTTTTGTATTCTCTCTGCCATACAAAGTCCTGTTCCTCATCTGAGAATAGCATTCCGATGACGATATAGTTTTCGCTGTCAAAAAGCTCAGCCTTTCTTCCGATCATCCTCACAAGGACATCGGGGGAAACCCGGGAACCGGCATTGTAGCTCAGTGCGATAATGTCAAGTCCGCCGATGCTTCTTATCCTCACCGGTGTGGGGTCATTTCCACCGTATACCGAGCGGATGAGATCCAGCGCCTGCTGCTGTATGCTCCTGCACATCCTCTTGTGCATCAGTCTCGGTACCTGAGCGCAAATCTCATTTCCTCTGTCGTAGCTTACGGACAGGGGACTGACAACAGTGAATCCGGCAAAGGGAGCTATCTGATATTTCTCTCCCTCGGCAAATTCAACAGCCACATAATAAAAATTATCCTCCGCCAGTTCTTCCGTCTCTCCGGGACTGAGACTGAAATAATACTTTTTGCCGATCTCATCATCCACAGTCAGCTCCTTCCTTATGATATCCGCCGGTGCTACTCCTGTTTCCTTATCGTTTCCCAGAGACGCTCTCACCCCGAAGATCAGCTTGTCGCCCTCAGCGAGCAGATAGGTGTTTCTCTTCATATCCACCAGCGAAATACAGCAGTCAAAGGTGCTTCCGCGGAAGACCTTCAGTTCCTCGTACATAATTATCTCCTTTCATTTTTCTGATACAGATACCTGATAAAAGCAGACTGTCTCCGTGGAAAACATCCTTCCGGAGCCGGGTCTGCCTTTTTTCAGGAATCATAATGAAAGCCCGTATGCCAGTCAGGAAATCAAACAGCCTTTCACCTACAGCTCCGGGGTATAAGAATTTGTACCCTGAAAGGGTCAATTTAATAATTTATTCATTTTCAGACAAAAAAATATCCCGGCATCAAAAGCCGGGATGATATACATATCAGTCTGATATTTTCTTTTCAAGAGCTTCTGCTGCTTCCTTTGCTGCATCGTTTACAAGGCTCTCTATTTTTCCTGCGTCGCAGGCTGCGGCATTTTCCGGGTCAATGGGAAGTCTGCCCAGGATATCAATGCCATATTCCTTTGCAACCTCCTCGAGTCTGCTTTTTCCGAAGGGATAATGCTTTCCTCCGCAGTCGGGACATACATAATAGCTCATATTCTCAATAATGCCCAGTATCGGGATATTCATAAGCTTTGCCATTTTAACAGCCTTGCCGACGATCATTGATACCAGCTCCTGCGGCGAGGTGACGATGATTATTCCATCCAGCGGAAGAGACTGGAAAACCGTCAGCGGTACATCTCCTGTTCCGGGAGGCATATCCACAAACATATAATCCACATCCTCCCAGATGACATCGCTCCAGAACTGCTTTACAGCTCCTGCAAGGATGGGACCTCTCCACAGCACCGGGTCAGTGTCATTTTCAAGAATAAGATTTACAGACATTATATCTGTGCCGCCGTGGGTCTTTACCGGGAAAAGACCTGCCTCGCTTCCCACAGCCTTTTCGTTTATACCAAAGGCCTTGGGAATAGAGGGGCCTGTTATATCCGCGTCAAGTATCGCTGTGTGATATCCTTTTCTTCCGAACATCACAGCCATAAGGGAGGTTACAATGGATTTTCCCACTCCGCCCTTTCCGCTGACTACACCGATAACCTTCCTGACACTGCTGAGGGGATTGAGCTCCTCGTGAAGATCTGCCGGAGCCTGTCCCTCTCTTGATGAGCAGCTCTGTGAGCATGAGCTGCAGTCGTGATTACATTCTGACATAGATCACACCTCTTCTTTTTCTTCGGTTTCTTCTTTTTTATCTTCTGTTATAGTATCTGTTTCTTTTTCAGAGTTATCCTCTGGTTCCTCCTCAGGGGTTTCACTCTCTTTTTCATCCAGCTCATCCGGTTCATATTCCTCCGGAAGCTCTCCCTTGCTTTCTCCTGCCGGGATATCCTGTTCATAGCCGCTGAGGAAGGTATAGGGAATACCATATCCGAAGGCCACAGCTGCAAGTATCACTATCTGGGGGATCTCCGCAAGATCCAGGGGAAAGGGCAGACCCTTTGCTACAGCTGCAAGGATAATATACAGCGCCGGAAGGTCGAGAATAATCAGTGTCGCAGCGGAAAAACGCTTTATCTGTTTTCCGTCTCCAACCCTTGTTGCATAGAAAAGCACAAGTCCGAAGAGAACATATACCAGGGATTCCAGCAGACCGGAAACAGTAGGATCAAGGTTCCCGGAGTTTTTGATGATACCCAGGAAAAAATAAGAACAGACGACGAATGCAATAACCAGAAATGCCGAAAAAATAAGTCCGGCAATATCCGCTTTCTTTTTATTCATAACTAAAGCACCTCTTTATTTTCTCTTTTTTGCGGTAAGGCATATCCAGCCGTTATCCTCGGACTGATCTGTCACTTCAAGAGTTTCAGGCAGGGCGGAAAGCACATCCTGAAGTCTTGTATCTATTATACCGCTCATAATATATATCGTATTTTCATCCATATGCTTTTCGATATCACCGGAAAGCATTATAATAGCGTCTGCTACTATATTTGCTGTGATAATGTCATAACAGCCCTCAGCCTTATCCGCCAGGTCTCCCAGAACTCCGGTATATCTGTCCTCTACATTATTAAGCCTTGCGTTTTCCACAGAGGCCTTTACCGCCATCTCATCTATGTCAATTCCCAGAGCACTATCTGCTCCCAGAAGCAGACCTGCAACGGAAAGTATGCCGCTGCCGCAGCCTACATCCAGCATTTTCATACCGGAACGGACATATTTCTCCAGCGCCTCAAGGCAGAGCCTTGTAGTCTCGTGAGTGCCGGTGCCGAAGGCGATACCGGGATCCAGGTTCAGGATGACCCTTCCTCTGGGATCAAAATCGTCTCTCCAGACAGGACGTATCAGAAGCTTTTCTCCGACATCCAGGGGAGAAAAGTATTTTTTCCAGCTTGTAAGACAGCTTTCCACATCGCAGCTTCCGGAGCTTATGCTGAAATCAATTTTTTCAGCCTCCAGCCGCTCTTTGATAAAGGCAGCGGCCTCAGCAGGGTTAGCCTCCGGGCTGATATAGATATGTATCCTGCCGTGACTGCGATCCTGCTTCAGAAGCTCCTCGTCTATGAGGTCGATTTTAGCGATCTCCCTGACCTCCTGCTCCAGCATTGAATAGTCCTCAATATAAATGCCGTAGGGTACAGTCATCTGCGCGATGTTACCGGCAGTTTCTATATCTCCGGAGGCAACTGTTACGATCAGTTCAGTCCAGTCCATTACTCCTCCTTCTTTCTGTCAAAGGAAAATTTTTTATCAGAAGTCTTTTCCTTTTTATTTTTCTTTTTCTTCTTTTTTCCCACATAAACATTACCGCTGTTTACCGCACTGGGATTCAGGGTCAGGCCGTTTTTGACAGGGGATAGGAAAAACCCTGCGGCTAGCCCTCCGGCGCATCCGGCAAAAAAGCACATAAGCGCCAGTAATATTGCTACCGATTTTTTCATTGTGTTCCCTCCTGGATAATGATCTCCCGACTATTATACCTCAAATCTTCCCGGAACACAATACAATGTTCTTTATTCTCTGTCAGCTTGTCCTTATTGATCGTGTTCTGATAACAATAACGAATCAGCCGCCTTCCCGTTGCGAGAGTATATTCATACAGATATTCGATAGAACATTTTATTATCGTTGGCGTTAAATTCCGCATAACTTCGATATCGTCCTGCGAAATTAACCACTCAAATCTGATTATAGCATATTTATTAAAGCATCTTGTCGAATATTAGTATCAAACACAACCGAGGGGTTATTTTTCAGAACAAAATAAAAAAGAATAAATAATACAGAAACGCCCGGTTTGAGTATTTCTTACTTATTATTTATTCTTTCCTCTTTATTATTTTAGCCCCGGCACATTGTGACGGGGCTTTTCTGCGCCTGACAGGACTTGAACCTGCACGTCAAAGACACCAGAACCTAAATCTGGCGTGTCTGCCAATTCCACCACAGGCGCTTATATTATTTATTTAAATTGAAAATCAAAAAAAATAACTCTCTATTTTTACACGGCGAGAGCAGCCGAGATGGGGCACACAGCCTTATCCACAAGCTGATTATACACTATCTGTCCGGATTTGTCAATGACCGGGAGCATTTTTTATAAAAAAATCCGGGGGATAATGTTTGTTTTTTCTCAGTATGTAAAAAATCCGGAAAAATGCCGTATATTGTAAATTTCTATTGGTTCTTGGTTTAATTTGTAGTATAATTATATTACTTGTGCGTTAAGGCAACACCGTCAGGAAACGGCATCGGGGAATGTCCGTGACCTCACGGGACTTGTCTTAATATTATATAAAGCTGATGCTTTTTTCCGGTTTGCGGGGTTACTTTTTTTGGTGCGCCCGACGGCGCACGTTTCTAACGGGTGAAAGTCCCGAATCC
>CAMVQZ010000044.1 GCA_947169745.1 uncultured Clostridia bacterium
CTGCACGTACGGTTCTGTGAGGGGCTTACATTGTGAGGTGTAGGTCTACTCGACTATATAAATGAAGTGGGGTGGTATTGATTGAATCGAAAGACAATAAAAGAAATACTCGCAGAGTCTTACCTTGAGCTTGCAAGAAAAGAGATAGAGAAAAAGCCGGACACACCACCGGAGCAGTTATTATTCAGATCAGTTTAATATTTTGATTCCCAGCCTCGTTTCAAACGGGGCTTTTTTCTTTTGTGAAAATGCGAAAAATGGTAGCTATGGTATAATTATGTGTTTTCAAAATTACCAAAATATCAAGTGTAAATATGTTAGTTTAAACAAAAAAGCACCGCCAATATTGACAGACGGTACTTTTTCGGTTACAATATGAATGCTTGTTTGAAGGGTATTTGTATCCTTTGAATTCAGTCCACGCAGTGTTGGTAGCATTGCGTGGACTTTTTACTGTACTTTGTTTTACTAATTAATAGGGTTACTCTCGTCAAGCCAGGCAAGTTCTTTCTCTACGATCCAAAATGATTTGCCCTCATAAATAGGTGCTTCAAGAAACTGTTTCTTAATTTGATCTAAATCAGTACCATGAATTTCAAGAACACGTTCCCAAATAAGCGTCCCATTCTTCTCCAACAATGAGTGAAAATATAAATTTTCTTCATTTTCCGCCTTCCAACGATCAACAAAAAATACAGTCTCTTTATCGTTAGTCTGAGCTTCATGCCAATAAATGTAACCATTGTAAAACAATGTTGATTCAGAGTACCACCCTGTATCCAGAAATTGTTCAACATATCCGTTAATCATAATCCATACTCCTGACAATCAATCCTTACCAAGTATTTCTGTGGAATCGTCCATGATTACTTCAGAAAAAACACGATTGTCGATAACGGTGCTGCTGAGCAGGTCGTTTATATCGGCATACTCTCCAAGCAATTCGTAGTTATAATCTGTGTTTGTAGAGTTATATAATTGATATATGCCGAATAATGCTTTTCGTCCATCCGGAAGAATTGTATTCGTCTGCTGATACATTGATCCGGTATTCAATCGATAGACCGCACCATTATAATTGAAATCAAGACCAAACCAATGCCCCTCAGACGGATTCCAAATGCCAATATATTCTTTAGTAAATTCTTCAAGGGTACTGTATTCATTTACTCTCATTTTAAATGAAACTCCTTTTTTATTTTTTCTATAAGTGCTTTTTGTTCGGAAGTTGGTGAAATGCCCGGAGAATCAGGAGTGTGATTCAGATCAATGTGAATATGTGGTTGAACACCTTTGTGAGGGTGAAGCAAATCAACACTTATATGTTGTTTATGTTTATCATCATAGTAGGTTAAGTGCTTCAATTTTCCATCCTGTACGATAGCATATACTCTTCCTTTAGTATGTGAATACTCTGGTGCTTTGACAGAACCTTTATTTTGAATAAGAATTTTTACATTTGGATCACTGGATAATGTTCCTAATGAAAAATATTTCTGTCCCCCGTCTTTAAAAGTGAAGTCTCCAATATCAACATTAACAAAAGCTCCCCTTGAACCCATTTTAAACCGCCTCCTTTATTTCAAAAACAGCAGAGAATCCATCTAATTTCATCTGAACATACTCCGAAACAAAGCTATCTGTATACCTGAAATTGATGAATTTACCTGTCATACCAGTTATCATATCACCAAAAACAATAATCATTGGGGGTTTTAGTCTTTTTTTCATTTCATTAAAACCAACCAAGAATTCTTTTTCGTGATTTTGACACCCAATAGTTGAAATAATTACCGGAGTTCCTTCCTCGACCGCACTGAAACACAAGTCAAATGTTTCCGTTCCTGCCCATCCAATTGTTGGTATAACAGTGTTTCCGTAATTTTGCCATGTACAGCCAAGCCATCTATTCATATAAATATTATGTCGTATATCGTTGTAATTCATAGATGGATATATGCTGAAATCGGGTGTAGCAATAGCCGCACAGGTTCGGAAAAGAGCTATCTTTTTTAATGGATTGTTCCATAGAGCTAACAGTTTTTTGTCATCAAGAAACATATGAATCAATGAATTACTGTTATCACGTTTTTTTGAAAGATTCTGAACACCGCAGATTGATAGTTTATCCCAATCAATACAATTAACATTTGTCTTTTTTATTATCGGAATGCTGAAGGAATCGTAATCACACCCTCCAATCATTGGTCTGATAACCTTGTACTTTTCGTACTCTGATAAACCTTTTATCATTTTATTAAACCTCGCTTTCTGAGGATACAAGGCTATCATGCTTGTTTGAAGGGCACTTGTATCCCATGAATTATATTTTTTTATTCGCTGAACTCGATACAGCACTGTATTGGTAGTACAAAGCTGTATCTTTATGTTACAATCAATAAAACCACCTCCCGAAACTCTGCAAACATCAGTATTTTTTTCTATAGTTTGCAGATGCCTTTGAAACATGATATACTGTCACAATCTCTCGGCTAGACATTTTTGCAGTAGCATCATACGGCATCATGACCTCTCCGCACAGAGCTTTAGCTTGCCATTCGACTGATTTGCATGGCGGGATTTCGTTATTGCCGAAGCTGCGCTCAACAACTGGGGTAAAACCTATTTTAAAAAGAAATATATGACATATTTCATGACAAATAAAATCAAGATACGCACCAATCTGTTTTTCAAATGCACCCTTATAAACAGTTTCCTTGATTTCAATGGTAAAGTTCCCGTATTCATCAGGAAAACACCTCGCAGGTACATTTGGAAGGAGATCATTATCTTCAACGATACTCAAAGTTGTACCTTTAAAAACATCAGGAAGAATCTCCAAGGCATTCAGCACGGGGAACGGCGAATTGTCATCCGTTACCCCGAATAAAAATCTGAATACTTTTGAAAACTTTCTCAGTTCCTTACGACTTGTTGGTTTAGTGATATAGTCCATTAATTGCTGTTACCTCCGCTGTTTTCAAGAAGCTGCATGATTTTTTTAGCCGTTTCTTCGTCCATATCTTCAAAAGACCTGGCAAACTGTAGAGCTGCTGTTCTCTGAAAAATGGAAGCCGACTTCAAATCAAGCTTCATCTGTGTTTTAGATTGTTCAATTGCTTCCAAGAGTTCACTGACTTCTTCTTCTTTCAGGCTGTAATGCTCAACAATTTTATCTACCCATTCGGACGGAACATTTTTCCTGCCATTTTCGACTGCTGATAGGAACGGAAGAGTAACTCCAAGCAGTTTAGCAATATCACCCATAACCTCATGGTGTTTAATTCTTAATATTCGCATATATTCGCCAAATTTTGTATAAGCCATAGTGACACCTCCTTCTATACCTTAAATTATATCACTTATCTAACCAAATATCAAGAAAAATATTAAACTTTTTTGGGGTTAAGCTATTGTTAAATGAGTTGTATTATTATAAAACTATCTACCTGAACTTTTAGTAGTAACCCATCCCCATTTTTACTACTATTCTACTACTAACGACTTCCGCAATTTGCCCCGTTTCGCAAAGAATTGTATATTTCGTCCAATTCTGTCAAAAACTAAAGAACCGCATAGCAATCGGCAAAATGCGGCATTTCAAGCCCTTTTACAGCAATTTGAGAAAGGAAAATTCTATGATAAGAGTTATGTTCATCTGCCACGGCAATATATGCCGGAGCCCCATGGCAGAATTTATCCTGAAGGATATGGTGGAGAAAAAAGGACTGTCCCACAAGTTTGTTATCAGCTCCTGCGCTACAAGCCGGGAAGAAATCTGGGGTGGAACAGGCAACCCGGTCTATCCCCCGGCCAGGGAAGAGCTGGCAAAGCACGGTATTTCCTGCGAGGGAAAAAGGGCAGTCCAGCTCACAAAATCGGATTATGAAAGCTATGACTACCTTCTCTGTATGGATAATACAAATATACGAAACGCAAAAAGGATTCTGGGTAGCGACCCGGAAAACAAGCTTCGGCTTATCCTGTCCTTTGCCGGGGAAAACGACAGTATTGCTGACCCCTGGTATTTCGGAGGCTTCGACAGAACCTACAGCGATATCCTCAGAGGATGCAGTGCCTTTCTTGATTGTCTTCAAAGGGAAAACAAAATATAAAGTCTTTTTATACAAAAACAGGACAGCCGGAAGCATCGAGTTTTCCGACTGTCCTGTTTCAGACTAATATTACCTTTTAAATCCGTGTACCGGAATAATATAATCATAGTGATACATATGATAGTTTAATTCGGGGCGCATTCCGTAAAAATAGTGCATAGGACCGGAGTCCGAAAGATTGCTGTTTTCAACCTGAGGATCAAATGACAGATGGGTTCCGTTTATATTCACATCGACCCAGTAATGACCGCCGTATCCTCCGGCTGACATACCGACATCCCCGTATACAAGTTCAGCGTCAAAGCCCAGTCTCCTCAGGAGAACCACATATGCGGCAGAGAAATTTTCGCAGGTTCCGATTTTTTTCTTCAGGATACAATATGAAAATTCCACAATATCCTTGTCAGAATCGTATTTATAGTTTCCTGCGTTTATTGCCTTGTATCCGCCGTAATCATAGCTGCAGTTCACTGCAAGATAATCATAGACAGCCTTTGCCTTTGCCGCATTGCTCATACCGCTTTTCACAGTCTTTGAAAGTATCCCGTCCACCAGACTGTCAACAGCGCTGCAGTTTGTTTTCACCGGCTCCAGCTTTGCCTTGTTAAGGAGGCGGCTCACATCGTCAATAGCAGGGAATGTGCAGTATTTCTTTTCTCCGTATACAATTATTTCAGCTCTTGTTCTCTTTCCGCTGTCCGTGGTAACTATCACATCAGTGGTTCCCGGAGAAACTGCCTTTACGACCCCTGTACTGCTGACTGTTGCCACTGCTTCGTTCTCGACGCTGAAGCTTACCAGCTTGTCGTTTCCGGCAGTTATCCTGAAGGTGCTGCCGGGATCAAGGGTTATAGGATTATCCGGAAGATCGAAGCTGAAATCAGGAAGTAAAACAGTGACCTTGCAGATATCCTCCACACCGTTATAAGCGCGTACCTTTACATAGGCTGTACCCGGTTCAACCGCTACAAATTCTCCCACCCAGTCAGTCCGGGTCATTTTTACCACATTGCTGTCGCTTGAACTGTAGGTACGAACCATTGCAGCTGCGCCGCTGTTAAGATTGCTTCCCAGAGTGTATTTCTGTCCGGGTGCAAGAGTAACCTGATTCTTTGTAAGAGCGATTGATTCAGGAGCCTCTCTGACTGTGATCTTACAGCTTGATTCATTTCCGTTGTGGGTTCTGACTGTAACCCAGGCAGTACCCGGAGCCACAGCAACAAATTTTCCGGTACCGTTTGTTTCTGTCATCCTTATGATCTTGCTGTTACTTGTCCGGAAAACTACAGAACCGGAATATGTCCCCTCCGGGATACTGTAATCAAGACGGGTGCTCTCCCCCACTCCCAGGGTCAGGGTAGATCTTGAGATGGTCACCTTATCAGGAGCAGGCTTTACCACTACCCTGCACCTTGCCCTTCTATCGTTATATGTAGTTACAGATACATTTGTTCTTCCGACAGACACACCTTTCACAGCAACCTTGTCTTTATCTGCCGAAACCGTTGAAACACCTGTATTTTCAGACTTGTATGTATATTTTGTGCAGGCCATACCCTCCGGCACTGAAGAAGTCAGGCTGCAGGTTTCCCCTTCGCCAAGAATGACCTTATCCTTCGAAAGACTAACGGCTGAGGGAGCCTTTTTTACAGTAACTCTGATGCTTGTCTTTACTCCGTTATAGAGAATGACCTTGACCCTTGTTTCGCCTTCCTTAAGAGCCTTGAATTCACCTGTCCAGTTTGTTTTGGTCATTTTGAGAACATCAGGGTCATTGCATCTGAATATTCTCTCCGCAGATGCAGTACCTTCCGGAAGAACAGCGCTGAGACCAAAGGTCTCCCCTTTTCCCATTACAACCTCTGATTCACTGAGCTGAACGCTTTCCGGCGCTTTTTTTACAGTAACTCTGCAGGATTTTTCCGTGCCGTCGCTTGTCCTGGCAGTGATCCACGCTGTTCCGAGCCCCACAGCCCGGACAGCACCCTTCTGATCTACTTTCAGTATCTTACTGTCCGAGGTTCTCCATGCAACTGAAGATGTATTCGACCTGAGCGCATAGCCCTCACCCAGACCAAGGGAAAGAGTATATTTATCAAGGGTAACACTGCCGGACGCATATGCTGTCATAGAGTAACTCTCACCGATAACAGGTGCCGCCGCACCAGAGGATGCCAGCATTACCGCTGCCATTGCCGCAGCAAAAATGCCTGTTGCTTTCAATTTTTTCAATTATTGAACACTCCCAACATTTTTCATATACTGTTTATCGAGTACCATCAACTGTTTTTCATCTTTTCCGTCATATTGAATTATATAATCTCACAAAATAATTGTCAATGCAAATAAATGCAGATTTTCTCCATATCCTCAGAATTTTTTTCCTATAACAAATAAAACCATAGGTTCTGTTCCTCTGGTCATAATAGTATTAAAACGACGGCGGCAATACAGGACTGAAACTGCAGGGAATATATCCGTTTTATCCCGCCGGAAATGAAACGCAGCTGTAATACAAATATCCGATAGAACACTTTAATATCTTTGGCGTTAATTTCCGCATAACTTCGTTATCGTCCTTGCTTGGCGTCCTCTGCCTCATTCTGCGGAATTTACCGCTCAAATCTGATTAAAGCATCTTATCAAATATTAGTATAAGCTATTGTCTTTTGTCAGGCATCAGTTGATATCTACTCCAATACCCCATGACAGAAGCTTGCTCACTATTCTGTCCGGAGGAGTATTATACATATCAAAGGTAATGCTTCGGAGGTTGGGGAATTGTCTTACTTCCCTTTCGCTTATATCTGTTATATCAAAAAGTCTCTCCGTGTGGAGATAGTCCTCAAGATCCGGCCATTTTGGATTGATCTGATGATATATTTCCGAGCTTTCCCCTATATTCAGTTCCCGGACATTCACTGCCAGACGGGATGGTATCCTTAGTTCGGAGAAATATGTATAGCCCTTTTTTATATACGGTCTGAGCCTTTCTACCTCTTCCATTTCTCCGTAGGCATCCCGGTTCCTGTATTGTCTCCTGAATTCGCCCTTTCCATCATATATTTCACCCATAAGATTTGAATCATACATAATACTTTGTATGATCGCCAGCTTAAAAGGAATGTTATCAAACACCAGATATTCACTTTCAGGCTTTTTTCTTTTGAACAGATCCATAAGCATTTTAAACCACCTTAGCCTTCCTGATATCTCTGCAATAGTATATACGGATTTTCAGCCTTGTCAAGACACCCAAGATACCTGACCATCATTTCTTCGGACACTCCGACGCAGCCAGCGGTGGGGCCGAAATCTATATGGAAGAATATTGCAGAACCCTTTCCGGGAATCACTTCCTTTGTATTATACTCAATAACAAAACCGTACTTATATGCCGGATATATTCTGAACATATCTTCAGCGCTTTTCCAGTCTTTTTTATCAGTCCCCGTCATTTTTTTATTATAGTATGCCGAATCAGGGTCATTGATCCAGTATGTACCCTCTGTGATCCTGAAGCTGTCCAGTCCCGTTTCCGGCTTATCGTCAATATAAAAGGCATCTCCTACTTCAAACAGACCGATCGGTGTTTTCCGGCTTCCCTCAGTCACGTCATCGCTCATCCCGTTCTTTCCGATGAATCCCCTGGTATCCAGCCCCTGATCTGACCACTTTCCGTCTTTTTCCTGTTTATACACAGACACATCAGCCTCTGTGCCTTCTCCGCTGACTATTATCAGCTGTCTGCATCCCAGTTTTTTCAGATCCTCCTCCGTATATCCGGAAGCGCTTATTTTTTCTGAAAAACTGACAGCTTTTTCACTGACCTTTTCCGCGGATGATTTTTCTTTTTCAGTCTCCCTGTCCGAACCGGGAATGAAAATGACAGCTATCCCCGCCGCAATAAGCAGGATCCCGAAAAACGCCGCAAACACCACTCTGATGTTTTTCACACAACTCACCTCTTCCCTTTTATTCCGTCCTCCGCCGTTTCACTCCCCCGATATCAAGCTTCTGATATTCGGGACATACTAACCGGAAGCCTGAGTATTTTACACACTATAAGAGCTTACCGTACAAGGAGCGACGTGACAACAATTTTATAATTATTATTTATTCGTATCTTCAGTATCCGATTCTGTTTTTCTTTTTACTGTATTCCTCAAAAATCTCCAGACATTCTTCTATGTCCAGTTCCTGAGCCATACTCCTGTCAGTCTCATAAAACAGCTTGTCCCGGAATCCGATTGCCTCAGAATCAGAAATATTACACCCGTAAAAAATCTTTCCGATATTTGCCCAGAGTATCGCTCCGAAGCACATAGGACAGGGCTCTGCAGTGGTATACAGCTCACAGCCCTGCAGATCAAAGGATGACAGATTCCCGCAAGCGTCCCGGATAGCCATTATTTCCCCGTGGCAGGTCGGATCTCTTCTGGCAACCACCTCATTATGTCCTCTGCCGATGATCCTCCCGTCCTTAACAATAATGCATCCGAAGGGACCCCCATGACCCTTTTCTATGCCTTCCCTTGCCTCGCTTATTGCAGCGCTCATAAAAGCATTCATATCTGCACCCCTTTTCTGATTGCCTGTCACATATCCCGGAGCCTTTCCCTGACCTTTTCCCGGTGCATTTTCTTAAGAAGCTCATAGCGAAGTCGTTTTTCTTCTTTTGAGAAATGCTTATCCCTGGACTGCTCGGTGCAGTTTTCGTAATCAAGGACGGTATCCCCGAACTGCTCGCTGGTAAGGTCAAAGACCTGGTCTCCCACCACATTAAAACAGTGAAAATTACCGTTTTCCCTTGGTATTCCCATCACCCTTCCACCGAAAATATCCTGGATGAGGAAGGCTGTGACAGAGCACTGACCTGTGGTTTTATTGTTCTCATTCCAGATATCTCTTATCCTCGGAGCGCAGGTTTCCCTGCACCAGCAGGTCATAAGAATATCATAATGATCTCTTGGGTTGAGACCGTTTTCGTCTTTTATATCAGCTGTTTCCCATCCATAGAAGCTATACTTCTTCATTAAGTTCACCGACCTTTTTTCGCTTTCTTTTTCGGTTCCGGCAATTCTTCATACATTGCTGTAATAAGCTCCCTGAGAAACTCCCGGTCGTCCACATTATCCACCAGAAGCATTTTCCTTGCGCCCTCATAGGGCTCCTGCAGTTCTGCTTCCGGCATCATTTCCGAAGCTGCTTTTACCGGCTTTACAAGAAACCTGTCGTCATAAAGGCCACCGACAATCCTTCCCCGGTAATAAATTATATATTCACCCATCATTTTCCGGAAGGAAATATCCTCTGTCCCGGAAAGCTGTTCTTTTATATATTCAAAATATCCGCTGCTTGTTGCCAAAAAGCTTCCTCCTTTTTTCCCCGGCATCTGCGCTATTCATTATCTGAAAAGAGCCGGCTCATTTACCGGCTCTTTTGTACCACTGTGATATAACGCTTTTTGCGGTGATGCCTTTAGTGTATTCAGCTGACAACCACCTTGCAGGTGGCTTCTTTGCCGTTATAGGTCCGTACTGTCACATATGCTGTGCCCTTCCCCACAGCCTTGAATTTTCCTGTCCAGCTTGTCTTTGTCATCGAAACGACCTTGCTGTTGCTGGTGCGGAAAATACGGCTGGAGCAGGCTGAATTTTCCGGCACCGAAGCGCTGAGCTTTGCTGTCTGCCCCAGTTTCAGATTCAGAAGTCCCCTGCTGATAGTAACCTTTGAAGGAGCCTCTTTTACAGTAACCTTGCAGCAGACCTCCTTGCCGTTGTAGGTTCTGACAGTGATATATGCCACGCCTGTTTTGACAGCGATAAAATCCCCCTGCCACTCTGTCCTTGTCATTTTAAGTATTGAGCTGTTGCTTGTTCTGTATGTCCTCTTTGTAGATGCCGAGCCGCTGTTAACTGTGCTTGTAAGAGAGTATTTTTCCCCCACACCAAGAGTCAGTATTCCCTTTGAAAGCTTTACTGAATCCGGAGCTTTTTTAATTTCTATCTTGCAGCTTTTTTCTGCGCCGTTGGATGCCTTTGCAGTTGCCCAGACTATACCGGTCTCCAGAGCCTTTACATTTCCGTCCTTGTCAACAGAAAGAAGCTTCGGGGCTGAGGTACGCCATTTCACGCTCTTATCAGTAAGCCTGTAGTTTGCGATTTTTGCAGTCAGCTTGTAGGTTTCGCCCTTGCCCAGAGTAAGTGTATTTTTATTCAGAGAAACATCCAGATATGTGAATTTCATTCCGGAGGACAACTGGTCAAATTCCTTTATCGATTTAACGTAGCTCTCGGCGCCTGAGCCCTTCATTCCGAACAGGCTCACATTTCCTCTCAAACCGCAGGCACCCATATCGGCAAAGGTGTAGACATACAGACTTGGAATAGTGGTATCATGAAAACAGTTATCTCCGAATTCATTGACTGATGAAGGCACCACAAGTTTTTTCAGAGAACCGCAGTGATCAAAGGCAGATTCCCCTATATACTTTACTCCGTAAGGAATATTGATATTCTTCATAGCCCCCATCTGGAAAAATGCATAGTCGTTTATTCTTGTTACCGTATCGGGAAGAACTATCTCTTCTATCTTCAGATCCTGTTTGAAATATGGATTTTCCGTAAGATCTGCATCCATCAGGCTGTAAAGTAATCTGTTTGCCAGTTCTCCGCTTCCGATCTCTGTTACCTTTTTGCCGTTGATACTTGCCGGGAAAACGATCTTTTTTGATCTGCCATAGTATTTCACTATACGGATATTTCCATCCCCCAGTGTCACGTATCCAAAGTCGCCGTTTTTCTGCAAATCAGCGGCATTTACTGACCAGCCCTCAGAAAAGGCTGCGTCACAGAATACGATAGCCGCTGCCATCAGCAGTGACAGAAAAACAGATCCTGCCCTTTTTATAAATCTTATTTTCACTTTATTTTCCTCCTTATTCCATCATCTGACTGAAATGATCCTCGCAAGCTTTTTCCAGAGCCTTGACTATTATCTTAAGTGTTTTTATCCTGGCATATTTCTTGTCATTGGATTCAATGATAAACCAGGGCGCATTCTTTGTACTGGTTTTTTGAAGCATTTCGTCAACAGCAACCTCATATTGCGACCATTTATCCCTGTTTCTCCAGTCCTCATCAGTTATCTTCCACTGCTTTTCCGGAGTGTTCTGCCGCATTGTAAACCTCTCCAGCTGGGTATCCTGGTCGATGTGTATCCAGAATTTCAGCACTACAGCGCCCCAGTCTGTGAGCATCCTCTCAAATTCGTTTATCTCGTTGTATGCTCTTTTCCAGTCATCCTCAGAGCAGAATCCCTCCAGACGCTCAACCATAACCCTGCCATACCATGTACGGTCAAAAATGCATATATGACCTGTACGGGGGAGCCTTGTCCAGAAACGCCAGAGAAACTGCCTGTTCAGCTCATGAGGAAGGGGCGAAGCTATTGGCTGAACGTCAAAGCCTCTCGGATCAAGGGGATATGCTACCCTGCGGATATTTCCTCCCTTTCCTGCGGCATCCCAGCCCTCATAGCACAGGATCACCGGTATCTTCTTACGGTAAATGATATTATGAAGCTCGCTGAGACGGGATTGCAGGCGCTTCAGCTCCTTTTTGTAGTCCTCCTCATCGATCACCGGGGAAAGATCCACATCGGAAAGCGCCGGCATTTTCTTCAGGGGGAATTTTTCCTCATAAGGAGCGCCGGTATATCTTCCCTCAGCAAGACCCCTGTCTATCCGCTCTACAAGCAGCTTCATAGAATCCCTTACAGCAGTTTTCCTGCGGCTGCCGTCAAGTATATACCACGGGACCTCATCCCCCGTCTTTTTCATAAATTCATCATAAGCCTCGGTAAACCTTTTATATTCCCTGTGCTGCCAGAGGTCATCCCCTGTCACACGCCACTCTGTATGAGGTGACTCAACGAGAGAATGAAGTCTTTCAAACTGCTCGTCCTTATCAATGTGGAGGAATAATTTCAGGATAAGATATCCGCCGTTTTTCAGTTGTCTTTCAAATTCATTTACCTGGCGTACACGGCGGCGGTATTCTGCCTTTGTTATTTCGTGGCGCAGGAATTTCTGCACCGTACTCTCCATCCAACCGGAATCAAGGAATGTGATCTTTCCGTTTTCCGGGATAGCCTTATTATACTGATACAGAAAGGGATAACGCTCTGACGATTCGGGTATTATCACTGGGGAAACCACCCGATAAAAACGGGGATCTATCTCGCTGATAAGCTCCTTTATCAGACTGCCCTTTCCGGCAGCAGCCCAGCCTTCAATAAGCACGATCACCGGCAGCCTTGCGCTGAGAAGCTGCTGCTGCTGAGCAAGAAGCTGTGCCCGGAGGTCTTTTATCTGAGTACTGAGAGCTTGTTTATCCTCACGCTTTTTCTTTTCAAAATCTTTCAGCATATCATTTCATCCTTTCTCATTCAGAGTTATTATCAGCAACCACATGGTCATTCACCATAGCACATAATTATTATAACATATTTTTTAAACAATTATTGGATTTTTTTGAAATTTAAAGCAAAATAATAATTTTTGGTTATTATATCCAGATTGCGAAGTAGCTATTTGTTGAATAATTTTTTTAATCATCATACGTAAATATGTTAAAATATTAATCAGGAAATGTTCCGGATACAATACCGGGATGTGCTGTAATAACTTCATAACTGTCAGGGAGGGCTTGAAATGAAAAAGAATCTATCCTTACTTCTTGTCATAATGATATTATTCAGCAGTCTGACCCTCAGCTCATGCAAATCCAACAAAAGCTATATGGAATTTGTGACTGTAATGGAGATACTGAAAAAGAAATATAATAAAAATGACACAATGACTGTTCTGCAGGACGAGATCAAGGACAGAGGCCTGGATCAGGATCCGGACAGCTATGTCTGCATACTGCAGAGCGGTATCTCCGGGGATGTGGAAATACCCGACGAGCACGAGGGCGCTCCGGTAGTTGCTGCTGCTTCCAGAAAAAGCGAATACGGAGGAATGACATCCCTTAAAGTAAGTAATGGGATCAGATGCCTGGTCGGTATCTGCTACAGGGATTCCTCCAGTTATTACATTAAAAAATGCAGCCTTCCGGAGGATATCGCCGTAGTGAGCTGCTTTTCCGACTGCGACTGCATAAAGGAGCTGGATCTGTCGGGAGTGAGCGAGATCAAGGATTCATTTTCGTTGTGCAGCAGGCTACGAAATCTGAAAGTAACCTCTTCAACAAAAAAGATCACCGGCGGCAGCTTCAACAGCTGCGACGATCTGGAAAAGCTGGAGCTTCCCGGAAAATTTGAAAAGCTCTCAAAAAGCTTCCGGAACTGCACCTTCCTGAAGGAATTAAGCATCAGCAAGGAGGCTTCCGGTGATGATGAGATCAAGGAAATAAACGAGTGCTTTGACAACTGCATTGTTCTTGAAAAGATCTCTCTTAACGCCTCTGTGAGAAGTATGACCGATTCCTTCAATTCCCTCAATGCTTTAAAAACCCTTAACCTTGAAAAAATGCCCGACAAGATCGACGGATCATTTTCTGAATGCAAGGCTATTTCCGAAGTGGTATTCAGGGAGCCTGTAAAAGAAATTAAAAATTCCTTCAACAAAAACAAGTCTCTGAAAAAAGTTACATTTGAAAAAGAGACCAGGGAGATTGAGAATTCCTTCTGCAATTGCGCCGCCCTGACAGAGGTCAGCTTCAAAGCGCGCGCCGAGAGCGTGAAAAGCTCCTTCAACGGTAATGAGGCTCTGGAAAAGGTGAGCGCACCCGGCGGTTTCGGAAGCGTGAATGATTCCTTCCGGGACAGCACTCTCAGGGAGGCTCCCGATGAACTGAAAAAGGCTGCAGAAACACAGCCTGAGGAAAAAACACCTGCAGGGCGCACCTCCATCGACGCTGATATGGCATCCTTCCTTGAAAAATCCGATTCTGAGAAAGCCTTAAAAAGCTGGTGTCAAAGGGTATCCTTCCGAAGCAGGAAAAGGGAAGATTCATATTTGAGGATAATGATTTTGTTTTCCTTGATGAGGATGTCAGGAAAAAGCTTTATGCAAAGCCGGATAAAAAATCCGATAAGGTCATACTGATGAATGACAAAGGAAAAAACTATTTTCTGCAGCATTACGGTCAGACAAAAAATGTGGATCAATGCAGATATGTGATACAGTACAGCGGATATGTCACCAATGTTGTGGAAAATCACTTTCATAGCTCCAGAGGCTATGAGCCCAGCGTGATATGACCACCTTTATATTTGTTTATGATGCAAAAACCGGGGAGCTCGTATATATCCACAACATTGGCACAAGCGTTCCCGGAGATATAGAAACCACAAATATCGGACAATTCGGAGTCAACGGAAAGGTAAAGACAGTGAAGGCTATGGATCATATCGAAAAATAAATGCTTTCGGAGGAAAAGAACAATGAATAATGAACTCAGAATGATAAAACGCTCCGCAAGGAAAAAGGGCAAAGCTCTCCGGGTCATCGGCTGGATGCTACTCCTGCTGTTTGCCTTCTGCTTTATTAGTGCTTTTGCTTTTTTGTGTACAGATTCCGGCACCGCAGACAAGAGCAGCCTGATCACTGCTAAAATACTTTTGGCAGCAAGCGTTTTGCTGACTGCCCTTGGATATGTGATGATATTGATCGGAAACGGAAAACGAAGAAAGGCGGAGGTCGCTGCAGCCGAAGAAGCAGCTATCCCGATAAAAAAGAAAACCGGCCTCCTTCCTGCTATACTGATACCTGTTATAACCATATGGATATCCGCTATGGTCTGTATGACAATAAGCAATGTCAGCAAGGATCGTATCAGCAGTGGATCCGGAAACAGTACGGCTCCCAAAAGCGAATTTATTATGACCGACGATCAGTGTCAGGAAATGGAAAGACTGACAAAGGATATGAAGCTGGAGGAAATTCTCTACGGCTTTTCCATCGGAGGAAGTCCGGCAGAAACCTCTCACCCCTGGATAGCTGTCCGGCAGGACAAGGATAAAAGAGAAAAAACCGGTTATGCCCAAACTCTTTTCGGGTGGTCTGAGGCCGGCAAAAAACGGGACAGCGGACCCACGGCAGAGGACGTAAAGGAAATAAAAACCATTGTATTCTGCAGATATTATGTCAAGGAAGCCACATACATAGGAGGCGGCCGCGGCGGTACAGGTACCAGCGAGGGTGTGTATTTCTTTTATGTCAATGCAGCCACCGGCGATGTATACGATCAGGATGAGATAAAAGCAAAGCCCTTCCCGAAAAATACCACTGCAACACCCCACTATAAGATATCGGAGGAGGAAGCGGTTCAGCACATAGAGGAGTACTTCAGAAACGGCGGTAAAAAAACAGAAAGCAGTACAAAAAGTGAATAAAAAATCCGGAGGAGCCGTGTACAAAGGCACAGGTTCCTCCGGATATTATTTGTTTTATTTTGAAACTGTCACATAGCACATAGCATATTTTCCGTTATATGTGGTAACTCTTATTGTGGCAAAGCCGGGCTTCTGAGCAATAAACTCTCCTGTCCATTTTGTCTTTGTCATTTTAAGTATGCCCTTTCCGTTGTCCAGAAGTGTATAGGTTCTGTCTGCACAGCCTGTACCCTCAGGGATAATTGCACTGACAGAAGCCTTCTGCCCCACCTTGAGGTATATCTTATCCTTGCTGGCCTTGACTGATCCGGGAGCCGGCTTTACAGTGACCTTGCAGGCGTGCTCCTTGCCGTTATATGTACGCACCGTCACATAAGCAACACCAGGCTTTACTGCTGTGAAAACGCCTGTCCATTCTGTTTTTGTCATCCTGACAATTGAGCTGTCGCTGGTGCGGTATGTACGCTTTGCAGAAGCGGCGCCCTCATTTACATTTGAGCCTATTGTGAAAGACTCTCCTACTCCCAGAGTAAGAACACCCTTTGTAAGTGTGACACTGGTGGGAGCATTCTTAGCGGTGGCCTTGCACACAGCCCTTTTTCCGTTATAGGTTACCACCTTTATATCAGCGATACCTGTTTTCTTAGCCGTAACCTTTCCACTGGAAACTGTTGCCACAGCTGTATTGGATGATGACCATGTAACTGCCCTGTTCTTTGCATAGAAGGGCTTTACCTCTGCGACAAGCTGAACTGTTTCGTCTTTTCCGATAGAGAAGGATGTCTTATTGATGCTGACCGATGTGGGAACTGTTCCGGTGATCTTTTCAAATTTCATATTATACTTATCTGCAAAGGTCTGAGCCGTGGAATTGCTGTAGCCGTGAACGGTGAATTTCTTTCCGCCTGCAGGATAATAATAATCAATAGAAACATCTGATCTGAAGAATGCGACCTCCTTCAGGCTCTTCATCGTACTGAATATAAAGGGATATACTTTATTGAGGGTCTTGGGGAAGGATATACCGGTCAGGTATTTATTTTCATTGAGAGCGTCACTATTTACATATTCAACTCCCTCCGGAACATTATATACATCACCGGTCTTTGCTGTGGGATAGCAGATGAGAGTTTGCATATTAGCGCTGAACAATACGCCGTTTACAGCCTTATAATATTTATTATCCTTGCTTACCGTGATGGCTTTAAGATTCTGAACAATGTGAAAATCCGTTGAATAGGAATATGTATTCAGACCCTTTCCGATATGAAGCTTCTGTATCTTATTGCAATATGCCATTGAATCTGTCAGTATTCTTTCAACCGAATCCGGAAGGCTGTATTCTGTTGCCGGAGCAGCCTGGGGATAGACATAGAGATATTTCATATCCTTGGAATAAAGGACACCATTCCGGGATCGGTAGGTCTCGTTTCCGCTGTTAACATTGATGGACTTCAGCGAGGAACAAAGCTTGAAGGGGTTATAATCCACCGATTTTACGCTTTTGGGGATATTGAGATTTTCAAGATACAGACTGGCAAAGGATGAATAATCGATCTCACGAACCGATGACGGGATGGTATAATCCTTATTGCTCTTATATCTGGGATAATATATCAGAAGGGATTTGCTCTTATTGAAAAGCACTCCGTCCTGGGATGAATACTCCGTATTCCCGGAAGCAACATTGATAGCCGAAATACCATTGTTCTTATCTGATTTATAGGGATTGATAACTTTGACAGAGGCCGGTATGGTAACATTTTTTACCGATTCCGGATGGGTAAAGAAAAAGTTTACCTTGTGAACATCCTTGCCCTCTATCTTGGAAGGATAGGTTATGCTGGTTTTAGTTCCCCGGTATGAAATGATCTCGATTCCATTACTGTAAGCAGTATACAGAAAATCACCATAGTAATTAGATGCGTCTGCCTTAATCGAAAGATCCGCAGCAGGATATCCCGCCATAACACCTGCGCCAAAAATTACAGCAGCTGAAAAAATCCCTGCCGCTCTGCATAATAATGCTCTGACTTTCATTAAATATACCTCCTTATTATTTTTTTGCAGCAACCGTACTGCCCTATTACTTAAAATCTACCACATCTCCCCCCTCTTGTCAACCAGCCAGCCAGCGTAGACGCTGGACCCGTGTTCGCGTTATCGCTCATTCCATTCGCTCTGTCGTGCGTACATATACTT
>CAMVQZ010000045.1 GCA_947169745.1 uncultured Clostridia bacterium
ATAGACAGAGACTTTGTAAGGATAGAGGAGATCATTAATTCCTATAAGTATTCTCTCCGGGAGCCGGAGGAGGATCAGCTTTTTTCAGTCAATATAGAAAAAGGCGACTGCGGCTGGAATAAGGACGCAAAGCTTATGTTTATCGGACTTAAGGGCAAAAAGACCGACCGCAGGGTAAAACAGAATCTGGCATTCCTTGTGGACGTCTCCGGAAGTATGGAGGATGAATGGATACTGACCCAGATGTCAATGGCAGCTGTAGCTTCAAAATTAGGAGAAGGAGACAAGCTTTCGATAATCGCATATTCTGATAATACGGTAACAGTTATCAGAAGCATGGACTGCGCCAATAAGCAGGACGTGGTAGACGCTATCCTTTCAGTAGACGGAATAGGCGGCTGCACCAACGGCAGCGAGGGACTGACAAATGCCTATGATTATCTCCAGGAAAACTTTGATAAAGAAGCAAATAACCGGGTATTTATTTTCACAGACGGCGATTTCAATTTTGGTATCACAAGCGAAGGCGGTCTGACAGAATTTATCAAAAAGAAAAGATCCACGGGAATATATCTTTCTATCGTGGGCTATGGCAGACATAATTTCAAGGATAATAAAATGGAGGCTCTTGCTAAAAACGGAAACGGAAATTACAGCTTTGTGGCAAACCCCTATGATATCCTCGATAACCTCTGGGAAAAGCTTATATCCAACCTCGTAACCATTGCAAAGGATGTAAAGATATCTGTGGAGCTGAACCCGAAATACGTCAAAAGCTACCGTCTTATCGGGTATGACAGCCGTGCGCTCACTCAGAAGGAATTCAATGACACAGAAAAAGCTGTTGACGGAATAGGCTCCGGACATAATGTGGCTGCTGTAATAGAATATACTCCTGGCGAAGCCAAGGAAGAATATTCCTCACGATATGTCAAAAAAGAAGCAGCACAGGCAGATGACGAATTTGCTTTCATCGAGATACATTACAAATCACTTGAAAATGAAAATCTTGTAATGACCCATACGATCACAAAAGAGGAACTGAATTCCGCAGACAGCAAAAATATGGCTGTTGCTTCGCTTCTGGCGGCATTCGGACTTCTTGTAAAGAACAGCGAATATAAGGGCAGCGTAGACAAGGAATATCTCAAAGCAGCAGTTTCCGCCCTTGGCGGTGATCCCTCGGAGGAAAAACCGGGAAGCCACTTCCGTATAATAAGATCCTATGCGTCAAAATAACGAATGGGCTGGCACAAAAAAGTTTCGCCAGACTTTTTAAAGGCTGAGAAGCGCTGGCCGAGCCGACAGGCAATACCAGCGTCCCTGACCGCACTCCGCAGAGCGCTAAATCTCCAGACTGCCCCAGGCAGACCCCCCCACCCACAAACAGCAGTCATTTTCAGTGGAAAGCGAGAAAATGACGGACAGAAACAGAAAATATGGAGAAAGCCGGTGAACCCAACAATTCACCGGCTTTTTTAGTTACTGAATCTTTCTTTTTGCGACATCTCCCTTTTGATGCTTTATCAGGTTATAACTATGCTGTCACCCCTGCCTCGTCCTGTGATCTTTTGATAAAGCTTGTCGTAGGAGATCCGTACAGAAACACAAAACGCAGTCTCTCGACTGCGCCTGTGCAAAAGGAAGGGATAATGAAAAAACAACAAAGGGTTGGATTAATCATATTTTTATTATAGTATAATAATAACACATCTTCTGTAGATTTTCAATAGTTATTTTTAAAATCTTTAGAAATTTGTGCATAATTGTGCATAATTATCGAAGATCTACTCATTTTCTCCGATAAGCTTAATGCTGACTTTGAAGCTGCAGGCTTTTTCGCCCTTCCTGACTGCCGGCCTGTAGAGATCCAGAGTTACCTTGTCTCCGGGCTTGTAGGATCCGATCGCATCAAGTATCTCCCACATATCCTTTACCTCTTTGCCGTCAACAGCGGTGATAATATCATTTTTCCTTACATCCGTGTTTTTCAGGGCGCTGTCATCCTCGATGCTTTCGATCATAAGCCCCTGAGGGATCTTGTGAACCTTTGACATATATGCAGTACAGCTTTTCCCCATTATTCCGAGATAAGCCCTGCTTTTGATCTTGCCGTATTTTTCAAGCTCCTTTGCAATCTCAACGAATTTGTTAGAAGGGATAGCGAAAGCCATTCCCTCAAAACCGGAAGCAACAATCTTTGCGGTATTCATTCCGATGACCTCGCCGTTTTCATTGATAAGAGCGCCTCCGGAATTTCCGGGATTGATCGGAGTATCCATCTGAATATAGCGGACATAATAGCTTGCATCCAGGGTCCTGTTTACTGCGGATATGATGCCCTTAGTCATAGAGCCCTCAAATTCTGTTCCGCCTGGGGCGCCGATAGCAAACGAGGTCTGACCAACTTTTATTTTATCCGAATCTGCGATCCTTGCCGGGGTAAGTCCTCCCTCATTTATCTTGATAAGAGCTATATCTGTCTTTTTGTCAACACCGATAATCGTTCCCAGATATTCTTTTCCGTCCGAGGTGCTTACCATTACTCCCGTGTCTACAGAATCATTCACAACATGGCTGTTGGTGAGTATATAGCCGTCCTCGGTAAGTATTATCCCTGAACCAACGCCCAGAGGATCCTCGATGAAGTTTGAATCTTTCTGATAAGAGGTTATGCACACCACGCTTTCCGAAACATCCTTGTAGACCTTTTCGGAAAGCTTTGCTTCCTCTGATTCATCAAAGCTTTCCCCGGACTGGCTTATTTCCAGACCCTTATCTCCCGGCTTTACCCTGGGAGCTTTCACCACAGCGGTCGGGTCGCTGACATCGCTGGCCTCAACTGCGCCTTCCGGAGTAGTGCTCTTGCTTAGTGATGCATTTATACCGTTGAATACGGCAAATATAATAACACCTGCTATAATTGCGCCGAACATTATTCCGGCACTAATGAAAAACGTAAACAGTCCGTTCCCCTTTGGTGTAGGACGCGAGACAGGCGGCGGAGAAGGAGGGTTCTTTGGCGCTTTTTTTATATCTTCTCCGGGGATATCCCTTTGCTCAGCTCCGCCCGCTTTTGTTTCGGGTTTTTCTTCTTTTATCACATCATTTTCTGCAGATTCTTTTATTTCTGGTCCATCTGTCATAGTGGCTCTCCTTTCCTTTGTGAAACTACTGCTGTCCTCCGGACTTTTTCTCAAGCTTTTTCGGGGCAGGCTGTTTTTTCGGGATATAGAAGTGGAATTCTGTAAATTCACCGTATACGCTGTCTGCGGATATTTCACCGCCGTGGAGACGTATAATACTTCTGCAGAGATAAAGTCCCAATCCCAGACCCTTTTTGTCCTTGCTTCGGGATTTATCAGTTTTATAGAACTTATCGAATACCAGGGAAATCTCTGTTCTGTTTATACCTGTGCCGCTGTTCTTTATAACAAAATCCGTTTTGACAGCGTCCTCTTCAAGCCTGAATTCGATAAATCCTCCATCATTTGTGAATTTAACAGCATTCTCGATAAGATTATATACTACCTGATGTATAAGGTCTTTATCTCCGTATACGTTTTTAGGGGTAATTTTTTCAAGACCCTTTATTTCTATGCTTTTCTTGTCTATCTCTCTTTCAAAGGTTATAAGTGTGGTGACAAGCACCGAAAGCAGATCGAAGCTGCGGTAATTGAGCTTCAATTCTCCGTTGTCTATCCTTGAAAGATCCAGCATCGAGCGGACAAGCCTTGAAAGACGCTTGACTTCCTCTGATACTATCTTAAGATAATAGTTATGCTTTTCCGGCGGTATGGTTCCGTCAAGTATGCCGTCGATAAACCCGGCAATTGTGGTCATCGGCGTTTTAAGCTCGTGGGATACATTCGCAACAAAGCTTTTTCGTGTGACCTCCGAGGAGGACAGAGAATCCGCCATATTATTGAAGGCTACCGCCAGTTCTCCCACCTCATCGTTGCTGGTCTCGTTTACTCTTACTGTGAAATCACCCTTTGCAAACTGCTTTGCTGCAGCTGCCATCTGTTTGAGAGGTCTGACCAGGTTATAGGAAAACACACCTATTGCCAGAATCGAAACAGAAAGAGAAGCTATCGCAGAAAGCACAAAGAGCTTGAGTATCATATCTGTAAAGGTATTTGCATTTTTGGTGTTAGAAGTCAGAACCACAAATCCCACCGTGCGTCCTGTCTGATTTGCGGATACAGCACGGGCAGCTATGTATCTGTCATTTCTGTAATTTCCGCCGAAATTCCCCTTGGAAAAATAATGCTTATCCGCATTCACCATTATGACTATATCTCCCGGAATACGATCATTGACGCTTAGTCCCTGCTTTTCTTCCGGATTCTGCGGGGCAGAGCTTTCTGTCCGGGACTGTTCCCCGGAGGATGTCTCTGACTTCCGGGACAAATTCACATTCTCATCCACAGGAGATATCTCCTCCGGATAGACAGCAACCTTGACTGTGCCCCTGTCATCCGTTACATATATTTCTCCGTCGATATCATTTGCATAAAGCTGCAGCACATCCTTTATATCTCCGGTATGCTCAATGACAAACTCTGTTCCGGTATTTCCCGACTTATCTGCGGCCTTTACTTTTTTGCTTATAAATCTGGAAACGCTCTGGGCTTTTTCATCCAGACTCCGCAGGCTCTCGCCCGACCAGTAGTTTGTAATGGTGATAGTAAGTATCGTTCCCAGAATAAGAAATCCGATAAAAACCACCAGAGCACTGACATTCATATATTTCCGGAACAAAGATTTTCTTGCGTAAAATTTATTCCTTAACCTCAAATTTATAACCTACTCCCCATACGGTCTTGAGAGCCCATTTATCAGAAACGCCCTCAAGCTTTTCTCTGAGTCTTTTTACGTGAACGTCAACTGTCCTTGAATCACCGTAGTAATCAAAGCCCCACACCTCATCAAGAAGCTGGTCTCTTGTAAACACCCGGTTAGGATTGCTTGCCAGATGATATATAAGCTCCATCTCCTTAGGCGGAGTATCTATCTGCTCATTATTGACCCTCAGTTCGTAATTTGTGAGGTTTATTACTAATTTATCGAAGCTGACCTCTTTTTTCCCGGAGGTAGTTTCGGCTGCAGGCGACTGGTCGTTTACTCTCCTGAGAACCGCCTTTATCCTGGCAACTATCTCCTTTGTTTCAAAGGGCTTTACAACATAGTCGTCAGCTCCCAGCTCCAGACCCAGTACTTTATCAAATACTTCTCCCTTTGCTGTCAGCATTATTATGGGGCACTGTGAGGTCTTTCTGACCTCTCTGCACACCTGCCAGCCATCCAGTACAGGAAGCATTATATCCAGCATTATGAGATCCGGCTTTTCTGTCTTGAATTTAGTTATCGCCTGCCCGCCGTCATTGGCGATAACGACATCATAGCCTTCCTTTTCAATATAGAGCCTGAGTAATTCACAGATGTTTATATCATCATCTACTACAAGTATTTTCCCCATACTCATTATGATCACAACCTTTCCTCATCTATGATGCTATACCTATTAATTATAACATATTTTTTTATTTTTGAAAACATCCAATATAAAAAATTCCCAAGGCAGCAGCGGTGCGTGCTCGCACTGAGCAATTCGCGTAATCGCTTGCTTCCGCTCGCTCGACAGTGTATGCATATACTCTCATGCCGCGGCATCCGGCGCGCATTGTCTCAGACAATACTCCTACCCCTCGCCGCCGCACCCCTTACGGGCTGCTATAACCGGCTGTTTCATTCCGACTTACGAAGTATTATTCCTATGATAGTAAGCGCCTGTTCTCTCAGAATTATTTACACCGTGCTCGCACTGAGCAATTCGCGCAATCCTTTGCTTACACTCGCTCGGCTATGCGTACATATACTCTCGTGCCGCGGCATCCGGCGCGCATGGCCTCAGACAATACTCCCTCCCACCGCCGCAGCCAGTGCAGGCTGCTCCTTTCGGCTGGTTTACTCTGACTTCCGGTATCCCATTCCCCGACACTGAGCGCCTGATTTTATGTGCAGGTTTGTTTAAAGCCGTAAGTACTACCGTCACACATAAGCTTCCTTAATAGGAGCGCAGCGGCAACCACTATTATTAATTTTTCAGTATTAAATTCACTCCGTTTTCCAGTGTTTATGCGAGCACAATAGTTTTCCGTTAATCGAAAACCGCCTCCCTGAGAGGGGAGACGGCAGATTTTTATAACAGATTCACAATAACAACCTGTCCCATATGCGCGAAACAACGAAGTTATTTTATTTCGGCACGTCTGAATATCATGTAGGCTGCAAAAAGAGAAACCAGAATATATGCTGCGGCTGTCAGGAGAGGAACAAAGAAATATCCCGCAGCAACATCTCCCTGAACAGTTGTAAAGGAATAGGGCAGCAAAAACTTTGACAGATGCCTGTCTACGTCCTTTATACCCAGCGAAGCCACCCGGAGGAGCATTGCAAGTATTATGGGCGCAACAAGTGCCGCCGCAACAGCCAGTCCTGTCTTACGGAAAATAGTCGCCATAAGCATATAGAAGGACGCCATTGCAAGAAACAGACAAAGATAAATCACAAATATCAGAATAACCTGTCCCGTGTCCCGGGGAGAGCTTACTTCTACTGTAAACAGCGCTGTAACTGTTCCGGATATGACATATGCAGCGGCAACCATAACTACCTCTGCAAACGAAACAAACAGCTTGGAGGAAAACACCTTGAGTCTGCTGCAGCCCCTTGAGATCACATTCCGGTATGTACCGGTACTGTATTCTGCAGCTGCAAAAAGACAAACACAGACAGATGCCAGATACCATATACTTCCGTCCAGAAAAAAGGTATTGACAAACGACCATATATTATTTCTCGGAAGGCTCTCAAAAGCCTCGTCCAGACTGCTGCTGTCCATTCCCATCTGATCAAAAAGAGCGTATGTAGAGGATATCTGCTGTCCGTTGGACACCCAGAAAAGATGATACAGATACGCCATCGAAGCCCCCAGTATCACTGCTATCCCAAGACATACATAAAGGCTTTTTGTACGAAAAAGCTTTGCCAGATCGGCTCTGATAAGTCCCGGCATCATTCACCCTCCTCCATTTTTTTTATAAAATATTCCTCAGCAGTATTTTCCGATGTGGATATTCCCTCCACAACCACGCCTGCCTTGAAAAGCTCATTAGTCAGCGCTCCGATATTTTCCACCTTTGCGCCTACTGCGATAGTATTGTTTTCCTTCTGTTCAGTCTTGTCTGTGCCAAGAAAGCTCCGGATGATCTCCTCAGCTTTATCCGCAGGCTCAGCTTTTATCAGAGTGAGGCTACCGCATTTTTCCTGAAGCTCCTCCGCAGTGATTTCCTCGATAAGCTTTCCCGATGAAATAATCCCATATCTTGTAGCGATCTTTTCCAGCTCACCCAAAAGATGACTGGAAATAAAGATGGTCTTGTTTTTTTCCTTGCGTAGTTTAAGAAGCAGTTCCCTGACCTCAACAATGCCCTTGGGGTCAAGTCCGTTTATCGGCTCATCCAGCACAAGAAATTCCGGATCCCCCACCAGAGCCAGAGCTATCCCCAGTCTCTGCTTCATACCCAGAGAAAAATTCCCTGCCTTTTTTCTTCCCGTCTTATCCAGTCCCACGGTTTTAAGAATTTCCTCTGCCTGAGAGGGATCCTCTCCCAGCATAGTACAGTAGATTTCAATATTCTTTTTTGCAGACATATTATTGTAAATAGCCGGTCCCTCCACAAGGCTCCCTGTTTTTCTTCTTGCTTGAGCCATTCTTTCACCGTCAAACATAGAAAAGCTTCCACCGTCCGGGAGAGAAAGACCGAGTATCATACGAATAAAGGTAGTTTTTCCGGCTCCGTTTTTCCCCACAAAGCCATATATATCTCCCGGTCTTACAGTCATAGACACCCTTTCCACTACCGTCTGCCCGGAATATTTTTTAGTAAGCTCTTCCGTTCTGAGTATATACTCCATTACCGCCCCTCTTTTCTTAACTATCAGTATATTATATCAAATATTTACTATTTGTATATGACCATTCGTATATTTTATATTTATAATACAGTCAGTAATCTACAACAAACACATCACCCGACAGTCCAGTTTTACCATTTATATAATAACAGGTAATTATATATATTGTATAATACTATTTGTATTCTAAATATGTATATTACTTATTGTAGTATACGTTTTGTATTAACACCATATATATTACATTAAGTAGTATACATTTTGTATTTATATTAAAAATAATACATTATGTAGTATACTATTAGTATATATTTCGATAGCATTTATTACAAATAGTATTATAGACATACAATAAGTATATTTTATATATTAGTAAACTAATTGTATATTACTTTTTGTATTATAATTTGAAAATATCCATTTTGTAGTATGCAAAAGGTAGTATTAATTACAAATCTACGTAAAGTATAATATAACAAAACCATCAATCAGTTCCACAGTCATAAACGCCGAATAAATTACTATTTGTATATTATTCCTGTTTTATACAATACGACAATATTATCATCCAGTATATTATCTCAAAAGCAAATACATTTTGTATACGATATAATTATTATACTATAAGTTAATTACAAATAGTATATATTCAGATTCAAAGGATATACGAATTGTATATTATAACCATTTGTATATTTTCGACATAAAAGCACATAATATATTACATATAGTATATTTTTAATCATCAACTGCTTCTATTTCGATTATTATCCGGGATTCCTTCAGATACATTATTCTGAAAACATCTCCCCGGGCTGCCGACGCCTGCATACGGCACAATTCATCAATAGTCATTGCTCTGCCGTAGACATATCCGCCGTCATTTATCCGGAATTTATACATCGCAGTATACTGATAGTTATTTCCGTCCAATTCAAAGACAGGAACAAGCTCTGTTTCCACATAAGCCCGTTCCTCAATATCTTTTCTTGCCGTATCCTGTCTTGAAAAGGGATGTCCCTTTATCATTTTTTTTGCTGTTTCTCTGGTCATTTCATCACCTGATAATACTATTTGTTATATATTAGAATTAATATACAAATCGTAATATACAATATGTTAATTTATCAAATAAATTACCATTCGTAATACTATACTTTTTGTTTATATAATTAAAGCAATACTATTTGTATTATACTTTTTGTATTATACTAAACTTAATTTACTATTTGTTTTAAAGCCCGCAATTTATTCTTTTCATCAGAAGAAACCCGGAAGGAGTCGCATATTTTGCTGATAGCCCGGTTATGAGTAACGGGATCCAGGGACTTATTCTCAAGCAATGGCATTGTCTTATCCGTATATTTGATATAGCATTCTGAAACAGCCCATGCCACAGCCATAGAAGAATAATACTGACCCGTATCCACAGCAGTCAGAGAAGCGAGGGTAGAATCTATATACTGGTCATTTATGTAATAGCACCGAAGCATAACGACTCCGAAGCGCTGTTCAAACTCCTTTTCCGAAGCAAGATACTGCTCCAGAAATTCCCTGACAAGCTCCGGGTTCTTTTTTGTAAAGCTAAGAGTAGGGCAAAAGCTGTCGCAAACAGCCCAGTTATCAATAAGCGGGATAAACCCCCTGATAAGTTCAAGCCTGTGTTCCGGGTCTGTCCTCAGGTATCCGATAACAAAACCCCGTAGCATTATTTCCTCATAGAAAATATCCTCTCCGTCGAGGGCTTCCTCTCCCATTTCCCTCGCAAGACGCTTTGCATATTTCCTCAGCTCCGGCAGTCTCACACCGATGATATTTTCAGCTCCGGGTATAAGCCTCCCGGAGAATTCCGCAAGCTTTTTCTCTCCCATTTCCAGAAGAGATTTTCTGATTTCCTCTCTCATAGTTCATCCGTCCTTAAATAGCTCTGACCAAGATTTCCCTATTACAGGAAAACAGGAGTCTCTGTTCTTTCATAGTCTGCCTCGTCAATATCCTTTATAAGATAAAGAGCATTTTCTTCTATCAGCCTTTGCTTTTGTCTTTTATCCAGCTTTTTTATCCTGTATTCCAGACGTGAAGCCTCAGATCTGCCCCGGCTTTTCCAGACAGCCTCAAGCCTTTCCGGAGAATGGGACCGGGTATATTTAGCGCCGTCGGGAAGCTTTCCGGAGTGAGCGTCCATTCTTTTCTGAAGATCATTTGTTATCCCGGTATAAAGACTTCCGTCGCTGCAGCGAAGGATATAAGTATAGTACATTCCTCAGCCCTTACCCTTCATCTGCATATGCTCCCTGTAGATCTCGCTGTAAAGTCTTGCACCGCTCCAGGTACAGTTTGACGGTGTAAGCATTGCTTTCAGGACATCTCTTCCGAAGCCGGCCTTTCTCATAGCCGCCAGAAGCCTGTCAAGATCCGCGCCCAAAAAGCCTGCCATCACCACAAGCTTTCCGGAAAACTCATACTCTCCGGTATCCGGTGTTCCATCCTCCACCGCTCCGGCGATGAATCCCACCGGAATAAGGCTTTCCTCCCGAGTCACCTCTCTGACAGAAAAGTGCAGCGGCAAAAGAGCTCTTTTCGCCCTGGATAATTCTTCTTTATCAAAATTATAGATAAGAACCTGTTTTTTCATTTATCATTTCTCCCCGATGAACTGTCAGTTATATAGGCAAAGCGATCAAATCAGTCCGTATCCAGCTTAAGAACAGCCATAAATGCCTCCTGGGGAACCTCAACAGAGCCCAGCTGACGCATACGCTTTTTGCCTTCCTTCTGCTTTTCAAGAAGCTTTTTCTTTCGTGTGATATCACCGCCGTAGCACTTTGCAAGAACGTCCTTTCTCATTGCCTTTACTGTTTCCCTTGCAATGATTTTTCCGCCTATGCAGGCCTGGATAGGCACCTCAAAAAGCTGGCGCGGTATCTTTTCCTTCAGCTTTTCCGCCATTTTCCTTGCTCTGGGATAAGCCTTTTCAGCGTGGATTATAAATGACAGAGCATCCACCACCTCGCCGTTGAGCATTATATCCAGCTTGACAAGCTTTGATTCCGCATACCCGGAAAGCTCATAGTCAAAGGAAGCATATCCTCTGGTACGTGATTTAAGGGTATCGAAAAAGTCATAAATTATCTCCGCAAGGGGAAGCTCATAATGTATATCTACCCTGTCGGCGTCTATATATGTCATATCCTTGAAAACGCCTCGTCTGTCCTGGCACAGCTCCATGATATTGCCCACATATTCCGTCGGGGAATAGATATGCGCCTGGGTCATCGGCTCCTCTGCCATAGATATAACTCCCGGATCGGGATAATTTGTCGGGTTATCGATCATTTCCACAGTACCGTCATTTTTTGTGATCCGGTAAATTACACTGGGAGCAGTTGTGATAAGGTCGAGGTTATATTCTCTTTCCAGTCTTTCCTGGATTATTTCCATATGGAGGAGTCCCAGGAAGCCGCACCGGAAACCGAAGCCAAGGGCAACGGATGTCTCCGGCTCAAAGGAAAGGGAAGCGTCATTCAGGCGAAGCTTTTCAAGAGCGTCTCTGAGATCCGGATATTTCGCACCATCCGCAGGATAGATACCGCAGAATACCATAGGCTGAACAGCTCTGTATCCCGGAAGAGGCTCATCTGCCGGTCTGTCTGCCAAGGTCACCGTATCTCCCACCTGAGCGTCGCTCACAGTCTTTATAGAAGCCGCAATATATCCTACTTCTCCGGCATAGAGTACATCTGTAGGCTCAAGAGTTGTAGCTCTCATAAAGCCCAGCTCCACCACATTAAATTCAGAGCCTGTAGCCATCAGGCGTATAGTATCCCCCACACGGAGTTGTCCCTCCTTGATGCGGACATAAATAATAACGCCCTTATAGCTGTCATAATACGAATCGAATATCAGCGCCTTCAGCGGCTTTTCGCTGTCCCCCTCCGGCGGCGGTATCAGAGCAACTATCTGCTCCATAACATCATGTATATTTATACCCACCTTTGCCGAAATGCAAGGAGCGTCCTCAGCCGGAAGTCCGATCACATCCTCTATTTCCTTTTTGACCCTGTCGGGATCTGCGCTGGCAAGATCTATTTTATTAATGACCGGTACTATCTCAAGTCCTGCATCGAGCGCAAGATATGTATTTGCAAGAGTCTGAGCTTCTATTCCCTGGGATGCATCCACCACAAGAACAGCTCCCTCACAGGCTGCAAGAGAACGGGATACCTCATAATTAAAGTCAACGTGACCGGGGGTATCTATAAGATTAAAGATATACTCTTCCCCGTCGTCCGCCTTATACAGAAGGGTCACGGCATGAGCCTTGATAGTTATGCCCCTTTCCCTTTCCAGATCCATATTATCAAGAAGCTGATTTTCCATTTCCCTTATCGCCACAGATTTAGTCTGCTCCAGTATCCTGTCCGCAAGGGTAGATTTTCCGTGATCGATATGGGCTATGATACTGAAATTCCTTATTTTATCTCTTTCAAAACTCATTTCCTCACCTACTGATTAAAATATTGACAACCAAAAATCAGGCATTGTCTTTTATTATTTTTCTGTACTCTTCCGAATACCATCCGGGAATAAGAGAGCGGAAACAGTCATAGCTTTCAAATGCGCTCCTGCATATTCTGACCATCCCTGCACTTATTGCATCTACCGTATTCCAGAGACCGTGACATCCTTATGCCGGTCTGGTAATACTATTCAACTATCTCAAATTCCTTTTTCTTAGCTTCGTAAACCTCGCCCACTGATATCAAAAAACATATTCACTCCTCATACTGCTATCCGATAAGATGCTTTAATCAGATTTGAGCGGTAAATTTCACAGAACGATAACGAAGTAATGCGGAATTTCAACGCCGATATTAAAGTGTTATACCTGATATTAGTATCCGATCTGATCTTAATAACCGCCGTTACCAGGTCATCCGAAGCCTGCTGTAAGATACACCATAACACAAAATGAGATTATCCCGAACCATACTCCAAGAGAAACAGGAGGCACAAACAGAACCATCAGTATATTGATCAGAAGTTCTCGGTTTATTTTTATCTTTATTTTTTCACCGTTATTCCGGTATCTCTTCTTCCTTCCATCCGGCAGGCGATAATAAATCCAGGGGTTATCGTGTAATTCCACAATTCCGAATTTCAGCACCAGAACCGGCATCACCGGAACAGCAATGCAGAACCAGACAGCAGATCCTCCAAGATCAAGCATGGAAAAATTAAAGCCATTGATAAGCAGGGCGAATATTACAGGAAGAAATGTCACGATCAGGCTAAGCACCGCCAATCTCAGTATCCTTAACGGCGTAGTGAAATACATCTCAACAGGTATACGCTTATCACCGATTTTACTAAAAAAGCTGGGCTGTGATATTTTTCTCTTTAGTATCTTTTCATTACGGACAAGGCCTCCCCTTTCCCTACGGAAGGTCTGATCACCGGATGTGAAATACTTTCTTCCAGACTCTACTGAAAATTTATTTTTTGCCGTATCGCTGTAAAGGCAAAGGTTCACCACTATAAAAAAGAATCCCAGAATCCCTGTCAGGAACAACGCAGTCATAGGCTCCATCTTAAAAAGGATAAACGCTCCAAGCATTATTTCACAAAAAGCCAGTGTCGCAATAATAGCTTTAAACCACCAAGGCAGGAAATAATAATGAGATTCCTTTTCAGCCCGGACGCTTACTTTTCCGGTCTGTCCGTTTACCGCCGCCATAAGATTTCCTTTTCGAATATAATACACAGGAAGCAGAACCGGATATCTTACGGCATCACTGGCATCCGCACTTACATCGACTGCATTTGTTTCCAGTTTTTTCCTGACCCATGGGATATATGCTTCTCTTGCTTCCCCGGAGATTCTTGTTTTCAGTTCCTCATCTGTAATATCAGAGACTTTTACCCTGTGACCTCCAACATAGGCAAAATCGAAATCCACCATACTCTCCCTATCGAAGGGCTCCATACTATCCAGAAGCAGATTATCCAGCTGTTCTGATCTGTTTACAAACTCATCATTGATAAAGCCCTCACAGTCAAATTTTTTTCCTCCATCCAGCCGCCAGACATTCATATGAACAGGACCGCGGACAAGATCATACGGCAGGTAAAATCCTTTCAGCTCAGGAATAAGCTGCTTCAGCTTTTTTGCCTCCGGTTTTCTTTTATTTTTTTCGCACCACTCCATCAGGCAACCTGCGGCTTCCTGTTCCGTCAGCGAAAAAGGTATGATATTTTCCGGCAATCCGTCAGTATCAAGATACTTTATCCTGACCATACTTTTTCCGCAAAAATCACAGGTTGATATTGCATCTCCTTCTTCAAAAACAACATTCGCACCGCAGCTGTTACAGGAAGAGACATAAAGCCGGAAACGAGCCAGAGAATCCTTCATTTTACCAATACGGATCTCCCTGAATCCTTGCTTTCCCCGGAGAGCCTCTCTAATTCCCACTTTACCTCCGCAGTAGCTGCAGAGATAGGTCTGCCCTTTAATATCAAATTGTGCAGGAGCCCCGCAACCAGGACAATAAATATCGGTTATTGTTTTCATAATGTATCACCCACCATATGCTGATTATTATACACAAAATACAAAGCCGCTAATCAGCAAAACAAATCATCTCAAGTGAATTTCCGGATCACAAATCTTCAGGCTCCACATCTTATTAAAAACAGTATACCATATCCCAACCAATTTGTACAGTTTTTCCAACCAGGCAGCGTGAAGCTGCACCCGTGTTCGCGTTATCGCTCGTTTACACTCGCGCTGTCGTGCGCACATAAACTACCGTGGCGCAACATCCGGTGCTCACCGCCCCAGACACTGCTCCCATCCCACGCTGCCGCACCCCATACGGGCTGCTATACGGGGCTGTTTTTCTCTGACCCCCGGTATTCCACTCTCCTGACACAGAGCGTCTGCTTTTGCGTTTATGATAATCGAAAGCCGTAAGAACCTCCGTCACATATAAGCTTACTATAACAGGAGCACAGCGACAACCAATATTATTGATTTTTCAGTTTCCAGTATTCATTTGTTATCTCTTCACTTTTCCCATGCCTCCGCTGTCTATGCCGCGTTCAGCGGAGCATTATTGGGCGGGGATGCCAATCTCTTTCCGCCGCAGGACAAAAGTATCCACACGCACGACAGAGCGAATGGAATAAGCGACCCCTGCGAATCGGGTCCAGCATAACGCTGAAAAAAATTATTTCAGTATTTTTCAAAAAATCTTGACTTTTACCTCTCAGTTATGGTATTATGGATCCTGCAAGTGAGCATCGAGGATGCTTACAGATATTATAGGGGTATAGCTCAGTTGGTAGAGCAGCGGTCTCCAAAACCGCGTGCCGAGGGTTCAAGTCCTTCTGCCCCTGCCAAATGAAAGCAGTGAGGTAAGGAGTTTTATCTTCTTACCTTGTTGCTGTATAATCCGTATGATTATCCTCCGATAAGGGAATAATCTGATTTATACCTTTATCGGAAGATAATCTTCTACCCAAGATTATCTTCAATAACACAGGCTATCTTATCCTGATGTTGGGTGCTGTCGGGTACTCGCCGGTGGTTTCACCACATCGTATTAAACAGGTTTGTAAGCCTTACCAAGTAGTCAAGGTAGCAACAGGAGTAGGAAGTCTGTTGGCTCGCTCGACCATTTGAGTATGGTGTCGTGGCAAAACTGTTATGATACCGTTGTATTTTCGCTTGTGTTATGTATTCAGTTGTCGGGAAAGAGTAAAACGAGTGGTTGGTATTACTGTTTACTCTTATGTCAGGACACAGACAAAAGCCTATGTACTGACATAAAGGCAAGTGTAACAAAAAATTATGCCAAGCCAATACCGAGTGCTTTCCACGCAAAAAGGCATTGACTTGACACGTTATATCCAAAAGGCATAAGAAGCCTGTTTGGGCATCAGAAATTCGTTAGAGGTAGGATCAGTACCTTTGCGAGTGTAGCCTGTCGTTTAATTGGGAGTTAAGCGATGGGCTTTTGGTGTTTACTTTTTCAACATACATTTTAATGATACAGCATCGTTTTTTGTTTGTCAATACTAAAAACGAACTTTTGAAAATTTTTTATTCGTTTCTATGTTAGCCATTGACAACTATTCCATATTTCATAATGTCATTAAGACCAATAATTTAAGAAGCTATGAAGTCAACAGGTAGACAGGACACATTGTCTTGTCCCCCCCATGTTGGCTTCTTTTTTATGCCCTTTTACCGTCAGGGAAAAAATCAATCATTCTCTGTTGTGTCAGGCTTGTATTCAAGCAGATCGCCCGGCTGTATTTCAAGCAGTCTGCAAAATGCTTCTATGTTTTCCCACGATACAGGCTTACCCTCTCTGAGCTTCTGTAAAGTCGATTGGCTCAACAGCTTTTCATTCTTGATACGATATGTTGAGTAGCCCTTGTCTTTCAGAGCTTGAAGCACATTTATTTTATATACCATTCCCATTCAATCACCCTCCTATATATTTCTTTACCAATTGTAGCATATAATATGAACGAATACAAGCCTATATTTTTAACAAAGCATCATAAAATTATAACCGAATGTTCGTTCAGACTGTATATTGAATATGAACGATATATCGGTTATAATAGTAACTGTAAGGATATGATAAAGCCTTACGGAGAGGAGGTCAGACAATGGACAGGCACTACTTCACCCCCACACCCGATACAATCTATACCAATAAAGGCGGCGGCTCCTATATCTGCCTTGAAGCAGAGGGACATTTCAGAGCAAAGTTTCAGCGTGTAGGCAAGTACAAGTGGACTTTTACGGCTCACGGTTGTCAGATGTATGCTGACAGCACAATAGAGTGGAACGGCTCAACAGGCGGATATTTTGAAGAATGATACCGCACAGAAGGGACTTCAAGTCCCACTTCACGAAAGGAGATAACGGCTGATGAAATTGAGTTACATCGGTACAAGGGCGACTAAAGACAGCTCCGACAAGAAAAGATATGCCGAAGCGAAATGGAAAGACGGAGATATGAGAGCTGAAGACATCGGATACATTTTCAGATGTTTGCTCAAAGATTACGGGTACGGCTTCACTACCTACTCTGACGGAGTGGTTTGTAAGATAACAGTTGAGGTCAAGGATTACGAGGAGTATGAGATGATCAAGGTACTGTTTGACGAAGCAAAGGACGCTTGCAGAAGATGAAAGTGGGACTTCAAGTCCCCGATGTTAAAGCTGATCTATCAGGCTGTACGGGAAGAAAGGACAAAGCTATGAAGAATTGGTATCTTGCAGATTACAAGGACGAAAATGGTAATTACCATACTGCTCTTGCTCAGTCGGTCATTTTTTGCGGACAGTTCATACATGCTATCCTTTTCTGTTCTCTG
>CAMVQZ010000046.1 GCA_947169745.1 uncultured Clostridia bacterium
CGCTGCACCCGTGTTCGCGGTGCGTGCTCGCACTGAGCAATTCGCGTTATCGCTCATTCCATTCGCTCGGTCGTGTATACTTATACTCCCGTCGCGCGGCATCCGTGTTCGCGTTATCGCTCGGTTGTGCTGTCCTATACTCTTGCGCCGCGGCGTAGCTTTCAGCGCAACATAGTAATTCGGGGCTGTACCCCTTTGAGTTTGCCCTTTTGAAATCTCACTCCTTAAACCCCTGCTGTGGGGTCGGGGAAGTATGTACGGCTATTTCGACTTCGTATGTACCGGGCAGAATGTATAAGAAGCTGCAGGTCATACGAAAACAGGAGCTTTGTATGTTCCTTCGTTTCCGTTTACCAAAGCAGAGGGTCATACGCACTTACGTCAGCCGTAAGCAGCTTCGGTACAAAGAAAAGGAGGAGGGATTTCCACAAGGAGGGAACCTTGGTTCACCAATTTGGCTCCGTGCCGAAGGCACGCCCTGCAGAGATTGTCGGCTCGAAAAGAACAAACCAGACACGAATAAAACGCATAAAAGCTTTCGATGACCCTTATAACATTTTTCAGTATGTCATATCCGTTAAGAAGGTTTACTCTATGACCTATTCCAAAGGTAACAGATGAGATTATCACAGCTTCATTCAGATAATACTATCGCAAATATAAGCTCGCTTTTGTCAAATAACTTTTTCATGGTTTTTTCCTCCTGATATTCACACCTGACCGAACGGTCTCTTTTTCTGATAAATAAAATATAACACCAAAAGAACGTTCAGAGAATAAATTGTGAAGTATAATGCAGAAAGCAACACCAAGATGCATCGACATCTGAAAAGAAGCCTGCATGGGATCATCCGCCTATGCTCCAGGCTTCATATTTATAGTTCAGTAACCTTGCCGAAGGAGCGTTTTCAGTCCTCAGGATAATACAGAATAGTCTTTTTTCCGTCGTACCCGCAATATGAATCGGGAAAAATCTCCCTCGCAGCTGCAAGTCCCAGCTCCGGGTCTTTTACAGCGGGGCTGTAATGTGTTAACCACATTTCCTTTACATCAGACTCCAGAGCAAGCCTGGCAGCTTCTGAAAAAAGCATATGCCCCGTCTTGACAGCCCTTTCTATCTTATCTTGCTCGTAATACAAGCCCTCACAGATAAACAGATCTGAGCCTGCTGCAGACGATGAAATGCTTTTACAAGGTCTTGTGTCTGTACAGTATGTAAGCTTTACACCTTTTCTGCTTTCCCCGAGAACCATATCCGGTGTAAAGATTCTCCCATCAAGCTCTGTCTCTTCGTTTTTCTGAAGCTTTGACCAAATACACTGAGGAACATCATTGGCTCTGGCCTTTTCAGGGTCAAATTTTCCTGATCTGGGAAGGTAAAAGGAATATCCGAAGCATTCCAGTCCATGTCTCAATCTGAAAGGGGTTATTTCCATACCAGCGGCACTGATTGCCTTATGATCTTCGACCTCTATAAAATCTATTTCAAACGGAAGCCCTGATGCTATAACTGTGAGGCTTTTTACAATACGTTCTATTCCTCTGGGGCCGGCAATAGTGATTTTTTCCTCTCTTCCCTCATTTCCCATAGAGAGAAGGAATCCGGGAAGTCCGGAAATATGGTCTGCGTGAAAATGGGTAATGCATATCATATCTATTTTTTTCGCCTTGCACGTCGTATTTTTAAGAGCGATCTGTGTACCTTCACCGCAGTCAATAAGTACTGCATGGCCGTTACACAGCAGATAGCAGGAAGTCAGCCATCTGTTTTTCATCGGCATCATTCCACCACAGCCCAGCAAAGTAACCTCAATCATTTTCGTCCTCCCTTCCGAATAATTCCTGACAGGTCTTTTCCAGCTCTTCCCTTGTCATTATGCAGTTTAGGGTATCCAGTAGCAGATTAGGCGCCATATTTGACGGCAGTCCCAGATGTTCCTTAAGAATATTTCGTCTTTCCTTTGAATTTGTGCCGCCGGAAAGTCCCATTTCAAAGAGATCTGCTTTACTTATATCCCCCGCCTGCTTTTTTCCTCCGGAAAGCTCAGAGCAATCTGCGCCGGAAGCAGCAATAGCCTTTCGTATCACTTCCTCAGAAACGCCCTCCACCCCCAGCTTGCCTTCCTTTGAAGGGCTGTTTTTTCTTTTTTCTTTTCCGAAAATGTCAGGTATATAAGCGTGCTTTATCTGTTCCCGTGGGATACAGCCCTTGAGAAAGCTTCTTATTACAAACCCTGCTCCGTCGCTGTCTGTCAGAACAAGAATGCCTCTTTCCCGCGCAAGATATCTTATAAGAGCCTGCTTTTCCTTATCCTTAAATACGCCGAAGCCTTCTGTAGTGATTATAAGTCCGTCAATAAAATTTGACAGCTTTATTTTATCGTATTTTCCTTCTACAATTATTGCTTCTTTGACTTTTATCATATTCTGTTACCCTCTCTGACGACCAGAAGAAGCTTTGCAATAAGCGTTTCTATAACTATTCTTTGGTCTGCTCTTGTACTTTTCAGACGGATATCTGCATCAAGAAAAACCTCAAGAATATTCTGCAGAGTGGCAGAAGAATACCCCGGGGCATTCATTTTTGCCTTATTCAGGACAAAATCCCGTTTTCCGTATTTAAAGTCCGACGCTACATCGGATACGGTTTTTCCGGATTCAAGCGCAGCCTTCATTCTGTAAATATCAATAAAGGCAGAGCTGAGAACAGACAAGATAATTTCCGGCTTTTCATTCTGGCTGAATAAAATATCCAGCTGCTTATAAACTGAATTATAATCGTTCTTTGTTATCAGATCTGAAAGTGAATATATCCTGGCTTCATTATTTCTTACGCACAGCTTTTTGATGTCACTCTCAGTTATCTCCCGTTCTCTCGCATATGCGGAAAGCTTATCTATCTCATTGTGAAGAGCTGTCATATCTGTGCCAACAGCTGCGATGATCTTTGACGCATTGATCCTGTTCAGCTCGGAGCCGTTCTTCTTTGCCCATCCGATAATAGCTTTTTCAAGACCGATATCTCCCACTTTATCAAGCTTAAGCACAGTTCCTGCTTTTTCTACAAGAGAAACAAATTTATTCATACCAGAAGTCTTTTTTGTTTCCTTGGTCTTTTTTTTAGCAACAGTTGAAAGAGTAGGCATTGAAAAAATCAGAACCGTCTGTTCTGAGATATCCGTACAGAATTTTTCCAGCTCATTATAGTCCTTTTCGCTCAGAGCGCCGATATCGAAGTCAGTAACGCATACACATTTTTTCTTATTGAACATAGGAAGCTGATCGGCTGCTTCAAATATTTCTTCGAGAGAAGAATCGGAATTGAGGCAGCTATAGTCAAAATCTGACGGTTCCTTTCCGCACACCTTTTTGACAAGAGCCTGAGTATATTTCTTTACAAGGTATTTTTCATCTCCGTATATAAGATAGAGGCTCCGGAAGTCTCCGGAAGTAACTTCCTTCTTAAAATCCTGTTCATTCAGCTTTGCCAAGTTGATTCCCTCCTTATTGATACCTTTTTATCTTTAAATATCCTTATCCCTATATCTCCTGAGTCTGCAGTAGTAATGACCTTATCATCAGATGAAGCCATCTGTGAAGAACAGACGGTTTTTTCCGCAGTAACTCTATCCATATTTTTTATACTGCCGGCATAAATGAAAATATGGTTTTCAAGCCAATTCTCCGGCAAAGAAGCGCAGTCTGTATTTTTATCCGCGATCAGTATTGCAGACTGTCCGGACAATATCCGAACAGCTCTGTCAGTATTATTGCAATATACAAGTATTTCCGAGTCATTCCATTTCGTAGTAAAGATCCTGTTATCCTCTGAGGATGAAAGTATCCTGTTTTCCTTATCCATAACAATATTATGCATCCTTGCACTGTATTTTTCTTCATCATAGATATGCAGTACATCTACATCAAAGCGTTTTAATACGGATTCTGCATAATTACAATCGGTATCAGGCAAGAGCATATAGGAAATACTTCCGCTGCCTGAATTACTGATATAATTATTTACTGAATAAAGCTTATCATAGCTTCCGCTGCAGAACATAAGAGATCTGTCTCCGTTTTTATCAAGAAGTACGGTCAGCCCCTCTCCGACATCAAAAACAGTGAGCTTCAGGCTGTCCTTCTTTGTCATCCTGTCAGCCATATTCCCACAGGAAAAAACTAAAATTATCACCAGAAGAAGGCTGGCAACCTTTCTTGGTCTGCTGATCCCTTTAAGGAGCTTTATGATTACAGCAAATGCTGCAGAAATGGCGATACATACCGGGATAAACTCAGCCGAGGACTTCATTCCTGCATAAGGAAGAGAAGCTACATAATATGAGACGTTAATAATAAAATCACACAGTACCGCCGTTATGAATGAAAAAACAACAGACAAAGGACTGAGAACAACTGTAAGCTTCAGAATCACCATCAATGAACCGGAAACGATCAGGGCTGACGCGGCAAGCGTCACCAGCATATTGGATAAAATCGCATAAGGTGAAAATGACCGGAAAAAAACAAGTATTATCGGATAAGTGAAAACAAGGGCGCAAAGAGTTACCGACAAGGCTGACACCGCAGGTGTAACCGCCGGCCGGAGATACTTTCTTAGCTTATGTAAATTGCCGTTACCTGCTTTGCTCTCATCCGGAAACAATTTTTCTATCAGATAACCCTCAAGCTCCCTGCTCCAGAGAATGATGCCCAGGGTTGAACCAAAGGAAAGCAGAAAGCTGACATCAACCGCACTGTACGGGTCCATAAAACAGACGAGCAGCGCTGCTATACCAAGGGAATTGAGAGTATCGGCTCTGCGGAAGATCGCCTTTCCTGTAAGAACAAGGATCAGCATTATCCCGGCTCTCATAACAGGTATGGTAAAGCCTGTAAGAGCCATATATACAAAAACGAATACGGTACACAAAAGAGATGCCAGTCGTTCTCTTCCGCGAAGAATAGTTTTCAGCAGAAAAAGAACAAGGCAGGCAATCACCGAAAGATGAAATCCCGAAACGCAGATTATGTGAGAAATTCCGGCAGTTCTGACAGATTCATTTGTCTCAGAGGAAAGGCCGTATTTATCTCCTACGAGTATAGCCGAGGCGAAATCCGCCTCCTTTTCCGGCAAAGTAAGGTCTATTGTACTTAGTACCTTTTCCCTGAGCTTTATTATGTGATACATAATAGGCTTATTATCATTATGGGAAATCTTCACTCCGGAATAGGGGTACAGGCTTCCCCGGATAAAAACCTTTCTTGAAATGTCGCTGTTTATGACTGTATTCCTGAAGCTTACCTTTGTGGTAACACTGTCATAGACGTCGGCACGAAGCGCCTTCGACGAGGACACAAGTATGGTCGTATTCTGAGGCGCACCGGGATAACTGATCTCTGTAGTATCTATTTTATAGTATATGGTTCCGTCGCGCTCATAGGGAAGATCGCAGATAGTGCCTTTCACAGTTATGGTCTTTCCTTCAAGCACGCTTACCGGGGTCACAAAAGCAGATGTAAAAATATATAAATTAAGACACGCAGCCGCTCCGGTAATAAATACAACAGGAATCAAGGCCTTTTGTTTTCTGACAAGCCAGTATATAAGACCCAGAACTCCCGAAAAAAGAAATATCCCGGAAAAGATCAGGGGATTAATGGAAGAAAAGACAAAAGCAACCGCAAGGGCTGTAAAATATGATAGTCCTACAACTGCAAGCGGTCGCTTCATCATACATTCCTCCGGATCTCAGATCAGCACATTTCAAGTCTCAGCTTTTTACCGCCAAGAAGATGGAAATGAAGATGGAATACAGTCTGTCCGGCATCTGCACCGCAATTGCTGACAACTCTGTAGCCGCTGTCTGCTATACCCAGCTCCTTTGCAAGCTTTGCTGCAACCTCATAGATATGGGAAATGACCCCGCTGTTTTCCTCGGTAACATCATTAATGGATGACAGATGGGTCTTGGGAATAATAAGAACATGAACAGGCGCCATCGGATTTATATCCTTGAAGGCATACACTGTTTCGTCCTCGTAAACCTTTGTTGAGGGTATATCCCCTGCGATGATACTGCAAAATAAACAATCCATAACAATTCTCCTTACATTTTTTATTTTTATCCGAGCATTTCCTCGGCGTAATCAAGCGTCGCCTGGGTAATCTCTACACCGCCGATAATCCTTGCAAGCTCGTTTCTTCTTCCTTCGTGATCGAGCTGTGACACCTGAGTATAGGTCTTACCGTCAACTACGCTTTTTTCAATTTTGAAGTGGCTGTCTGCAAGTGCGGCTATCTGAGCAAGATGAGTAACACACATCACCTGTCGTGCGGAAGATACCTCTCTGAGCTTCAGCCCCACCTTCTGGGCAGCACTTCCGCTGATACCTGTATCAACCTCATCGAAAATAAGAGTATCCACAGGGTCCTTATCAGCAAGAACATTTTTTATGGCAAGCATCATCCTTGAAAGCTCACCTCCGGATGCTATTCTGGCAACAGGCTTCGGAGGTTCGCCCGGATTTGTGGAAATAAGTATCTCCAGCTTATCCATTCCGTTTATGTCAAGAGAGCATCCGGAAATATCAACTACCAGCTCTACATTCGGCATATCAAGATAGGTCATTTCTTTTTTCACTGAACTCTCAAATTCTCTGGAAATCTTTTTTCTTTTTTCGGAGATAGCCCTCGCCATTCGGGAAGCCCTTTCCTTCGCTTCATCACACCTGGCAACAAGCGCATCCCTGTTTTCCTCAAAGCCCTCAAGCTTTTCCAGCTCTTTTCTTGCATTTTCAAGATAGCTGAGCATTTCCTCAATGGTGACACCGTATTTCCTGCCCAGTGAATATATAAGATCAAGTCTCTCCTCAACCTCGTTTATATCATCCAGACCGGTATCTACCTGGTCTGACATAGAGACCAGCTCCTCCCGGCAGTCCTCTATCTCATATATGGCATTACTAAGGCGCGTCAGAACCTCTGCCGCACCAGGGATACAGTCTGTGAGATCAGATAAGCTGTCGGATGCCATCTCAAGAAGAGCTACTGCGCCATCAGAATCTTCACTTCCGGCAAGATATGAATTGGCAAGCTCCAGACCCCGTGAGATCTTTTCCGCATTTTCTATAAGCTTTTTTCGCTCTGAAAGCTCCTCATACTCCCCTACATAGAAATCGGCTTTTTCCAATTCGTCTATCTGATATCTGAGAAGATCCGCCTTTCTGATTCTTTCGCTCTCATCATCCACCATCCTGCTGAGTTCTCCTCTCAGGCTGACATACTCCCGGTATACAGCTCTGTAAGCCTCAAGCTCACTTTCAAGAGCACCCAGCTTGTCTATATATGAAATATGTCTTTCTGGTGACATAAGCTCATAGCTGGCGTGCTGTCCGTGGATATCAATAAGCTTCTCGCCGATATTACGTAGAACGCTCACAGGAGCCGGCCTTCCGCCTATCCTGCATTTGCCCTTTCCGGAAATACTTAGCTCCCTCTGGATCATTACAGAACCGTCCTCCTCGGCTTCGTATCCGTATTCCTCCAAAGTCCTGACTGCTTCATCGGAAATATCTGTAAATTCAGCGCTTACAAATGCACTTTCTGCTCCGGTTCTGATAAGATCCTTTGAGGTTCTGTTTCCCAGGATGGCATTTATGGAATCGATTATAATTGATTTACCGGCACCAGTCTCACCGGTCAGAACATTCATTCCACTGGTAAAATCAATGCTCGTCTTTTCTATTACAGCAATATTTTCAATATACAGATTTTTCAGCATTCCTTTTGATCCTCACATTTTCAGTTTGAAATAAGCGCTTTCAGAGCAGTGACCAGACTCTTTGAGGACGCTTCATTTTTTGTTGCTACAAATATGGTATCATCGCCTGCAATGGATCCGATGACCTCCTGGCGTTCACTGGAATCCAGTGCCGCACAGACAGCCTGTGCCATTCCGCTCCCCGTTTTGATAACAACAATATTCTGGGCAAAATCGATACTTCGTACCGCTGTAGAAAACAAATATGAGCCTGAGGATTCCTCAATCGGCTGAGCCTCCGTAGAATACTTATAGACGCCGTCGCTGCCCAGTATTTTAATCAGACGCATCTCCTTTATGTCTCTTGACACTGTAGCCTGAGTTACCCTGTAGCCCTCCTCCTTCAGCATTTCAAGAAGGTCGGACTGGGTCTCAATACTATTTTCAGTTATAAGCTCAAGTATCTTTGATTGTCTCTGAGATTTCATCGTCATCACTCTTTTCCGCAAATTTATCATTAAGAACTCTGTAAAACGACTTTTCCTTCAGATCGATAAACTCTGCCTGAAGCTCGGAGGAGGTTATTACCACTGTATCCGTTTTCCGGAAAACAAAGGTCTTTGCTCCGTCTATTGTAAGAAAAACCTCGGTGTCATCATCACAGGATGCATTTACAACAAGCTCTGATCTGTGGCTGAATATTACAGACCTTGCAAAGAGAGAATGGGGACAGATCGGGGTCATTACTATGCATTTCATCGTCGGCTCTACTACCGGGCCTCCTGCAGCAAGGGAATATGCGCTGGAGCCTGTGGGAGTGGAAACTATAAGACCATCCGCACGGTAATTACACATATAGTCCTCATCAAGGGTAACGTCTATATCAATAAGTCGGGAAAGAAATCCCCGGGAAATTACTACGTCGTTTATCGCATAATAAGAAGAAGCACCCTCTTTGCTGTTATGTATGACGTTCAACATCATTCTTTTTTCAATATTATAATCGCCCTTTGCGAGACGGCTGAGCATTGATAATTCGTTTGGTTCAAGACCTGCCACAAAACCAAGACGCCCCATATTTATGCCAAGCAGAGGTCTGTGAAGAGGTGACGCGTGTCTTGCAGCGTGCATTATTGTCCCGTCTCCTCCGATGGTAAGAACCATATCCGAGGCTGTTATCAGCTCATCTGTTGAGCCTATGAACTCAACAGGGTTTTCCCCGAAAAGAGCTTCGTTTTTTTCTGCCATAAAAACATCAATGCCGTTTTCACGAAGAATGGTTATTACCTTTAATGATGTCTCGAATGCTCCTTTTTTAGTCAGGTTCGGGACAAGTGCTATTTTTTTTATGCTCTTCATAGTTTTTTCTCCATAGCTTTATCTATCAAGCTCGGCATGGGAGCGAGCTACAAGCTCCGGAATATCAAATTCCTTTTCTGATACCGGAGAATCTGACTTTCTGATATATATCAGGTATTCTATATTTCCCTCCGGTCCCTTGACCGGGGAGTAATCCATATCTATTACAGTGAAACCATTGCCGAGACAGAAATCATATATCTTTTTTATTACCTCTTCATGGATCTCCTTGTCTCTTACTACACCGTTTTTCCCCACCTTGCCTTTTCCGGCTTCAAACTGGGGTTTTATCAGACATACGGCTGTGCCGTCCTCTTTAAGCAGGGGACGCACTGCAGGAAGAACAAGAGAAAGAGAAATAAAACAAACATCAACGCTGAAAAAATCTATCATATCAGGAATCTGTTCCCTTGTGACATATCGGATATTCGTTCTTTCAAGGTTTACCACCCTCGGGTCATTCCTCAGCTTCCAGTCCAGCTGACCGTAGCCTACATCAATGGAATAGACCTTTTCTGCTCCGTTCTGCAGCATACAGTCAGTGAAGCCTCCGGTGGATGCGCCTATATCCATAGTTGTCTTTCCTTTAAGGTCAACAGAGAATGAGCTTATGGCTTTTTCCAGCTTCAGACCTCCGCGGCTCACATATCTGAGCTTGTTCCCCCTGAGCTCCAGAGATACATCCTCCGGATATGTTGTCCCCGCCTTGTCGGCCTTCTGATTATCAGCATAAATGACGCCTGCCATTATCAGAGCCTTTGCCTTTTCCCTGCTTTCGGCAAGTCCTCTTTCATACACAAGGACATCCAGTCTTTTTTTTGCTGCCACTTATTTTCACTCCTGTTTATAATCTTCCATTATTCTCTGAACCATTGAATAATCGTCAAGCCCTGTCTTTCTCAGTGCGGAATCCACCTTTGCCTGGGTCACATAATTATCAATAGCTATAAGATCAAATTTTCCTTTATATCCCTGCTGGTAAAGCTCAAGCCCGAAGCCTTCTCCTATTCCTCCGATCCTCATTCCCTCTTCAAAAAAATAGCAGCGGGAAAATGACTTAGCCTCTGTCACAGACCGGGGGTCTATGGGTTTGATCCTGTTCAGCTTAAGGATACAGACCTCAATGTTATTCCTGCGAAGCTCCTCAGCTGCAAGTGATGCAAACGAAAAAAGCCTGCCGTATGTGATAATAAGAATATCCGCTTTTTTATTTCCCGTCAAGGTATAAGTCTCACCGCTGTACTTGTAACCTTCCGGAATATACAGCTGACTTCCTCTCGGATAACGCACTGCTACCACATCGGATGTTCTGTATATAGCGTCATACATCATACTTTCCAGTTCCTCAAAGGTGGCAGGAGAATATATAGTTACGCTCGGTATCGTATTGAGAAAGGCAACATCGAATATTCCCTGGTGGGTTTCACCGTCCTCGCCGACTATACCAGCCCTGTCAATTGCAAGAACAATGTGTAGATGCTGCAGCGCGGCATCGTGAAGTATCTGATCATAGCTTCTCTGCAGAAAGGTGGAATATACCGCAAATACGGGAACAATATTCCCTGCTGCAAGTCCTGCAGCAAAGGTAACTGCGTGTTCCTCCGCAATACCTACATCAAAAAATCTGTTTTTATATTTCTTTGAAAATTCACTCAGACCTGTACCCATCGCCATTGCAGCAGTTATGGCAACAATCTTTTTATCTGTTGCTGCACACTTACACAGAAAGGCTCCGAATACATCTGAAAATCCTTTTGAGGATGACTTTGCTTCACCTGTCTCAATGTCAAAGGCGGAAATGCCGTGGTAGATTTTGGGATCCTTTTCCGCAAATTCATAGCCCTTTCCCTTGACTGTACGGACATGGAGCATTACCGGTCCTTTTGAGCGTTTGGCCGCCTTCATTGCTGTTCTTAGCTGGGAAATATCGTGTCCGTCAAGGGGGCCGTAGTATTTGAAGCCCAGCTGCTCGAACATATTTTTCTGATGCCCGAAAAAGTTCAGTCTGATCCAGTTTTTAAGCCTGCTTACAAACCTTGAAGTCGGTTTTCCTATCACCGGAATACGGTCAAGTCTTTTGTGAACCTTGCTTTTTGTATCCAGATAAAAGGGTCCCATCCTGATCTTTGTCAGATACCTTGCCATTGATCCCACGTTTTTTGAAATGGACATCTTATTGTCATTAAGGATTACGATAAGATTCTGCTTTGATCTTCCGGCACTGTTGATAGCTTCAAGGGCAAGTCCTCCTGTAAGGGCACCGTCACCTATCACAGCGATCACATATCTCTTTTCGCTGCACAGTTCCGCGGCACAGGAAAGGCCATAGGCCGCTGAAACTGACGTACTGCTGTGTCCTGTATCAAATGCATCATATTCACTTTCAAGTCTTTTCGGAAATCCGGAAAGTCCGCCCTCACGTCTTATCGTACCAATACGGTCACAGCGTCCGGTAAGTATCTTATGAGCATAGCTCTGGTGACCCACGTCCCAGACGATCTTATCCTCCGGAGTATTGAAAATGCTATGGAGTGCTATTGTCAGCTCCACAACTCCCAGATTTGAAGCAAGATGGCCCCCGTTGTCGGAAACGGTTGCAACGATCTTTTCTCTTATCTCATCAGAAAGACTGTATAACTCCTCTACGGAAAGAGATTTCAGATCTTTTGGTGAAGCTATATTATCAAGTATTTTTTCTTCCATAATATATCTCCGATATAATTTTGTATTCCCTGAATATTATACTACTTATAATGCTGTTATTTCAATCAGTTCTGTCTGTTCAATAAATAAAATGCAAAATCACTCAGCTCATCCGAGGGTGCATCAAAGGCAGAAAGTGCCTTCACTGCTTTTTCTGTAAGCTCCCTGCTGATCTCACGGCATTTTTCAATTCCAAGAAGGGAAACATATGTGGATTTATCATTTTCCTCATCACTGCCAACTGGTTTTCCCAGCTCCTGGGTGCTGGAGGTTTTATCCAGTATGTCGTCAACTATCTGAAAGGCTATACCTATGTTTTCAGCATATTCCTTTGCAGCCTTCATCTGCTCCTCTGACGCTCCGGCACTGATACATCCCAGCAGGCACGAAGCCACCATCAGCGCTCCTGTCTTTTTAAGATCCATTACTTCAAGATGATCTGCCGAGACCTTTTTGCCCTCGCTCTCGATATCTATTACCTGTCCCCCCAGCATTCCCCGGGGTCCTGAGTATTCTGCAAGAACAGCTGCAGCCCTTGCACATTTTTCATATCCGTTCAGTTCGACGGCTCTGGGGGAAAGTGCTGTTTCAAAGGCAAGCCCCAGCAATCCGCTTCCTGCCAGAAGAGCGACTGCCTCACCGTAAACCTTATGATTTGTTGGTCTGCCTCTTCTCAGATCATCGTTATCCATACAAGGAAGATCGTCGTGGATAAGAGAATATGTGTGGATCATTTCAATTGCACAGGCAAAGGGAATCGCTGCCTCTTCTTTTCCGCCGCAAAGACGGCAGAATTCCATTACAAGCATTGGGCGCACCCTTTTTCCGCCAGCTGTAAGGCTATATTTCATCGACGCTACAAGTTTTCCGATATATTCATCTTCCGGAGGAAGAAAAGACAATATCTCCTCCTGTATCATGTCGGTAAATTCAGACATATTCATCCCTCCTCTATCTTACTGATATCTGTAATCTTCTGTTCTGCCTTTTCCAGAGCAGTATAGCATCCCTTTGTAAGTTTAGTGCCTTCCTCAAACAGCTTTATTGCATCGTCAAGAGGTATATTGCCGTTTTCAAGAAGCTCCACTATCTCGCTTAATCGGGCTATGCTTTTTTCATAGTTAAATTTTGCCATCGGTTTTCTTCCTTTCGATGACGGAGCATCTGAGGGATCCGTCTTTAAGTATTATTTCAAGCTCATCGCCGTTTTCCGTCTGGTCAACAGATGTTACTGTTTTTCCGTTTTTCACAGCAATACTGTAGCCTCTCGTTATCACCTTTATAGGGCTCAGGGCATCGAGACCTGAAGCAAGGGATACAAGATCATTCCTTTTCCCGGCAAGGTATGACCGATAAGAACCAAGAAGCTGATCGGATAGGTGATCGAGATGAAGCTGCCTTTCTGTAAGCTGAGCCCCGGGAGAATTAGCATGCATTACATCCGAAAGCCTGTCCAGCACAGCTCTTTCCATTATGATCCGATGCTGCATTGCATGGAGCAGCTTATCCCTCAGAAGATCTGTTGCGGCTTCCAGCTCACCCTCACCCGGAGAAACTATTTCCGCCGCCGCAGAAGGTGTGGAGGCTCTTACATCCGCAACAAGGTCGCAGATTGTAAAATCTGTTTCATGTCCTACACCGGATACTACCGGGATCCTGCAGTCATATATGGCTCTGGCAAGGCTTTCATCATTAAAAGCCCAGAGATCCTCGGCGGAACCGCCGCCTCTGCCTATTATTATCACATCAGCGCATCCCAGCCTGTCAAACCGGCGGACAGCCTTTGTAAGCTCGGCAGCTGCGTTTTCCCCCTGTACAAGAACAGGGCTCATTACTATTTCTCCTATAGGATATCTCCTTGAAAGTATGCGAAGGATATCCTGAACTGCAGCGCCTGTGGGCGAGGTTATTACACCGATTCTCTCAGGAAGCACGGGCAGCGGCTTTTTATGCTTATCGTCGAACAGCCCCTCTGCCGAAAGCTTTCTTTTGAGCTGTTCAAAGGCAAGACTCAGGGCACCGATACCCTCCGGCTGCATATCATCTATATATATCTGATATTGTCCGCTGATATTATAGACAGAAACATATCCGTGAACAAGCACCTTCATACCGTTTTCCGGTCTGAATCTCAGACGGGAAGCGTTTCCGGCAAACATTACGCCCCGGAGAGTGCATTTTTCGTCCTTCAATGAAAGATATATATGCCCTGTACGGTAATGATCCGTAAGATTGGAAATCTCCCCTTTCAGGTACACAGACCGCAGGTTTTCGTCATTATCCATCAGGGACTTTATATAAAAATTCAGTTGTGAAACTGTCAGTACTGTCATTGTTTATCTCTCATTCAAATTTCATCTGGGTCTCTTCACCTGACGATATATCAAGACCAAGGTGTAAAAGACCTGCCTTTGTTATGCATCTTCCCCGCGGAGTCCGGCTCAGAAAGCCTATCTGCATAAGATAGGGTTCAATAACATCCTCGATGGTTATTGCCTCTTCGCCTATCGCTGCCGCAAGGGTCTCAAGCCCCACAGGGCCGCCGTTATAGAACTTTACGATCGCCTCCAGCATTCGTCTGTCATTTGAATCCAGACCCAGCTCATCTATTTCAAGACGCTCAAGAGCTGTGCGGGCTGTATCCAGGGTTATAACGCCGTCAGACAAAACCTGGGCAAAATCCCGGACACGCTTCAGCATACGGTTGGCTATTCTCGGTGTGCCACGGGAACGGGAAGCTATCTCAAGGGCGCCGTCAGGCTCTATCGATATCCCCAGAATAGAAGCGCTGCGGTTGATTATCCTTGAAAGCTCCTCCGGGGAATAAAGCTCAAGCCGGAGATTGACGCCGAATCTGTCCCTGAGAGGGGATGTGAGCTGGCCGGCTCTTGTGGTGGCTCCCACCAGGGTGAATCTGGGAAGGGGAAGGTGATAGGACGCTGCCATCTGTCCTTTGCCGGTAACAATGTCTATTGCAAAATCCTCCATTGCAGGATATAGTATCTCCTCAACCGCACGGGATATCCTGTGTATCTCATCAATGAAAAGGACATCACCCTCATTGAGGTTTGTAAGTATTGCAGCAAGATCTCCAGGCTTTTCAATTGCAGGACCTGAAGTTATCCGCAGATTGACCCCAAGCTCATTTGCAATTATTCCGGAGAGAGTGGTTTTTCCCAGTCCGGGAGGTCCATAGAGCAGAACATGATCCAGTGTTTCGTTTCTCTGTCTTGCTGCCTCGATAAATACAGCAAGGTTCTGCTTTACCTTCTCCTGTCCTATATAATCTTCCAGTGTCCGGGGACGAAGTGGATTATCATTATCATTTTCTCCCATTATCTCTGTGGGAGAAATGATCCTGTTTTCAAAATCAAAATCTTCCATTTATCTGATCCTCACAATTATTTTTTTCCTATCGCTTTCAGTGTTTCTGAAATAATCCTTTCAACAGAAAGAGACGGATCAATACCGGAAATAAACGGAGCCACATCCTCCGGGGAATACCCCAGAACAGCAAGTGCGCCGATGGCCTTTGAGATATTTCCCCCCTCATCAGCCGCTCCGGAGCTTGCAGGCATATACTGCATTTCATTGGAGACTGACGGAAACATTTTCTTGACCTTATCCTTTAACTCCAGAACTATTCTCTGGGCAAGCTTGTTACCTACACCGCTTGCTTTTGTAAAAGCCTTGCTGTCCCCGGAGGAAACAGACATAGCTATTTTTTCCGGAGTCATCTCTGAAAGCACCGCCAGAGCCACCTTCGCGCCGACTCCGCTTATACTGATAAGGAGACGGAAGCAGCTTAGTTCTTCCTTATTTGCAAATCCGCAAAGCTCCATTGCATCCTCTCTGACCAGCATATGGGTATAGAGCATTACTTTTTCACCGACTGCCGGAACAACTCTGAGAGTATTCATCGTAGTCAGGCATTTATATCCTACTCCCCCACATTCTACAACAACAGCTGTGGGATCCTTATATATCACATTTCCACTCAGACTATATATCATATTTTACCTCACTTTGTTTTTCCATGGAATTCTTTCCTGACGAAGCCAAGCTCCTTATATGACACAAGCTCTTTTTCGTCAAAATCCGCCCGCACTACCCATGGCATATAATTTATCACCCTCAGAAACTCCTCAACGCCAAAAGCCTTGTCATAATGATTGAGTATCACGCTAAGTGCAGTTCCGTGAGTTCCGACGAGTACATCATAGCCGCTGTATTTCTCAAGAATATCCTCCAGAGCCTCTATATTCCTTCTCTCTACAGAACAAAGACACTCTCCGCCTTCTTCGCAGTAATTATGATCTGCCCATCTTTTTCTGAACATTTCACGGGAGCTGTTCCCCTTTATTCCGCTGTCCCGTTCCCGGAGCCTTATATCTGTTATTATTTCAAGTCCCTGGCTCTCAGCTATAGGTCTGATAGTTTCCATGGAACGCTTATAGGGACTGCTGACTGCCGCCCTGAAGCTTATATCCTTCAGCAGCTCGGCGGCTGCGAAGCGATCCATCTGCCCTTCATCCGAAAGTCCGAATGTGCTCTGAGTCCCTGATGTATAATCCGGCTGGGCGTGCCTTACAAAATAAATCGTAGTCATTGATCTCCTCCGGACATATTGCTTCTCCTGATAGTACTGCTGGAATTGATAAGATCTCTCAGCCTCGTTCCGGAGCTCTGGGCATGGCATATAGCCATTGCGAGAGCGTCGGCGGTGTCATCCGGCCGGGGTATCGAACTAAGCTTCAGCAGCCTTCTTGTCATTTCCATTACCTGGGGCTTTTTTGCCTGTCCGTAGCCTGTCACTGCAGATTTGACCTGAAGAGGCGTATACTCGCTTATCCGGATATTATTCATCTGTGCTGCAAGGAGTATCACTCCCCTTGCTTCTGCAACCGGTATCGCTGTTTTCTGGTTATTCTGAAAATACAGCTTTTCTATCGCCATTTCATCCGGGTCTGTTTCGATAATAACAGATGTAAGCCGGGTATATATCTGCTGGAGACGCTGCGGAAATGGTATATCAGGAGAAGTAGTAATCGCACCATAGTCTATCGGAAAATACTTTCCGCCGCTGTATTCTATTACTCCGTACCCCACAATCGCATACCCAGGGTCAATTCCTAATATTCTCATTTTCCGTCCTCTTTATTATTTTCCTTCTGCGAGCATATCAAACAACAACATACACTCATACATATTAGATTATACCACATTTCAATCCCTCAATCAACAACAAAAAGCAGCCCGTGCGTGCTCGCACTGAGCGTGTTCGCGTTATCGCTCATTCCATTCGCTCTGTCGTGCGTACATATACTTTCGTCGCGCGGCATCCGGCGCGTATTGCCTCAGACAATACTCCCTACCACCGCCGCCGCAGCCCTCACAGGCTGCTACCTGCGGCTGGTTTACTTTGACTTCTACCGTTTCACTCCCCTGACACTGAGCGCCTGCTTTCTCCCAGAATTATTTTACACTAACCATCGGTACGTGCTCGCACTGAGCGATTCGGCAGCGTGACGCTGCACCCGTGTTC
>CAMVQZ010000047.1 GCA_947169745.1 uncultured Clostridia bacterium
TTATTTTAGCAGCGTGACGCTGCACCCTTGTTCGCGGTGCGTGCTCGCACTGAGCAATTCGCGTTATCGCTCGCTTACTCTCGCTCTGTCGTGCGTATATAAACTAACGTGCCGCGGCATCCGGCGCGCATTCCCTCAGGCAATACTCCCTACCACCGCCGCCGCAGCCCTCACAGGCTGCTTCTTGCGGCTGGTTTACTTTAACTTCTGGCTTTTCAATCTTCTGACAGCGAGCGCCTGTTTATCCCAGAATTATTTTTACACTAACTGCACCCAGCGTCGACGTACCGCCCGTGGTTGAAAAATCGGAAAAGGTGTGATATATTTATAATTGATGAGAAGGGAGGCCGACTTGTGAAGAGAAGCGAATATTCCGTTTCAAGGAACGGTGGAAGTAAAAGAACATATAAACCCCATAATATACAAAATAAGAAAACAGAGAATCCCAGGGATGATGATACAAAGGGGCTCAAGAAAGCAATGGTAGTCCTCCCTCTGGTGATAATCATCATAATAATCTGTGCATTGATAGCCGGTATCAGACAATATACCTCACTGAAGCCTGACGATGATGCGGGCAGCAGTATGCAGTCCTCGGAAGAAAAACCGACCGTGGAAGAAAATAAACTGCTTCTGGTGGTTTCTCCGGAGACACCTCTGCCATCTGATTATAAGCTTGAGCTTGCAGCCTTCGGAGATATTCAGGTGGACAGAGGTGTGATCCCTGACCTTGAAGAAATGATGGATGCTGCGGCTGAGGATGGTATCGGACTTGTTGCAGCTGAGGGATATATTTCTGAGGAGATTCAGCATAAGCTGTATCAGAACGAGGTGAGAAGGATAACAGCAGAGGGTATTCCGGAGAACAGCGCAGAGGAACAGGCAATGAGAAAATATCCTCCGGAAAATATGTGCGAAAAGCAGACCGGACTTTGCGTGACCTTTAAAAATAAAGATAACAGCAGCTTTGAGGGAAGCAAGGCATACAGATGGCTGATGGAAAACGCTTCCCGGTACGGCTTTGTTCTCAGGTATCCTGAGGGCAAGGAAAAGGATACCGGTATGGATCCGGATCCGGCGCTTTTCAGATATGTGGGCGCAAAATACGCAAAAAAGATGAAGACCCTGAATATGTGCCTGGATGAGTATACGGCTTATCTGGCTTCCAGAAACTGAAATGAGTCTTGTCCTTCCGGGGGCAAGACTTTTTTGAGTAACTTATAAAAACAAAAAGAGAGGGGAGACAGGCGGTATTCTTTGCGGTTATATCCGGCGCATATAATTATATAGAATATTATGTCAGGGGGAGCCGGATTGAAAGAGGAAAGGGTCAGAAGCAAAAGTCTTTTGCTTATCGGTATCAGGACAGTCCTTTGCTGCATTGCTCTGGCTGCAGCAGTGGTTGTGAAGCTTGCAGGCGGAGAACTGTATGCCAGGACAGCAACATGGTTTTATGATAATTATAATAACAGTATTTTTTCGGGAAATGTGGCTGCAGAAATGCCATTTACCGATCCTGTGACGATAAAGGAAAATAGCGTGATACCCAATCACTCCGAAGAAGATAAAACGGAAAAGAGAGATATAAGGCTCCGGAGCCCGGTTTCAGAAGGGAAAATCACCTCGGGATTTGGAAAAAGGACGATAGAGGGGAAGGAGGAATATCATAAGGGTATAGATATCTCTGCCGATGAGGGTCAGCCTGTTTTTGCGGCTATTAGCGGAGAGATCAGGGTATCCGGCGAAGATGAGAGCTACGGGAAATATATTGTAATAGATCACGGAGATGGTCTCAGAACTCTGTATGCGCATTGCTCCCGGCTGCTTGTGAAAAGCGGCGGCAGGGTGAAGGCCGGGGCGAAAATAGCCCTTGCAGGTAAAACCGGGCAGGCTCTGGGGAGCCATCTGCATTTTGAAGTGCTGATAAACGACAAGAATACAGATCCGGTGCCTTTGCTGCCGGAAGGCTTCGGAGTAGCATAATGAGATTAAGGCTATGGGGCGTCCGGGTGGAGATAAGCTTTGTTCTTGTGGCGGTTCTGACGCTTGTAATACTTTTTGACAGTGAGCTTTCAGTCACAGCCTGTTTTGCTGCGGTGGTTATACATGAGGCGGGACATTTAGCTGCTATGAGAATTTTTTCTTCGATCCCGGAGGAAATCAGATTAAGTCTTTTTGAATTCCGGATAACCGACAGGGGAAAACACAAAAGAAGCACAGGGGCAGAGCTGATAATAACCCTTGCCGGTATTATTGCAAATCTGGGAGCGGCAGTTCTGACGAGACTTATCTGGCAGATTAGAGGCTGGGATTTTTGCGATAAGCTGTTCTGCGCTGATATCACACTGGCAGTATTCAATTCTCTTCCGGTTTTTACACTTGACGGCGGCCAGGCTCTTACAATGCTGCTCTGCCGGTGGCTGCCAGGAGACCGGGCTTGCCTGGTAATGGATATAATATCTTTTTCAGTTCTTGTACCCTGTGCGCTTCTGGGGTTTCTTGTGCTGTTTGACTCAGGAAATAATTTTTCCCTGCTGCTGACATCGGGGTATCTGATAGCGCTTGTAATACTGAGAAACCGAAAAAAATGACCAGAGCGCTGATGAATGCTCTGGTCTCTGTTGTGTGTAGGTATTATTGCTATTATAAAGGACGATAGTTTTATGCAGTGCGTTCCCTGAGGGCTGCGGCACTCCGCATAGGTCTACAGTCCGATGAAATTTCTTGATAAAGCCCATATAACGAAAAGGCAGAGAAAGGCGATTTCAACGGCTGTGTTGCCTGCACCCAGCCTGTAAACTCCTGTCCGGATGTACTTTATACTGGTATAGATGTACACCCAGGCGATAAAAAGAATAATAAAGGGCGCCATAATGTTAGCGCTGATAAAGCCCCGGATATCCAGGTGCAAAAGACTGACCATAGCGTGGGTCATACCGCAGCCGGGACATCTCAGGCCTGTAAGCTCGTGAAGTATACAGGGGATTCCTCTGTGTGTAAAGGAGACTATCAGACCGTAAATGATGCCAGACGCAATAAAGAGGGTGGTCACAATGACTACCCTCTTAATGCGCATTAATTGTTTTTTACTCATGCAGCAGGTGTGATCTTGTTGATCTCATTCTGAACCATACCGATAAGGATGATGGGGAAGATGAAACCAAGAATCATGTAGATCACTTTGTTATCAGCTGTGGGATAACCCATTCTTGCCTTGATAGCATTGAGGTTCTGATCGGCATACATACCGAAAAGAAGGAAGCCGATTGAGCCAAGAAGAATTGAAAGAACGAGGATAACGCCTGCGCCCATTCCACCTGTCTGTCCCTGATTCTCAAGTGAATCTGCTGTCTTGTAAAGCCATACCCAACCATAGATACCACAAGTAACGATTGTAAGAATAATTACTGTAGCAACACTTTTGTTTTCGAGCATAGTTTTTACCTCCTTAAAAAGTTTATGTCATTATTATATCCTAACAGGATATTTATGTCAATAAAATGAAGAGCGTAAAATAATAATTTGATAAAAAAACATAGTATACTGGAACTGAATGGTTGCAAAAATAAACAATTTGACGAATCAGAGTGAGGATATAATCTCAACTGCGTTAGAAACACAGTCATCACAGGAGCAAAGCACCCTGCCGGAATCCCTTCCTTTGAGTTCTGAACAGGTAACAGAGCCGCATTTTTGCCTGAAGCACGCAAGTATCTTTCTGGCCGCTGCGGGGTTTCTTCTTTTATTCATAAGATCATCCGCCATCACAGCGCCGATAAGCGCACCGCAGTTTCCGTCCATACACCCCATCCCTGAGCCGAAGCCTGCGCCGAGGGTCAACAGAGTGTTTTTATCGAGACCTGTCTTGTCTGAAAAAGCCATAAGTACTGCCTGACAGCAGTTACAGCCTGAGTGCTTGTATTCCAGAGCCTTTTCTTTTCTTTCTTTGTTATCCATCCTGAATTATCCCTTTCATTGTTTTTTGATAGACGACCGCAGCTGGTCGAAGGTAACGCCGTATTTTTCTGCAATATCCCTTGCATAGCTGACGCCCTCAGGGGGAGCCAGAAAGACTTTATAGGATCTCTGACCGTCGTGTATACCTGTAATAAGGCTGGCAACATTGATGTCGCCCTCCAGAGAGTTCATTGTATCCAGATCCATGGCAAGCTCGTGCATATGGGTATTGAATATTGTCCTTGCTCCCAGGAAACGCAGAGCTTTTACTACGTCCTTGGCGATATAGAGACCCTCTGCAAAGGAGGTGGTGGCAAGGGATTCGTTGAAGAGGAGAAGGCTTCTGTTGCTGGCAACTGCAAAAATCTCACTGAGACGCTTTGACTCCTCGCCCAGTCTGCCCAGATCCACGGTCTGATTCTCATCTGCCGGGAAGTGAGTGTAGATGTTGTCGCAGGGGGATATAGCGGCGTATGATGCAGGGACATATAGACCATGTTGTGCCAGAAGAAACATCAGACCGACGGCCTGGGTAAAGGTGGTTTTTCCTCCTCTGTTAGGTCCTGTCATAATATATATGCCGTGATCCTTATTGAATTCCAGATCATTGCAAATAAGATCAATCTTTTTTCCGCCGACAATATGGAAGCCCAGTTTGAGGTTATAGAGATCCTTGATATCGGCATCTCTTGACTCTGCATCAAGGATGACCGGCTTTGACATGGGTAAGCCTTTCTCAATGAGCTTTTCTGTATATTCGGCCCAGCGGATATAGAAAATAAATTCCGGAATGAGCTTTGTCAGGCTGTAGCCGCTGATATTTACATATTTAGAAAGCTTGCTTTTGAGCTGTTTTACAGTTGAGGAAAGCATTTCTGTAACGACCCTGCTCAGAGTATTCATCAGGGGATCTTCTCCGGCGACCTTTCCCACAGTATGTATTTTTGTCATTCCCTCGAATGAAGTACCCTTGTGGATATAATCTGATTTCTTTGTCACAAAGCCCAGGAAATTGCTGAGAACTCCGGGTCGGGTGAAATTAGTATCATTGAGGGATACGATACCCACCTCCTTCGGGCGCATATGGCTGTCCAGATTAACGCCCAGAGAAATACTCCTGACCTGACCTATTTCATTCATAAGCTCCCGGATATCCTTGTTGAGGAATTCAAAGCCACTCTCATTATACACGGAATTGACATATTCCCTCATCTCGATAAGACCCTTGGATCTGATATCGTTATTTGTAAGAGCATTATTGATGCCGGTTATACAGTTTACATAGACATCCAGTTCCTGCAGTCGGTTAATGAGCTGCCAGATAGGCTCTGCAGTATTGTCCTTTGCCGATCTTTCCAGATCCTTGAGATAATCCAGCTGTTCAAGGAGATCCTTTATCATTGCGCGCAGATCCGGGAACCGGAGGATATCCTCAAAGATATCGCAGCGGTAGCGTATGATCTCCGGGTCTGACTCCAGCTTTGTCATCATTCTTTTTATGATATTCTGTTCAAAATCGCTTTCGGTTATTTTATCACAGAGGTAATCAATTGACAGGTCATTGCAGGTTTCCTTGCTGAGTGTCATTGTGGAAGGGGTTTTTCCCTGGGGGCAGAGCAGACTGAATTCTTTCATAATTAGCACCTCATCCCGGCCGGCAGCTCAGGCAGCTGTCTTTTTGCCGTTTATTCTGATCTCAAGGATCATTCTTTGATATTATATTAAACCAAAGGGTACATTTTCACAAGCAACTATAAATGTATTTATTAAACTATTATTTTACCTATTTAAACAAAGGTTTATTGCACATAAAATTGGTAAAGAAATTGATAGGCTTGTCATTGCAGATCTCTTTTGCAAAGGCCATCAGCGGAAGGAGGGAGGGCTCATTTGAATATGTGTAGCTTTTCAGAATCCCGTTTTCAGTTTCTGTTTCAATGCATACCACAAGCCTTGCCTCCTCCATTTTTTTCATCAGGGGGAGGAGAGTGTTCTTATCTATATTTGTTTTGATAGAGATCAGGGACAAGGATACCGGGGTATTCATTCTTTTGTACATAAATGACAGTACCTGGAAAACCTCTTTTTCTGCAAGTATCGAAAACAGCTTCAGGCAATCGTCGATATCCTGGAATAATTCGTTATAGCCCTTTTCCGGCTTTGGGATGAGGAAAAAATATCTGCTGTCTGTATTCATTTTTGCAGATATCATTCCTTCGTCAAGGAGAAGCCTTGATAGAAAATACTGACCGCTCTCACTCTTTATAGTGTCAATGGTGGAGGGGCTGAAGGTGTCATTTGCGGAGTCGAAGGAGGATATTCCTGTATCTATCGCCCAGCAAAGCTCGAATGCACGGCGGAAGGCTTCCTCCGGCTCAAGACCTGAGATTTCTCTGGAGATCATTGCGTCCAGCTGCTCCTTTTTGTCAAGGCCGAAGAGATGATCGATGGAAACGCCGAATAATTCTGATATCTCCGGCAGAAGCTCTGTATCGGGAGTGCCTCCCCGTTCCCATTTGGAAACCGCCTGGGTTGTTACGCCAAGGATATTACCCAGTTCCTCCTGAGTATATCCGTTTTTTATTCTCAGGGCTTTTATTCTTTTTCCGATTACCTCAGACATAGACTCACTTCCTGAAATGCTCCTGATAAACTTGTGATTGATAAAAAATACATACAAGACTGGATTTATTACCCGAAAAACTAAAATACCGATTTATACACTAAAAGTATATCATCATAATCTGAAATAATCAATATAATTATATACAAAACAGTGGATTTTTTATGGTTTTTGGTATTTTTGGGCTTGATTTTTTTATAAAAAAGCATTAAAATGATGAAGAGTATAAATATCATCTGATATTATCAAAAGAGCAATGAGAGGTACCAAAATGAAAAAAGCAGCGGCAGTATTGCTGGCGGCTTCGGCGGTGATATCTGCCGGGCTGATGAGCGGATGCGATGACTTTAAATTCAATCCTGTAGGCAAGTGGCGTTTTACCGATGAGATTCTTTCCAATAATGATGTGGAATCAAAGCATCTCAGAGAGGACGATATGGTCTACAAGGATACCATATACAGCTTCGGAAAGACAGGAAAGGGTAATATCTCAGTTCAGGGAACAGAGGTTATGGAATTCAGCTATGATTACAGTGACGATACAGTTATCCTCCATCTCTGGGATCCGGAAAAAAAGCTGGGTATGACGGACATTACCTATAAGCTGGGAGAAAACAGCAGCGGGAAAAAGACCCTTACAAGAACTGATACTGAATACGACAAAAACGAAAAGGGCGAGGTTGAAAATGTTTTCAAGCACCAGTTCGTGCTGACAAAGGAATGAATATGAAACTGACAGAAAATGAAAAGGGTCTCCTTGTGGAAACAGAAGACGTGCTTGATCTGAAAAATACCTTTGATTGCGGACAGTGCTTCCGCTGGGATGAGGACGGAAACGGCAGATGGTCAGGTATTGTCCGGGGAAGATATGTCGCAATAAGCCCGGCGGGGGGCGGTTTTTTCATAGAGGGAGCAGACAGGCAAAGCTTTGAGGAAATCTGGAAGGATTATCTTGACCTGGATAATGACTATCGTGAAATAAAAAAAGAGCTTGCGGTGTCATCTGAGCTTCTTATCCCGGCTCTGGAAAGTATGGACGGCATAAGGATACTCCGGCAGGAGCCGTGGGAGGCGCTTTGTTCATTTATTATTTCCCAGAATAATAATATTCCCAGGATAAAAGGGATAATATCAAGACTGTGTGAAGGCTTTGGCGCAGATACGGGAAGGGGATATTCCTTTCCTTCTGCAGATGCTCTGGCATCCCTGTCAGTGGAGGAGCTGGCTCCCCTGAGAGCAGGCTTCAGGGCGAGATATATACTGGACGCTGCAAGAAAGGTCTCGGCCGGAGTGATACGCCTTGAGGATATGTATGAAATGCCGATTGATGATTGCCGCAGGGAGCTTATGAAGATAACAGGAGTAGGCGTTAAGGTGGCGGAATGTACCCTGCTCTACGGCTTTCACCGTCTGGAGGCTTTTCCGGTGGATGTCTGGATGAAAAAAGCCCTTGAGGCTGATTTCTCAGGCCTGACGCCCGAAAAGCTGGGAAGATATGCAGGTGTGGCGCAGCAGTATATCTTCCACTATACAAGACTGACTGCGCAGTCATGACAGAAACAGATATCGGACAGATTATTACACGAGGTTCCCGGACTTTATTTTTGAGCCGGATCCCGGCTGCAGGAGCGAAAAATATGTTTGATAATTTTAAAGCAAAAAGAGAAGAAGCAAAGGCAAAAAAAGATGCACCTGATCCGGTGGAGCCGGAATTTGCAGAAAAGCTTATGAGTGAGGCTGAGGCAAAGCAGGATGCTGATGAGCCTAAAAAGGCGGAAAAGCTGTTTAACAGGGCTTATGATATATATAATCAGCTTTATGCTGCAGACCCGGAAAAGTACAGGGAGCAGACGGCTAAATGCTGCGAGTCCCTGGGAGGAGTATATGAGGATCTGGAGAAATATGAGAATGCCTATGAGTTTTATCAGATGGCAGTGGAGCTGATAAAGGAGCCGGCGAAATTCGGGAATACCGATATGAAGGAAATGCTGGCTGAAGAATACTGTAATATCGGTGACACTTTCTTTTTCAGGAGCAGATACGATGATGCCCTGGAGTATTATATGAAAGCTTTAAATATTTACAGCGACCTTGTAAAGTCAGACAAGGGGAAATACCGGGAGGATATTGCTTACTGCTATGACTGTATCGCAAAGGCAAACAGCGGTAATGAGGAATACTCTAAGGCTATTGAGAATTACGAAAAAGTGGTATACATCTATACCAATATGATAAAGGAGCATAAAGGCTCCCAGCTGGACGAAGAGGTCATTGACTACAATGAGGAACTGGCTGTAGCATACGGCGATATCGGATATGTATATTCCTGCTGCAAGGCATATGACGATGCAGAGGATTATTATCTGAAGGCTGCTGATATTTTCCGCAGGCTTGCAAGAACTGACCCGGAGAGATATATGGATAGTCTTGCATCCCAGTATGAGGATCTTGCGGCTCTTTATGAGGATATGGGCAGGACAGAAAAGGTTAAGGAATATGACAGAAAGGCTCAGAACCCGGATGTATAAAAAAGGGCGGCACCAATAAAGGGTGCCGCCTATCTTATTGCCTGCGCTATTGCATTATAGTATTCCTCCAGAACGTCCGCTGCATTTGACAGCATATATCCGAAGTGCTCGGCTCCTATCTCCGACCCGTAAAAGCTTATGGTGGAGCGGAAGTAAATGATCCCCTCCGCCGTGTCAGCGCAGAAGCAGCCATCCTTTATCTGACAGTTTATCCTGCAAAGCTCTGAACACAGACTGCCGCACTCCTTCATGGAAAAACTGACGGGAACAGGGGAAAAAAGGGTTATGAGCATTTTATTGGGATCTACAGTAAAGAAATGCTGCTGTTCAAAATCCCTTCCCGCAACAGTGCAGCGCACATTCATTGTTCTGTCGTTTCTCTGGTATACTATATTATTTCTTTTCAGGACACTGCATAGGAGTTTATAGTTTTTCCAAGCCTTTGTTTCAGTGAGTATCATAATACTTCCCCCTTTACATCATAATTATACAGCGTGAAGGGGAAGAAAATGCTCATATCATGTTGACCGGAGAATAATTTTTCTCATATCCGAGGCGAGGTAAAGGGAACCGAAAATCATAAGAACATCTTCTTCTCCCGTGACAGACAGGGCGTATTCGTATGCCTTTCTGAGATCGGACATCGGGGTAACGCTGCTGCACCATTTTCCTGTTATTTCCGCAAGCGCTTTTGCTGACATTTTCCGGGGATTATCCGGTTCCACAGTTATCAGCTCATCAAAAAGGGGAATAAGACACCCCATATATGTTCCCACGTCCTTGTCGGCAAGTATTCCGGCAATACCCACAAGTCTTTTTCCGGAGAGGTATTTTTTTATGGTTCCGGAAAGAGCAGCTGCTCCGCCGGGATTGTGGGCTCCGTCCAGAAGGACAAGGGGTTTTTCCCGGAGTATTTCCATTCTTGCCGGAAAGCTTACTCCTCCGAAGCCGGAGGAAATATCATCATCGCTGATCTCAAGACCTGTTGATCTCAGCGCTTCTGCAATACAAATTGCGGTGCAGGCGTTTTTTATCTGGTGCTCTCCGATAAGACGTATTTTCAGCCGGATGCCGTGATAAATGAATTCAGATCCGGTGATGTCGGAGGATATTATCTCCGCCTCCTCCGGAGCTGCTGTGATAAACCGGTTGCTGCGGCGAAGGGCAGTTTCCTTTATGACCTTCATGGCGCCCTCTTCCTGCTCGCCATAGACTACTGTTATGCCGTTTTCCTTGATAATGCCGCTTTTTTCAAAGGCGATCTTTTCATAGCTGTCACCTAAAACGGCTGTGTGATCCAGAGAGATCGAGGTGATGGCAGTAACAAGAGGAGCCTCGATTATATTCGTTGCGTCAAAGCGCCCTCCTAGGCCTGTTTCCAGAACAACGATATCACAGTTTTCTCTTCTGAACCATTCAAGTGCGACAGCGAGGACAAATTCAAACTCAGTAATTATCTTATCCTCATTTTTCATTTCAAGAACCACCGGGTAGATATCTCCGACTATATCAGCCAGAGTCTGCTTTGGAATCATCTTTCCGTTTATCATAAATCTCTCCCTGAATTCCAGTACATACGGGGAGATAAAAAGTCCGGTTTTGTATCCGGCTTTTATCAGGGCAGAGGCGGTCATAGCGCAGGTGCTGCCCTTTCCGTTTGTCCCGGCAACGTGCACGAAGCGGAGTTTTCTGTCCGGAGCGCCGATTCTGTCTGTCAGCTCTCTTATTCTTTCCAGTCCCGGTCTGCTGCCGAAAACCAGAAGTGAATCAATTATCCTGACTGCTTCTTCATAATTCATAATATATATCCTTTCTTTCAGGTCTTTTCCCAGTATTTTTCTATCTCAGGGGTCACATATATGCTTTTGTCACTGCTTACAAGTATCATATCAAATTCGTTTTTATGTTTTTTCCAATAGGAGACAGAAGCATCCTTTCCCATTACATAACAGGCAGTGGACAGTCCGTCTGCAAGAGTACCGTCCCGGCTTATTATTGTGACAGAGATAAGTCCGCTTTCCGCCGGATATCCGGTTTTGGGATCCATTATGTGGTGATAGACCTTCCCGGTTTTTTCGTCCCTGAAAAATCTTTCATAACCTCCGGAGGTTATCACTGCTTTGTCTGTGACCCTTACTGTTCCAAGAAGTTTTTCTCCGTCAGGCTGATCGGGATCGGTAATACCGCAGTTCCAGGGGCTGCCGTCAGTTTTATTCCCCAGACAGTGGACATTTCCGCCGAGAGATATTATAGCCGAGGTTATACCGTATTCCCTGAAGATATTCATTATACGGTCTCCGGTATAGCCCTTTGCAATCCCCCCCAGATCTATTCCTTGGTTTTTTTCTTCCTTAATGATATCGCTGTCCAGAGTCAGCTTGTCAGACCCTACATATTCAAGGGTCTTTTTTATTTCATCTGAGGACGGAACCCTGTGATCATCAGTTCCCCAGCCCCAGAGCTTCATCAGGGGATAAACCGTCATATCATAGGCGCCCCCGGTATCCTTATATATTTTTACAGCCTTGTCCATCAGGTATCCGGTGTCCTCGTTGAGCTTTATACTTTTTTTCTGGTTCAGCCGGAATATATCGCTGCTTTTGTCCTCAGCCGAGAACATATGCTCCAGCCGGTATATCTCATCCTCTGCTGCCTTTACAGCTTCTTCTGCCCGGTCGCCGAAGGCTGTCAGGGTCATTACAGTATCCATTGCAAATATTTCTGAGGAGATTTTTTTCTCCTCTGCTTTGCCGGAGCTGCAGGAGCACAGTATAATTGCGGCTGCTGTGACAAGACACGTGATAATAGCCTTTGTTTTCATTTTGTCCCTCCTGATCTCAACGAAAAAAGACTGTCGGGCAGTCTTTTTACCAGCTGGGATGACAATATCCCGATAAGTGTCCCGGTGACCATTCCCGTAAACCACAATACAGAAAGATACCAGAAAATGCCGTCTGTATTAAGTATGACAGCTGCAGCGGCTACCTGACCAATATTATGGAACACGCCCCCGGCAATGCTGACCGCTGTTATACTGAAGTGCCGGATCTTTTTCAGGAGGATCATTATCAGAGTTGAGAGCATCCCTCCTGAAAGACTGTAGATCATCGCCGAGGGTCCCCCGAACATAAATGACACAAGAATGATTCTCAGAATATTGATCCCCATTGCGGATGGACTGCTCATTTTATAGAGGGCAGTTACCACAACAATATTTGTTATACCCAGCTTCATTCCGGGTACAGCGAAAAACGCCGGTATCTGCGCCTCCAGCCAGCTGAGCACTATCGCCATTGCCACCAGCATTCCATGGGAGGTGACGGAGCGGATATACTGTTTTTGTCGTATGTTATTTTTTCCCTTATTATCTTTCATTTCACAACAATGTCAGCACCTTTGCTTTCCGGCGCTTCCTCCCCGGTTATTTTTACTGTCAGCTTATGAGGCAGACAGATGACAGACTGCCCCTTCATTGATATCCATCCCTGATTCACACAAAGCTTATCCGGGCAGTCCGCGTCTGTGACCCGGACTCTTCCGTCCTTTATTTCCAGCCGGTTTTTACCCTCCGGAGTGTTTATCACTTCTTCTCTGTTGTCGGAGAGGGGATAGACGGCAATTATTCTTCCGTCTACGGATACCTCGACTGACGCGCCGCCCCCGCCTGTCAGAAAAGCAAAGGCCAGTATCCCCAGTCCTGCCACAGCCAGTATGAGTATGAGAATAAAATCATACCGGGGCTTTTTCTTTTTTGTTTCCATTTTCTTCACCTGCAGACCATGAGCTTATGTATATTATTATCCGCGAGGGCCTCCCTGATTTTTTCATCTATAAGCTCTCCGGGCATTATCAGCGGTACTCCCGGAGGACAGGGGCAGACTGTATCTGCAGCTATCCTGCCGGCGGCGTCTGCCACAGATATCATTTCCGGTATGCTGAGGACAGCTTCTCTCAGTGAGAGCACCTTTTCCGGAAGCTCCGGAGGGACTTCGTTTCTGCCATTTATTTCAGAGATCTCCCTGAGCTTTCCCAGCTCTGAGATTGCTTCTCTGACCCTGAGTATATCCCTTTCTGTATTGAAGGGAGTAAATATCATTACTGCGTTTTCTCCGTCGCAGAATTCGCAGTCTATGTTCATTTTTTCAAAAAAGTCAAGCTGAGCCCTTTCACCGGATATACCCCGGGAGGCAGTATTCAGAGTAAGCCTGAGAGGATCGCAGTGTCCCTCCGGCTGAGGAATACCCAGACCGGCAGCCAGCTTTTTCAGTTCCCCTACATCATCCTCACATTTTCTGTATGCAGCAGCACCCTCTGAAAACATATATGAAATGCACTTATCAATTGAAGCCATTATCATATACGAAGGGCTTGTGGAGCCGAAAAGGGACATGGCGCTTTTTGCACATTCCGCAAGCGTCCCGGAGGAGATATTCAGCAGCGCCCCTCCGGTGAGCACCGGCAGGGTCTTATGCAGAGAGCAGGCGGTCATATCGGCACCCAGGGCAAGGGGGTGCACATTTTCCTTCATAAATGCAAGGTGGGAGCCGTGGGCATTATCCACAAGCAGCAGTGCGCCGTGGCTATGACATACACCGGCGATGCCTTTTACATCGCAAAGCTCCCCGTAATAGCTGGGAGAGGTGATATAGCAGGCTGTTATATCCGGATGCTCATCAAATGCCTGCTCCACAGCTTCGGGAGTTATTCTTCCGGTATAGCTTTTTCCTCCCTCCGGCATTATCCACACAGGCTCTATACCGAGGAGCGCTGCGGCATTGACGGCGCTTCTGTGGGAATTTCTCGCAAGGAGCAGTCTGCCGCCCCGGAGAGAGGCGAGCCGAAGCATTGCCTGTATCGCAAGGGTGCAACCCCCGGCGGAAATCAGGGACCGCTCTGCGCCGAAAAGCCTTGCAGCGGCCTTTTCACATCGGAGTATAACGCCCTCAGCTTCAAAAAGGGCGTCTGTATCCGGCAGCTCTGTCAGATCCAGCTCCATCAGCTCCGGCGTAAAGAAATTTCCCTTATGCCCCGGCGTATGAAAAGAGCTTCTGCCCAGCTTTATATGTTCCGTCAGTCTGTCGTACAGCGGCATATCATTTTCCATTTTTTCACCACGCTTTTGTATCATTATTGTTCTGTGAGCCTCTGGTACATTTTCATCAGCTCCGCTACGCACTCGCTTTCTGTCATTTTCAGCGAAAAGCCATACGCATGCATAACAGCCTTGTCGTTCTGTTGGTGGGCTTTGCGCAGCTCCGGCGGCATAGTGGCTTCGTCATAGAGGTCAGCAAGGGAGCTGTCGGGGTATAATGCACGGGCATCAAGTATTGCCTGTGCGGTCTGTTCTATTTTTGCTTTTTGTTCCTGTGTCGGGTCGCACCAGGGGAAGTTGTTGTACACAATGGTGTTTGAATAACGATAATCACTTTTTATTCTGCCACACACCATTCTTACCCAAGCCATGTGTACATTTGAATGTAAAATGCCAAATTCAAGGATTGTCGCATTAGGAATTACTAAGTTTGCATTTCCAGCTATTATTTCAGAAGAGACAAAACCAATAGGAATGTATTTTCTGTTTTCAGACGAATGTGAAGGAACTAAAATGTAATCGGTTGAAGGCTGACGAATTTCCATAAATCTTGTTGAATAATCTGCATATTTTCGTGTGGCTGCTTTTGTGCTTTTTAGGCGGAATTCTCTAATATTTTTTACTCTTTCGAGTACCATTGGCATTGATTTTAATTCGTTTGGCGAAATATTTAAAAGCCATAAACACCAACGTTCTTCATTATGCAGATATTCTCTTGCACCATAGAATTTTTTAATATACTTCTCAGCTTTAGGTTCTGATTTTATAAATGTGTTTTTTTCGTTTGTAGTAAAGAAAAAGTTTCCATCGTCTACAGGAATGCTTCCCTTTTGCATTTCGGAAACATCACATATTGGTACTGAGCGATTTTCTATAAATACATTCGGTGCATCTACAAGAAACGGATTAATATTATCGACAGCTTTATCAGTACCATTATCAAACAACCGTTTAACGGTCTTGTTTGGTGCGGAACTGAAACCTACGATAACAACATGAACCGCAGCCATATATTCATCTGTTTTCTTTTTGCGACCCTTATCATCTTCCCCACGATTATCCCATTTGAAAGTGCGGTGTGCAAAGTCAATGTGTATTCCGAAACGATCATAAAGGGGTTTCCATACTCCTGCAACCTGTTCACCCTGCGTAATGCTGTTCGTGGAAACAAAAGCTGTACGAATGGCAGCGTTTTCCATAAGCTGTGCCGCCTTGAAATACCATGCTGCAACATAATCTATCTTTCCGGCAGTCTTGTAGGGCTTGCCCTTTTCGTCAACATAAATCGACAGCATATCCGCTTTCTGTTCCTTGCTTTGCAGAGAATACCCCACAAACGGCGGATTGCCCATAATATAACTCAGCTTTTCCTTCGGCACAACGCTTTCCCAATCTATCCGCAGGGCGTTGCCCTCTGTGATATTCGGATAGGATTTAAGCGGCAGAAATTCGATATTCTGATTGATCAGCTCCTCTGTTTCGTGGAGCATCTGGCTTTCTGCTATCCATAAAGCAGTCCTTGCTACCGAAACAGCAAAATCATTTATTTCTATTCCGTAAAACTGCCCTATGCTGACTTTTACAGGGTTGATGACCTCGCCAAACATTTGCTGATTATCATATTGTATTGATATCGACTTGTTTTCAAGCTTTCTTAATGCGATATACGACTCAGTCAGAAAATTTCCGCTGCCGCAGGCTGGGTCAAGAAAAACCAATGTTGACAGCTTCTCTCTGAACGCTTCAAGCTTCTGGTCTTTAGTTTTCCTGACTTTTACCTGCGCTATATCCGCAAGCTCGGCTTTCAGATCATCAAGGAAAAGCGGATCAATAACCTTGTGGATATTTTCAATACTCGTGTAGTGCATACCGCCCGACCGCCTTGTTTCGGGGTTCAGTGTACTTTCAAATACAGCACCGAAAATCGTAGGAGAAATTTCCGACCAGTCAAATCCCTCGCTTGCGTTATTTATCAGCAGATCAACAATTTCCTCTGTAAATCTCGGTATCTCTATGTTTTCATCGGCAAACAAGCCGCCGTTGACATATGGAAAAGCTGCTAAATCATCTTCCATATACGGGTCACGGTCTCCCGGCTTAGTGTCGAGAACATGGAAAAGCTCAATCAGTGCCTTGCGGACATCCTTTGGCTGAAACTGCGACAGATACTGCCCGAACATTTCGTGCTGCCCGAAGATACCAGCATCCTCTGCATAAAGACAGAACACCAGCCGCACACAAAGCATATTCAGAGATTTCAGCGTGTGAGGGTCATTCGGATCATTATACTGCTTTAATATCGCATCGTACAGCTTTCCAACCATTTCACCAGCTTTTAAGGATATTTCCATTTCTCTTTTCAGGTTTTTGCTGCCGGTCTTTACCAGAAACTGCAAGCGATAATAGTCTTTTTCAAGGTCTTTGAGAAAGATCTGCTCCGGCTCGCCGTTGGGCTTTTCCATATCGTAAACAAGAAACTCTGAAAAATTACAGGTTATTATCCAACGTGGGTGCTGTGACAAGGGCAGCTCCGTTACATAGCGTTTAGCCTGCTGAAAAGGTGTCAGCAACGTTCCGTCAGACTGCTTTATCCCCTTGCGTAAGTCCTTGCCGATGCTCTTTTGTTCGATCATTACCTTTGTTGACTTGATATAACCGTCAATAAAAGAGGTATGGTCAAGGTGTACCTGATCCTCAAAGCTGATAAATTCTGTGATGTTTGTAACTTCGTAAACACTTTGCAATAGGTCTATCCAGAATTGCTGTGACTGACCTTTTTCATATCCCTTGCCTTCCCATCTTTTCGCAAATTCCCGCGCAGCCTTTTGCTGCTCTTTTGCACTTATCATCTGATCACATCTCCCTACGTTCTTCCTGCCCGAAATCTACATTACCCATTATAAACGAAGTGCAGCGACTATTCAACCTGAATTTTTCCGGTGCGTGCTCGCACTGAGCGTGTTCGCGTTATCGCTCATTCCATTCGCTCTGT
>CAMVQZ010000048.1 GCA_947169745.1 uncultured Clostridia bacterium
GCGATAACGCGAACACGGGTGCAGCGTCACGCTGCTAAAATAATTCTGGGAGAAAGCAGGCGCTTAGTGCCGAGGGAGTGAAAAAACGGAAGTCAGAGTAAACCAGCCGCAAGAAGCAGCCCGTAAGGGCTGCGGCGGCGGAGGGTGTGAGCATTGTCTGAGGCGGTGAGCGCCGGATGCCGCGCGACGGTAGTTTATGTACGCACGACAGAGCGAGTGCAAACGAGCGATAACGCGAACACGGGTGCAGCGTCGACGCTGCCTGGTGCAATATGGTGTACATTCGGGGAACAAAATGGTATAATGGGGACAGTGCTTTATGGAAGGGAGCAGATAAAATGGCTGACAGGATAGATAAGATACTCTCAAATCAGGGGATCGCAAGCCGCAGTGAGGTCAGAAAGCTGGTAAAACAGAAAAGAGTTACAGTCAACGGGACGCTCATCAGACGCCCGGAGGAAAAGGCTGACCCGGAAAAAGACGAGATCGCTGTGGACGGAAAAACAATAAACTATAAAAAACATCTCTATATCATGATGAATAAGCCTGCCGGTGTGCTCTCTGCCAGCCGGGATAACAGAGCTGAGACTGTCATTGACCTGCTTCCCCCTGAGCTCAGGAGAGACGGCCTCTTCCCCGCCGGGAGACTTGACAAGGATACCACCGGCTTTATATTCCTGACTGACGACGGCGAGCTGGCACACAGTATCCTCTCTCCGAAAAGACACGTTTATAAGCTGTATGAGGCAAAATGCGACAGAGAACTGACAGAACAGGATGTCCTTCATTTTGCAAAGGGCATTACAGTCGGGGAACAATCTTTTCTTCCGGCAAAAATGAAAATAATCGCCCCGGATACCGCCCTTGTGGAAATATGTGAGGGTAAATTCCATCAGGTGAGACTTATGTTCCGTTCAGCAGGGACTGAGGTTATAAGTCTCAAAAGATTAAGAATCGGAGGAGTGTATCTTGATAAAAATCTTGCGGAGGGCGGATATCGGGAAATGACAGAAAATGAAATAAAAGCTATTAAAAGCATAAAAGAGGAATTATATTAATTATTTAATATACATTTTACACAAAATACACTGTTAACATTTGTGTTATGTTAATTATATATAAACTGAGGGTTAATATTTTAGTTAAAAAAAGTATTTCATTTTAAGCAAAAATCTGTTATAGTAATTATGTTAAATTATGTATTTACAAATACGCTCATGGTAACGGTTTCCGGCAGTGCCGGAGAACTTTTCCAAATAATGCGAACTCAGGAGGCAAATTATGGCAAGTGTATCATTAAAGAATGTTTACAAGATCTATGACGGTAATGTTGTAGCGGTAAGCGACTTCAACCTTGAGATCGAAGACAAAGAGTTTATCATCTTCGTTGGTCCCTCAGGCTGCGGTAAATCCACTACTCTGCGTATGATCGCCGGACTTGAAGAGATCTCTAAGGGCGAGCTTCACATCGGTGATGTTCTGGCAAACGACGTATCTCCTAAGGACAGAGATATAGCAATGGTGTTCCAGAACTACGCTCTTTATCCCCACATGACCGTGTTTGACAACATGGCTTTCGGACTTAAGCTCAGAAAGACTCCGCCGGATGAGATCAGAAGGCGTGTTGAAGAGGCTGCAAGATCCCTTGATATAGCTCATCTTCTTGAGCGTAAGCCTAAGGCTCTTTCAGGTGGTCAGCGTCAGCGTGTTGCTCTCGGACGTGCTATCGTTCGTGATCCTAAGGTATTCCTCCTCGACGAGCCGCTTTCAAACCTTGATGCAAAGCTCAGAACTGCCATGAGAACTGAGATCTCCAAGCTTCACAAGAGACTTGGTACCACATTCATCTATGTTACACATGACCAGACAGAGGCTATGACAATGGCTGACCGTATCGTTGTTATGAAGGACGGCTTCATCCAGCAGGTAGATACTCCTCAGAACCTTTATGAGAGACCCTGTAACCAGTTCGTTGCAGGATTCATGGGTACTCCTCAGATGAACTTCATCGATTCTACAATCGTTCGTTCCGGTGATGACTACGGCATCCAGTTCGGTAACTATACAATTCCTCTTCCCGAGTCAAAGAACAAGAAGAATATCCTTTCTCACTTCGTAGGCAAGGAAGTTGTTCTTGGTATCCGTCCTGAGGATCTCCACGATGAGCCTGAGTTCCTGGAGAAATCAGAGGACAGCATCATTGAGGCACAGGTTGATATCACAGAGCTTATGGGTAACGAGATTTACATTTACCTCAATATCGAGGGTAACTCCTGCGTTGCACGAGTTGACCCGTCTTCAATGGCTGAAGCAGGCGAAGAGATCGAGATTGCGCTGGACGTTGAGAAGATCCACATCTTCGATAAGGAAACAGAGAGAACTATCACAAACTGATATCTTCTTTTCAGAAAAAAACATATCCGGCTGCTGCATTCTGATGATGCGGCAGCCTTTTTTCATTCCCTTGTATCATACGAAAAAACCGGCGACAAATAAATGACCGACAGGCGCTTCACTTAAGAAGAGCTTGTCGGTCTTTTTTGTATTTATATTTATAGTATTATCTTTGGATCAAGGGCTCTGATAGCCTTATATACCCTGTTACAGCTTCTTGCATCGAAGTATTCATAGAATTCCTCAATACGCTTTACATAATCAGGATCAAGAGCACAATCCTTTTCAATACTCTTTATGATCTCGTTAACAGTTGTTTCAAGGTCATAGCATACCGGACCGAAGCCGTTATCCTCATAGCTGAAATAACCCTTGGTATATGAATGTTCTCCGGAGAAAAACTCCTCCTTGTCAAACTGAGAATATACCACCGGCTTTCTGAGGAATGAGAAATCAAAGAATACGCTGGAATAATCTGTTACAAGCAGAGCAGATGAAGTAAACTCCCGCTGATAGTCCACATAGCCGTGATTGATATCAAAAACATCGTTGGGGCTGAAATCTATCCACTGCTCGCTGTGTATCGGGTGCATACAAAGAACGCCCTTGTAGCCGTGCTCCTTCATACAGTTTATCAGTCTTTCATCATTGATAAGAGAATTATAGAACTTGAAATACTCTGTTTCCCTGAAGCCGTCAAAATAAATACTCTCGGTGGTAGAGGGATTGTAGCTTCCCTTTATGCTCTTTCTCCAGGTGGGAATGATGAGTACCTTCTTTTCCACCGGGTTTTTCTTCTGGAGACGGAGAAGGTTATCGTGTCTGGGGAAGCCTGTAAGGACAGGTACCTCCGGCGGATAGCTGTAATCCTCCGTGCAGAAGGATTCCTGCTCCGGCTTGCCCACTGTGACGATCATCTTCATATTCTTGTTGTATTTATTGATCCAGTCGGAGATATTGTCCTTGGTAACTCCGTGCTGCAGGAAGATATAATCAAAATTATAAAGATCGCAGAGGAACCTCCTGTCTCCGCCGAAGGCATTGATAACATATTCGCTTCCGCTGGAGGATATGATCTTATCTGCCATCAGGAAATAAAGGCGGTATTTTGGGGTATTATAGGGCAGCACCTTTCCGTACTGCTTCATAGCGCTGTAATCCGGGCTGTTCTTGTCTATGTAGTAATAGGTATCCACATCCTTGAGATTGAGGGAGGATATATATTTGAACATATGCTCGCCGTTATCGTTTGCTTTGTCTGTTCTGTCGGAAACCAGCCATATCTGCTTGTTTTTCTTTTTCATCAGAGCATAGAGCTTACGGTATTTGATGAGATATGCCCGGTTGTTCTTTTTCAGCTGCTCACAATAGAACTGCTCATATTTCTTGTGAAGGCTCTTTGAATAGGGATGGACCATCATACATTTTCCGGAAAGCTTGAGGAGATAATCCTCCTTTGCGTAATAGCCTCCCCAGATAGGCGGTATGTGGGCGAATTTACCCATTGCGGTGTAAATGAGACGTTTTGTTCCCCGGTATTCAAAAATAAACTGTATCTTCTGCTCCACATCCTTTTCCAGCGGGATAGCGATCCTGACGCCCTTTCCCTCGTCTGCTACGCCGTACATATTGGTGAAATCAAATCTGGGAACGTGGAAATATTCCGGCTCATAGATCTGCTCATCTATCCGGGCATAGAATTTATATTCGCTCAGAGGAAGCCAGCAGTTATCCTTTCCCTCAAGATAGAGAACACCGTTCTTTATCTCGGTAAAGAACCAGATGATAGTCGTCTTTGCGTTATTCAGGTTCATTGTGATCAGGTTTTCGTAGAGAAGATTGCCGTGGTCATAGACCAGCTCCTTTCTCACGTCCCTGCCGTGCTTCAGGTTGAGACAGAACATTTTCATATTCATAAACATTTCCTTCTGCTTATAAATAACTCTGTCATCCACCTGCTTTATGATGCCTGTGATGATATCGCAGTATTTTTCGTAATCCTCCGGGGTGAGGTATTCGGTGATATTCTTCTTTATTCTCCACGATATGTCATACATTACCATAAACTGAATAAACGGCTCTATCCTGCCGTATTTCTTTTTTGAAAGATCAAAGATAGCCTGGTGGAAGTATTTAGGGGTATTGAAGTAATAGCTTTCGCTTTTCAGCTCATTCTGAAGAGCCGAGCTGTCATCGGCGCGCTTTCTGTAGAGATGGATGGCACCCCGGTGAACGCCGAGAGTACATTTTTCCAGGATTATGGAATTGATGAACATAGCGTCCTCACCGTATTTAAGGTCGGTGGAAAAGCGGTTCTCGCCGATAGCCTCTGCCTTGATGACAGCGCCTGTTACATCCATCTGGATAAATTCATATTCGTCCCTGAGATCCACTATCTTTGTATTCTTGTATTTGTAATCCAGCTTGTGGAAGCCGCTTGCTGCGTCAAAGAATTTCTTTCTTGCGCCCACAACGTCTATTAGCTCATAGTTGTTCTCAAAGAACTCGTATATCTTTTCAAAAGCGTCATTTTTCCAGCAGTCATCAGAATCCAGAAAATTGACGTATTTTCCCTCAATATATTTTATACCCTCGTTTCTTGCAGAGCTGACGCCGCCGTTTTCCTTTACAACATAAACGATATTTTCAGGATACTGCTCCTTATATCTGAGACAGATCTCCTCGCTGTTATCCGGACTTCCATCGTTTACCAGTATGATCTGGATATTCTCCTCAAAGCCGATAGTCTGCGAGATAACAGAATCCAGCGTCTCGGCAAGATAGTCCTCCACATTATAGACCGGGATCACGACCGAAAAAAGAAATTTGTAATTCTCCATAAAATCAACCACCAATATTTTTATTAACCGTAGATCGAATCGACCTTACCGATTTTTAAAACGGCAGAGGCAGCTCCGCCGAATCTGTGCTTTTTCAAAATACAGAAGAGCTTCAGCTTTTTGCTCAGCCTTCTCTGGGATCTTATCACATCATCGTCTATTCTACAAAGCAGCTCTGTTATTACAGAGCAGTATTTCTCATAGTCATCCTTACCCAGATATTCCCTTATGCCTTTTTTTCTTATCCTCCAGCACAGGTCATACATCACTGTATTCTGGATATATTTATCAGGCTTTCCGTATCTTGCCTCCGACATATCCAGCAGCGCGCTGAGAAAATATTTCGGGGAATCAAAATAATAGCTCCTGCTTCTCAGCTCATTCTGGAGAGCCGAGCTGTCGTCTTTTCTTTTTCTGTAAAAATGAAGCGCCTCCCGGCAGACTCCAAGGGTCCTCTTTTCAATGATTATCTCATTTATAAATCTTGCATCCTCACCATACTTCAGTCTGCTCATAAACCGGTGCTCTCCGATAGCGTCCGCCCGGATAAAGGCTCCGGTGACATCAAGCTGGATAAAATCCGTATATTCTCTGAGATCCGCAAGAACTGTCTTTTCAAATCTGTAATCCAGATGATGATAGCCTGTCCTTGCATCAAAGAATTCCTTCCGGGCAGCCACAACATCTGTTTCGTCATAATGCATATCAAAGAAATCCCGGATCCGCTCAAAGGCGTCCTCATCCCAGCAGTCATCAGAATCCAGAAAATTCACATATTTCCCCCGGATATATTTTATACCCTCGTTCCTGGCAGAGCTGACGCCGCCGTTTTCCTTTTCCACATAGACTACATTTTCCGGATACTTTTCCTGGTATCCCCGGCATAGCTCTCCGCTGTTATCCGGGCTTCCGTCATTGACGAGTATCACCTGAATATTTTCCTCAAAGCCTATGGACTGTCTGATAACAGAATCCATCGTCTCCGGAAGGTATTCCTCCACCTTATAGACGGGGATAATAACGGAAAATACAAATTCTCTGTCCATTTTTCCCCTCCCTGATATCAGTCGATTATCTCCCTGATAAATTCATATATACGCTTGCAGTTATGAGCGTCGTGGTAAGGATAGAAATCATCCGTCCTTTTAAGATATTTCTCATCCGTACTGCATCCCTTATCCAGAGACGCTATTATCGCATTCACAGTTTCATCCAGTGTACTGCACACGGGACCGAAGCCGTTTTTCTCATAGCTGAAATAGCCCTCTTTATAGGTATGCTTCTTATAAAACTCATCCCTGTCGAACTGTGCATATACAACCGGCTTTTTAAGATAAGCAAAGTCAAAGGCTACGCTGGAATAATCCGTTACCAGAAGAGCAGACGAAACAAACTCCTTCTGATAATCAACAAGACCGTCATTCACAGCAAAAAGGTCATTTCCGGTAAAATCAGTACACTGCAGGCTGTGCATGGGATGCATACACAATACGCCCGTATATCCCCTCTCCTTCATCGCACAGAGAAGTCTTTCGTCATTTATAAGGGAATTATAGAATTTATAGTATTCCGTATCCCTGAAGCCGGCAAAATATACGCTTTTATTTGTCTTGGGATCATAGCTTCCCTTTATGCTGTTTCTCCAGGTAGGCATGATAAGGATCTTCTTTTTCGGCTTTTTCTTCCCCAGACGGTAGAGATTATCAAATCTCGCAAACCCTGAAAGAATAGGTATCTCCTTCTCCATACAGTAATCGCCGTCTACGATAGACAGATATTCATACAGCGACGCTGTACACATCCTTCTGATATTCTTATTATAGTGATTAAGCCACGAGGACAGATCATCCTTAGTAATTCCGTGCTGCAGGAAGATGAAATCCCAGTGAATAAGATCCACCAGATATTTCTTGTCGTCTCCGAAGGGATTGAAAAGATAATCGGAAGCAGTAGATGAGATCAGCTTATCGGTCAGAAGAAAATTCATCTTATATTCTTCCGAATCATACGGTACGACCCTGCCGATTTTCTTCATCCTTGCATAGTCATCGCAGTCCTCATTTATATTGAATACAGTGTTTATCTTTGAGCGGTGTCTTTTGCTCATATATCTGAAAAAGTGCTCGCCGTTATCTCCGGCAACATAGGTGCGGTCGGATATCATCCACAGCTCCTTCTTTTTATTCTCGGAAAGCTCGAAATATTTTTCTCTCAGCTCGATAATATCCTCTCTGCCGGCCTTTGAGAGATACTTTCTGAAATTATTCTCCAGTTCCTTATGAAGCTCCGGCGTATTCGGGCTGGAAAGAAGTCCCTTTTCACTCTGGCGTATTATGATCTTTCCCTTTGCATAATATCCGCCCTCAACCTTGGGAAGGTGAGAAAACTTTCCCAGAGATGTATATATCTCGCTGGTTTTATCCTTGAAGCGGTAGAAGAAGCTTATCTTTACTTCCTTTTCCGTATTCAGGTGCAATTCAAAGACCACTGCTCTGCCCCTGTTGACAGAGCCGTTCATAGTCACCAGGTCAAATTTTGAGCAGTAGGAATAGGAAGGATAATATATCTCTCCCCCCACTTTAGCGTAATAATTGAAATCATCGCCTCTCATCCAGCAGTTATCCTTACCCTCAAGGCGGAGAATATTGCCCCTCAGTTCCACATAGTCCCAGATAAGAAGTGTTCTTGCCTCATTCAGGTCGATAGTCATAAAGTTCTTATACATAATCTTTCCGTTATCACTGGTAAGATCCTTTCTGACATCGTGACCATATTTAAGGGACAGGCAGTACATTTTCATATTCATATAGATGCATCTCTGCCTGTAGATAACATCGTCGTCTATCTCAGCTATTATCTCATTGACAAGCTTGCTGTAGCGCTGGTGCTTTTCCTCATCGAGAAGCTTGAAAACAGGCTTCTTTATCCTCCAAGCCAGGTCATACATTACCATATATTGTATGAACTTCTTTATCTCTCCGGAGCGCTCCCTTGACATTTCAAATACCGCCTTATGATAAAGACGGGGAACATCATAATAATAGCTATCGGAAACTCCCTGTTTTTCAGGGCCGTTATCTGTTCTTGCCCTAAGCTCATATTCAGCCTCCCGGCACACAGCAAGGGTGCACTTTTCAGAAAGCAGCTCTGCGATATATCTTCCGTCTCCCCCGTCAGGCAGCTCCTCACAAAAACGAAGCTTTCTTGCGGCTTCAGCCCTGATAAGAAGGCTGGAAACATCTGTCTGGACAAAATCAAATTTCTTTTCAAGATCTATCACAGCAGTTTCGGCAAACTTATAATCCAGGGAATGATATCCCCCTGCGCCGTCAAAATTCTTTCTCCTTGCCGCTGCTGCATCAGTAGCTTCTCCCTCTTTTTCAAGGAGATCACAAAGCTTTGAAAAAGCCCCATTATTCCATTTGTCCTCACAGCGGAAGAAATTTATATATTTACCCTTTGCTTTTTCCATACCGATATTACGCAGCGCAGCCACGCCTGTCTTTCCGGCATTTATATACTCGATATTATCCGGATATTTCTTCTGAAATTCCCGGCAAAGCTTCTCATTTTTTCCGGCTTCTCCGTCTACAAAAATAAGCTGGATATTCTTTTCAAAATCTATTGTCTGCCCTGTAATGCTTCCTACAGAAGCCTCCAGATATTTTTCATTCCTTATGACCGGTATTATCACCGAGATCCTGAATTCTTTACTCATTATATCACCTGTCTGATTAAAGCTCAAAAGCTGACTTTTCCGGAAGAAGCTTTTCAAATGAATCTATTACCTGCTGCTTCTGCAGCTCGAAATCCTTTGTGTGAACAGTATCATTCACACAGATAAGCTTATACTTTCCGGTAGATATTGCCTTCAATGCGTCCTTCCATATATTATCCTTGATATGGAAGCAGTGTCCTATGCCCACCCCTCTGGGGATCGGCGTTCCCTCCGCCAGCTGCCAGAATTTCATCAGCCACTGATTACAATTTGATTTTGTCCTGAATTTATCGGCGCAGGTCTGATCCAGCACCTCTCCCTCGATATCCCATACCTTATTGAAGGTGCTTTTCAGGAAATTACTGGGAAGGTGGTTATAATACATCCCCGGAAACCACGGCCAGATATTCAGTGCAGTTGTCTTGAGGATCCTCTTGAAGCCGTTTTTCGGACTATACCATTTTGTAAAATGCTTTTTCATACATTCATTTTTATTAAAATGTGTATTGATAAGCTCTATATCATTGCCGTTGAAAAATCCGGCGCTTTTCTTTGCAAAGAAAATACAATCCATTGAATATGTATCCATCGGCCTGCCGTTCCGGAAGAAATCCCTGGGCTTTACATGATCCGTTATGAACATATCATCATTGAAATACACAAACTGCTCCGCCAGACCCTCTATGCGGTGAAGATTCAGTTCAATCGTATTCGCATTAAAGGTGGGCAGGTATTTCTCCGGTATATAATCCCGGTGATTTACTATATTCAGCTTCGGATGATCCTTATTCAGCCACGGAGGAAGATGTCCCCAGGTGACAAAATGCACCTTATTGACCCACGGAGCAAATTTCTCTATCCCCCTGAACCAGTACTGGAGGTTATCCCAGCTTCTGTATCTGACGATAGTATTATCTCCCTTCTCAGTGGAAGAATCGTATTTATTCTTTTCCTTCTGCCATTCCGGGTCATTTCCATCAACCCATATCATCACAAAATCAATTTTGTCCATATTATCCATAATTTCACCGCTTTTTACAAATAAAATTATAACATAACTCACAAACCCTGTCAACCTCCAGCGTAACGGTGCGTACTCGCACTGAGCGATTCGCGTTATCGCTCATTTCTTCGCTCGGTCGTGTGTACATATACTTTCGTGCCGCGGCGATAGATAATGAGGTATTGTTGTCGGGATAGTTTGTTTGTGTCTGGTTTGTTCTGACGTACCGATAGCCTTGTGCAGGCTCAGAAAAACGAGCCAGACGCGCAAAAGCTTACTATAAAAAGGAGCGCAGCGACAACCACAACTATTCACTATTTCTATTCTCTATTTCTGCTTCAACCATAATCTTCAGTTTTTCTCAAACCCCGACTTCTCCGGAAGAATACTCTCAAAGCTCTCCCTTACCGCCCTGCACTTTTCATCAAAACCTGTCGTAGCGGCAGTATCATTGACGCATATCAGCTTATGTCTGCCTGACCTGATATCGGTACACAAAGCGCTGAAGTTTTCATCTGTTATGTGGTATGCCTGACCGGGCTGTTTTCTCGGTATGCTGAGACCCTTGCACAGCTGCCAGTATTTCATCAGCCAGGGGCTGACATTGAGATCCTGCCGGAACCTGCAGCTGCACGTTCTGTCCAGTGCATCATAGCATTTATCCCACACCTCTTCAAAAATTTCCCTGTCATAGCTTGTGGGAAGGTGGTCATAGTGAAATCCCGGAAACCAGTTCCAGGAGCTGAGCATAAATGTCTTTATATTATTCCGCAGCCCGTTTTTATGGCTGTACCATTTTCCTTTATTGCCCTTCATAACTGACTTAACGCTTTTGAAGTTCATATTTATCTGCTCCACATTGCATCCGTTGATATGGGCTATACTGTCATTTATAAAGTAAAGGCAATTCAGACCATATGTATCGCATGGTCTTTTATCTATAAAAAAGTCCCTTTCCTTTGTGGGAGAGGTGATGAACATATCGTCATTGAAATACACAAAGCTTTTTGAAAGACCGGGTATCCGGTGCATATTCAGCTCGATTGTGTGGGAATTGAAGGTCGGGAGATATTTCTCCGGGATAAAGTCACTGTGTCTGACAATATTCAGCTTCGGGTGCTCTGTATTCAGCCATGGTGGGAGATGTCCCCATGTCACGAAATGTATTTTCCTGACCCAGGGAGCGAATTTTTCCACGCCCCGGAACCAGTATCTCAGGTTATCCCAATCCCTGAAACGAACGTTTTCCGCGCCTCTTTTTGTCTCAGGGGAGTATTTTCTTTTTTCCGAAAGCCAGTTTTTATCGTTTCCGTCCACCCAGGTAATAACAAAATCCACTCCGGGGGAAGAAAGCTCCTGATCTTTTTCTCCCATATCATAGCTCCTTTATGGCGTTATAATTTCTTTCGCAGTTTTTATCATCATACAGGTCAAAGAAATCTGCTTTTCTTTCCTTATAGGGGGAAACATCTTCAAAGCGGTTTTTTATCATTTCCTCAAGAAGTGAAAAAGCTTCCTCCTCGCTGTGGACAACAGGGCCGAAGCCGTCCCTCTCATAGCTGAAATAGCCTTCTTTATACTGACCCTTCCTGAAATCATCATAGTCAAACTGATAATACATCATCGGCTTTCTCATATATGCGAAATCCATTGCGATGCTGGAATAATCCGTTATCAGATATGCCGATTCCTTAAGGAGCTGCTGCACATCCGATGACGGCCAGCTTGCCGTTCTTATCCGGGGACAGCTTATATCAAAATACCCCAGATATGACTGCATATCCCTGTGGGGATAAAAAACCATATCCATATTATTTTCTTCAAGTATCCTGTGAAGCTCCGGGCTTGACAGGAAGCTGCTCCACGCCTTATAGTATTCCGTATTTGTAAAGCTTGAGACATCCTCTATATCATAGGATGCGGAGGTAGGTGTTGCGATCCAGCTCCTCCAGGTAGGCATCAGGAGTATCTGCCGGGGTTTTACATCTGCGTCGTGAAGATAGTCAAAACGGCATAGCCCCAGTTTTTTAACAGCCCCCTGGGGATATCCGAATTTTTCGCAGACAAATTCATATTCCTTCTGAGTACTTACAACGAACATCTTCATCATAGTTTCTGAATAATGAAGAAATTCATTGTCGTTATGGATAACTCCGTGCTGGAGGAATATTCTCCTGTTCCGGAGTATCCGGTTTACCTCCAGAAAATAGCATACAGCCGCATTAGGCTTTCCGCCCTTCTGGGAGCTGATATTATATCTTGCGCTGAGATAGAGTATCCAGTGCCGGAAGCTGCCGTATCCCACGGTCTTTCCGATAGAGCAGACTCTTTCCCTGTCCGGGGAACGCCTGCTGATTGCATAGACGGCGTCTGTCTCCGGATGATTTTCACATATGTACTGAAAAAGCCGGTACCCGTTATCCCTGGCCTCCATTTCATTATCGCATATGAGCCAGAGATCACGCCTGAAAAGGCGGTATATCAGTGAAACAGGAAATGCCAGCATAAACAGGAAGATATGTCCGATATCCCGGAGCTTTACTCTCTGAAGCTTCTGAAAAAAGGTCTCATGCATATTAAGCTCATGCCCGCATCAGAGGACGTCGGGCAGCTCCTTTCTCAGGCGGTTATAGTTATATGCGCCGATGATTATCACTACAGCAAACTCGATGAGGAAAAATCCGTTTTCCCAGAGAGGATGCATTGGCTGGGGCACGTGACCCTCGTGAACCTTATAGACGGGAGCCTCCCAGAGCCAGCAATTGGTTATCAGAGCCTTTCTGTAGGCGTTTGAAAAATATGTTATGGGGTTGAAGAGAAGCACATAGCGGATCCAGTCGCTGCCTACCTGATATGAATCGTAGGTAACACCGGAAAGCCAGAAAAGACCTGACATAATGGTATTGATAAAATTGGAGAAGTCCTTGCTGAAGGCGCTCATGGGAGCTATCGACCACAAAAGCGCAAGGAAGAAAAAGAACATCATCGGAGCTATTATCAGAAGCTGCAGATTATAGATATTCGGATAATAGCCTGAGATCGTCAGAAATACATAGCCAAGAGAGAACAGCAGAATATGAACATAGAATTTCGAGAGAGAAGTATATGTCATAATGACAGATACAGGGAAGGATACTTTATTGACGAATTGTCTGTTATCTGCTATAGACTTTGAGCCTCTTGAGATCATTTCGCTCATAAAGAACCATGGAATAAAGCCCACCATAAGGAAGGTAAAAAACAGTACGCCCTGTTCCCTTCTTCCTCCCTGGTTCAGTCCGATAGTAAATGCGAACCAGTAAACAAAAAGCTGGAAGAGGGGCTTCATTATCGCCCAGACAGGACCGATGAGAGCGCCCTTATAGGTTTTGATCAGATCTTCCTTTGCCAGCATAAAGGTCTGCTTTCCGAAACCCCTGTGTTCCTTTGGTATCTGCACAGCGGCTTCTCTCACCTTTTCATATATCCTGCGAGCCTTGCTTTTTCTTTTGTACATAACTGCATTATTCATAAGCTTATCTCCATTCAGACATTTTTATTTTTCATCTTTTCTCCTGCAGCCTTTGCCACTTCTCCGATTTCTCTTATTTCCGAACCGTCCAGGCTTCTTTTCCAGAAGGGAAGCCGGACAAGCCCTGTCACTGTACCTGCGCCGTAAACAATATGGAGCAGCGGAAAAATAAACGGCAGAAGCAGCATAAAAGCATTTTTCTTTTCGGCGCTGATAAATGCCGCCGCAGACATCAGCAGATCCGCTGCTATATAAGCGCCTCCCACGATCAGAAGGGGCATCAGCAGCCAGAAGGATGCAGTCGCTGCGGAAACAGCGGCACAGACAAGGGAAGCTGCCAGCGCCGTTACAAAACAAAACGGCACAAAATGGAACACAGAAAGGCAGCCGGGGCATTTCCCAAGGGTCAGCCCGATCCACAGGCCGTTTCCGAATTTCTGAGAAAGCATTTTTCTCAGCGTAGGTCTTATATTCTGATATGAAATTATATCGCTGCTCTGGCATATCCTGAAGCCGTTTTGTCTTATCCTGTAGTGGAGCTCATTATCCTCTGTCCTTCCCAGGGAAACATCAAAGCCTCCTGCCCGGGCAAAGACCTCACGCCTGTATGCGCCGTGAAAAAGAGAGGAAACATATTTTTTTCCCTCTCCCTCTCTCCTGTATCCGGCAAAGGAGCTGCCGAACATAGAGCTTTCCGCCAGAAGAAGCATCTCCCTGTACGGAGTAGGAGACTCGATATTATTTGGTCTTGCTCCGCCGCATACATATTCTCCGCTTTCGATCAGCCTGACATTTTTTTCGATAAAATCCGCCGGTATACTGGCGTGGGCGTCCAGCCGGATGATAATGTCTCCGCTGCTGGCTCTGATGGCTTCATTCCAGCCTGCCGCCTGCTTTTTCCGGGGATTATCCACCAGGAGGATATCCAGATACCGCTCCCTGTATTTTTCCCGGAATCCGGCAAAAAGCTCCCTCGTATCATCGGTAGAGGCGCTGTCCGCAAAGACCAGCTCCACAAGACCCGGATCATAGGTCTGACTGAGTATATCCTCAAAAAGCGAGGGAAGCGCCGAATGCTCGTTATATGCCACAATGCACAATGAAACAGTCATATTATCATATTCCTATACATAATAATTGTCACAGTATCCATTTAATTATAATTTTTATTACAGGCTTTGTCAATCAGTCTGTGACATTTTCGGTAGGATAACAACACAAAGTTTCCATTTACAAAAAATATTGGCAAAAATATCACCTGACGCCTCATTTCATCCCGGAAAAGCCGCATTTTTCCCTGGCTGAGAGCGCTGTGTTATTATTCCCCGGAGGTGCATATATATTACTGAACCATCACAGGAGGCGAGAAAATGTATCTGATATTCAATAAAAAAAGCATTGCGGCAGTGCTTTCGGCGGTGATCCTGTTCGCCGCTGTCATAGTTTCCGGAAGCGGGATAAGATATGCGCTGAGTGTACCTGCATCATCATCAGTCAGCTGGGGACTGAGCTTTCCCCCTGAAGGCGGCACCCCCAAGGGAAATCTGCCGGCAGAGGAGTTAAAAAAATACAATGCTTTCTATGTGGGCGACACAAATAAAAAACAGCTATATCTGACCTTTGACGCAGGTTACGAAAACGGCTTTACACCGGCTATTCTCAAGACGCTTAAGGATCACGGTGTAAAAGCGACATTTTTTCTTGTAGGAAACTATATCAGAACGGAACCGGAGCTTGTACGGCAGATGATAAAAGATGGGCATACTGTGGGAAATCACACCTACAGCCATCCTGATATGTCAGCCATAAGCGATCCGGAAGCCTTCCGCAAAGAGCTTTGTGAGCTGGAGGACGCCTTTGAAGAGGTAACCGGAAAAAAACCGGACAGACTTTATCGCCCGCCCCAGGGAAAATTCAGTACCGGAAATCTTGAAGCCGCAGAAAAAAACGGCTATAAAACCATCTTCTGGAGCCTTGCTTATGCCGACTGGGATAATAACGATCAGCCGGATGAGGATGCTGCCATCAACAAGCTGATGGAAAGAACCCACAACGGAGCTGTTATCCTTCTTCACAGCACCTCAAAGACAAACAGTCTCATTCTCGACAGGCTTCTCACCAGATGGGAGGAAGAGGGCTACACCTTCGGAGAGCTGAAAGAGCTTGGGAACGGGAGAAATGAATAATTGGCTGTCGCTGCGCTCCATTTGTAGTAAGATCTTGTGTGCCTGGTTTGTTCTGATGTACCGACAGCCTTGTGCAGGGTTTGCCCCCCCTTGAATATCCCCCTCCTTTAACCCCTGCTTTGCGGTCGGGTGAGTCTGTATGGCTATTCCGGTTGGTTATGTACAGTCAGTAATTAATGATACTTCAGGCTTATACGAAAACATGGACTGCATATGTTCCTCTGCATCCCTTCACAAGACAAGAAGTCCATACGCTCTTACGTCAGCCGTAAGCAGCTTCGGTACAAAGAAAAGGAGGAGAGATTTCCACAAGGGGGAACCTTGGTTCGCGCCTGCAGAGACTGTCGGCTCAGAAAAAACAAACCAGACACGGACAGACTGACCCCATAACAACACCTCATAATTTTTCACCGCTCAAATAAAAATATCTCACTTCAGAGAGCAATATGACAGAAAACACCGAAAAAGCCGGATACAAGTGGAAAAAATGTGCAAAACGAAAATATTCACTTGACTAAACCAGTATTTGACATTATAATTTAGACAGTGGACTTGTATGTCCTCGTAGTTTTTCCGGTTTTATTTATACCGGGAAAACAATAAAACCGAATGGAGGATTGTAAAATGAGATGTAAAAAGTGCGCTATGATGTTAAAAGACGGCGCAAAGTTCTGCCCCGGCTGCGGTACAAAAGTCGAGGAAGATGCTCCTGCTGCTCCGGCTCCTGATGCTAACGGCACAGAGATCTGCAAAAACTGCGGAAAAGAAATAAAAGCCGGCGCTAAATTCTGTCCCTTCTGCGGGGGTAAAAACGAACCTGTTCCCGCTGCTCCTGCAGCTCCTCAGGCTCCTGCAGCTCCTCAGGCTCCTGCAGCTCCTGCTGCTCCGGTACCTCCTGCTGCTCCTCAGGCTCCCGGCGCTCCTGTGCCGCCTCAGGCTCCCGGTGCTCCCGTACCGC
>CAMVQZ010000049.1 GCA_947169745.1 uncultured Clostridia bacterium
TGGCTCCGTGCGAAGCACGCCTGCATAGACTGCCGGCTCAGAAAAAACAAACCAGTCACGCAGATTCTTACCATAAATGGAGCGAAGCGACAACCACAATTATTCATTATTCATTCTTCAGTATTCATTTCTTCCGGGGGGAACCTTGGTTCACCTCTTTGGCTCCGTGCCTCCGGCACGCACCGCACAAAACCTGCGGCTCGGAAAAAACAACCCAGCCACGCACCACCCCCACAAAGCTGCCGGTCATCATAACTGCCATTCCTTTCAACCGACTTTTTCTGCGATAAATTCCGGGCTTTCGATAAAAAAATAAGTAAAAATGCCGAAAATCACAAATCACGGAAAATCCTGTTGACAAAAAACCTCTTTGTAGGCTATAATTCATTTATCAGACAGCAATGGCGCTGTGGATCCCCGGAAGGATCTGCAGCGCCATTTTTATTTTGAAACATATTTTTCAGAAATGGAGAGTTATTTATGGTTAATGTACCAGAACTGTTCGGAACAAAGGTTTTTAACGACGAGGCTATGAAAAAGTATCTTCCCAAGGGAACATACAAGGAACTCAAAAAAACTATTGAGGACGGCAAACCGCTGGATATCAACATCGCAAATATCGTTGCACATTCTATGAAGGAGTGGGCTATTGAAAACGGCGCAACTCACTACACTCACTGGTTCCAGCCCATGACAGGCATTACTGCTGAAAAGCACGACAGCTTTATTTCCCCGACCCACGACGGTAAGGTCATTATGGAGTTTTCAGGTAAAGAGCTCATCAAGGGCGAGCCTGACGCTTCCAGTTTCCCCTCAGGCGGTATCAGAGCTACATTTGAGGCAAGAGGCTACACAGCCTGGGATCCCACATCCTATGCTTTTATCAAGGACGGCTCTCTCTGTATTCCCACAGCCTTCTGCTCCTATACCGGCGAGGCTCTCGACAAGAAAACTCCCCTTCTCCGTTCAATGGAGTGCATCAATACCCAGGCTCTCCGTATCCTGAGAGTTTTCGGCGACAAGGAGACCACCCATGTTTCCACCACAGTAGGCCCTGAGCAGGAATACTTCCTTGTTGACAAAAAGGTATACGAGAAGCGCAAGGATCTTATCTACTGCGGAAGAACTCTTTTCGGTGCAAGACCTCCTAAGGGTCAGGAGCTTGACGATCATTATTTCGGTTCCATAAAGCCAAGAGTTTCAGCATTTATGAAGGATCTGGACAACGAGCTCTGGAAATACGGTATTCTTGCAAAGACAAAGCACAACGAGGTCGCTCCTGCTCAGCACGAGCTTGCTCCCATTTTTGATACTACAAATATAGCGACAGACCACAACCAGCTCACAATGGAGATTATGAAAAAGGTGGCTGAAAAGCACGGTCTTGTGTGCCTGCTCCATGAAAAGCCCTTTGCCGGCGTAAACGGCTCAGGAAAGCACAACAACTGGTCAATGTCCACAAACACCGGCAAGAATCTTCTTGATCCCAGCAAGAATCCCAGAGAGAACCTGCAGTTCCTGGTATTCCTGGCAGCGGTAATTAGGGCTGTGGACGAAAACCAGGATCTTCTCAGGATCTCTGTTGCCAGCGCAGGAAACGACCACAGACTGGGTGCAAACGAGGCACCTCCGGCTATTATGTCCATGTATCTCGGCGACGATCTTACAGAGGTCCTCAGAACTGTCCTCAGCGGTGAGGAATATCACGTTGACGGCAAGCCCATAATGAAAACCAGTGCAGATGTTCTGCCCAATTTCACAAAGGATACCTCCGACAGAAACCGTACCTCACCCTTTGCCTTTACCGGAAACAAATTTGAATTCAGAAGCGTAGGCTCAGCAGAAAACATCGCCTGTGCAAACTTTATTATAAATACCATGGTAGCTGATGTTTTAGGTGATTTCGCAGATCAGCTGGAAAAAGCCGGAGATATAAAGGCGGCTGCCGAAGCTCTTGTCAAGAAAACAGTAAACGAGCACAAGAAGATAATCTTCAACGGCAACAACTATTCCGAAGAATGGGTCAAGGAAGCAGAGAGAAGGGGACTTCTCAATCTCCGTTCTCTCCCGGACGCTCTTCCTCTTTATACAAGCCAGAAGAATATCACACTTTTCACAAAGCACAATGTCCTCACAGAGGTTGAGCTGCGTTCAAGATGTGATGTCCTTCTTGAAAAATATTCAAAGATCATCAATATTGAAGCCCTCACAGCCCTTGATATGGCTAAAAAGGACATTCTTCCGGCTGTATCCGATTATATCGGAGAGCTGGCAAAGACTGCAGGTCTTATCAAGGATATTGATCCGGAGATCATTCCGGCAGCTCAGACAGAGCTTCTCAAAAAGCTCACCAACCTCCTCAATTGCTTTGTCAAGAAAATTGATGCTCTGGACAAGGCTGTTGTTGGCGCGAAGGAAGTCACAGATGTTGCAAAGAATGCGATGTATTTCAAGGAATATGTTCTCTCTGCAATGCAGGAGCTCCGGGCTGTAGCTGACGAGATGGAGGCAAATATGTCATCAAAGGCATGGCCTTATCCCTCATATGGCACAATGCTCTTCAGCGTCTGATAAATAAAATAAAACCGGCCGTTTCAGTTCAGTCTGAACGGTCGGTTTTTCTGTTTATAGTATTATCTGTAAAATATGAAATAATCCGCCACAACTGCCGCAATGCCCGGAAGGATAAATATCAGAAACCACTTCATCTTTTTGAGCTTCTTTTCCTTTGGATAGTTTTCTCTGCCCATACGCATAGCCTTGGTCACTCCTGCGATAAAATCAGGGATGATAAATGCGCCGATAATTCCTACCGCACCGATCCCCTCCAGGATATATTTCAGTATTTCCACATAATTCACTCCTCTCCGTCCGGCTTGAATTCCAGGTTCACGTCTTTACAGCTTTTTCAGTACCGGAAAACCTGAGCTGTTTCATGTTTACAATAATACTACCCATCTCCAACAAAGTCAATCCTATGCAGCGTGTGCGTGCTCGCACTGAGCAATTCGGCAGCGTCGACGCTGCACCCGTGTTCGCGTAATCGCTCATTCCATTCGCTCGGTCGTGCGTACATATACTTTCGTAGCGCGGCATCCGGCGCACACTGCCCCAGACAATACTCCCACCCTCCGCCGCCGCAGCCCTCACAGGCTGCTTCTTGCGGCTGGTTTACTTTGACTTCTTGCTTTTCAATCCTCTGACAGCGAGCGCCTGTTTCTCCCAAAATTATTTTAGCAGCGTCGACGCTGCACCTGTGTTCGCGGTATCGCTCATTCCATTCGCTCGGTCGTGCGTACATATACTTTCGTAGCGCGGCATCCGGCGCACACTGCCCCAGACAATACTCCCACCCTCCGCCGCCGCAGCCCTCACAGGCTGCTTCTTGCGGCTGGTTTACTTCGACTTCTTGCTTTTCAATCCTCTGACAGCGAGCGCCTGTTTCTCCCAAAATTATTTTAGCAGCGTCGACGCTGCACCTGTGTTCGCGGTATCGCTCATTCCATTCGCTCGGTCGTGCGTACATATACTTTCGTAGCGCGGCATCCGGCGCACACTGCCCCAGACAATACTCCCACCCTCCGCCGCCGCAGCCCTCACAGGCTGCTTCTTGCGGCTGGTTTACTTCGACTTCCGGTATTCCACTCCCTCGGCGCTGAGCGCCTGCTTTTGTATTCAGTATCTGTCACTCATAAGCTTACTATAACAGGAGCGACAGTGACAACCACAATTATTCTTTATTCTTTACTTTCAGTTTTAAACAACCTATAGACAAACAGCAAAAAACGCCCCGAAAAATATAATTAAAAACCTGAAATAAAGAGTATATTTAAGAAATAACGAGAAATAAAGAGATGGTGCCGGGTAAGTATTGATATTTGACCTTTTTTGACTTTGACTTTTGCTGACCTTGAATATATACTATAGACATAAGGTCAAAGAAAGTCAAAGTCAGAACAGACTGACTGCAAAGGAAGTGAAGAAAATGAAGATGAGTGACCTTGTGGCGCAGTATATAATCCGGATGCTGGATGAAACGGGAGGAAATGCGGAGATACAGCGGAACGAGCTTGCAGGACTTCTGGGCTGTGTTCCCAGTCAGATTAACTACGTAATTACGTCACGTTTCACTCCGGAACAAGGGTATATTGTAGAGAGCAGGAGAGGAGGAGGAGGATATATCCGTATAACAAGGGTGACCACAGACAGGAGGGAGGCAATGATGCACATTGTCAGCTCCATCGGAGACAGCTTGTCGGAGACCACGGCAGGTCACATACTTCTCACCCTTGCAAGACAGCAGATGATAGAGGAATACGAATACAACCTGATGAGCGCTGCGGTATCAGACAAGGCCTACGCCTGCGTAGATCAGAGCGTGAGAGACAGGCTGAGAGCCGCGGTACTGAAAAATATGTTGATAACACACATTATGATGAAATAAAGGAGGATGATCTTATGTTATGTCAGGCTTGCGAAAAAAGACAGGCGACCACTCACATCAAAACTATAGTAAACGGAGAGCTGAGAGAGTATTATCTCTGCCCGGAATGTGCGTCAAAGCACGGATACGGTTCTTTCCTGGGGGATTTCGGGCTGGATATTGATAAATTCTTCGGCAGCTTTATGGACACTCTGGGAAGCGGAAGGGCTTCCAGAAGATGCAGCTTCTGCGGAAGCAGCTTTGAGGATATAGCAAAAAGCGGCAAGGTAGGCTGTGCGAAATGCTATGAGGAGTTTTACGAGGAGCTGCTGCCCTCGCTGAGAAGGATACACGGCAGGACAAGTCACACAGGAAAGCTTGCCGGTTCTGCAGGCACCGGAGTAAGGATAAGAAACGAGATAAACAAATGCCGTGAGGAGCTTGAGCAGGCTATAAAGGCTCAGGAATTTGAAAAGGCCGCGACCCTCAGGGACAGGATAAAGGAGCTTGAAGAGGGTATGAAGAATACAGCTTCCGGTGAAAATGCAAGGAGGGATCAGAAATGAGTGATAAGATCAAGAAGCAGGGAGATATCAGTGATGTTGTCATCAGCACGAGGATAAGATTTGCAAGAAATCTCCGGGATTATCCCTTCCCCTGCAGACTCAGTGATGAAAAGAAATGCCGGGTTGCAGCCATCGTCAAGGAAGCGGCTCTCGGCGGACACAGCGCAATATCCGAGAGATTCAGGTACATCCAGATGTCAGAGCTGACACAGGAGGAAGCAGTATCCCTTGTGGAGAGACACCTGGTCAGCCCGGAATTCATTTCCGACAGACAGGGAAGAGGACTTCTGATACTGGATGACGAATCCGTCAGTATTATGATAAATGAGGAGGATCATATCCGCATCCAGGTGATACGTCCGAATCTTGACCTTGAGGGGGCGTATGATCTTGCGGATAAGATAGATACTCTTTTTGACGAGCAGCTTAATTTTGCATTCAGCGACAAGTTAGGATATCTCACCCAGTGCCCAACAAATATCGGCACAGGAATGAGAGCCTCGCTGATGCTTCATCTTCCGGCACTCAGGGAGAGCGGAGCGATGGGAAAGATAACAGCCTCGCTGGCAAAGCTGGGACTGGTGATAAGGGGCATTTACGGCGAGGGAACAGAGCCCAGAGGGTCTGTATATCAGCTTTCCAATCAGGTGACCCTGGGTATCTCGGAGAAGGAGGCCATCGGCAACCTCAGGGATATCGCAATGCAGCTTATTTCCCAGGAGAGAAGCGCGAGAGAGGCAATGGCGAAGAATATCACTGTGCTTGACAATATCTACCGTTCCTTCGGTATACTGCAATATGCAAAGCTTCTCAGCAATGACGAATGTCTCAAGCACCTGTCATATCTTCGCTTCGGAGTAGAGATAGGCATATTCGAGAATATAGATTTCGACACGATTAATCACCTGATGATACAGGTACAGCCGGCGACTCTTATGAAAAATATCGGAAAGAAGCTTTCTCCCCAGGAGAGGGATCAGATCAGGGCGGAGCTGGTGAGAACAGCGCTTTCGAGAAAGCAGGTGCCGGCAAGCAGGAGACTGGAAAACTAATAGTCAGAACAGCAAATGAAAAAATGAGGAGGAAGGATTATGTTTAAATTCAACGGTTTTACTGAAAAGGCAAACAGCGCCATCAATTATGCAATAGATATCGCAGGAGAAATGGGACACAGCTATGTAGGCAGCGAGCACATCCTTCTGGGACTTATCCGGGAAAAGGGAAGCGCTGCCAGTGATATACTAACAGGAGCCGGGGCTGACGAGGAAAAGATCCGCAGACTTATCGCAGAGGAAATCGGCGAAGGGTCTCCCACATCCCTCACACCGGAGGAATTTACCCCGAGGACAAAGAGACTTCTGCAGCTTGCTGTAAGGAATGCAGCGGAGAGCTCCAGCAGCTATGTGGGTACAGAGCATCTGTTGATAGCGCTTCTTTCAGACAGCGGCAGTTATGCAAATCATTTTCTGTCTGAAACGGGAGTACGCCAGGAGGAGATAATAGCCTCGATAAAGGAGCTTTTCGGAGGACAGACAGGGGAAGCTCAGGAACAGGCAGGCAGAGCCGGAAAGCCCGGAGAAAAAACATCGACCCTGGAAAAGTATGGCAGAGACCTTACCAAGGAGGCTGAAAAGGGGAATATCGATCCTGTTATCGGCAGACAGGAGGAGATCGAGAGAGTTATCCAGATACTTTCCCGCCGGACAAAGAATAATCCCTGTCTCATAGGCGAGCCGGGCGTAGGAAAGACTGCTATTGCAGAGGGTCTTGCTCTCAGGATTGTTTCCGGAGATGTTCCTGAGCCCCTTAAGGATAAAAGGATCATAACACTGGATCTCACAGGTATGGTGGCCGGAACAAAATACAGGGGCGATTTCGAGGACAGAATCACGGCTGCTGTAGATGAGGTCAAAAAGGCCGGAAATATCATTCTCTTTATTGATGAGATACACACGATAATCGGATCAGGCTCTGCCGAGGGCTCGGCGGATGCAGCCAATATCCTGAAGCCCTCACTCGCAAGAGGAGATTTCCGGGTGATCGGAGCAACTACTATAAACGAATACAGAAAGTATATAGAAAAGGATCCTGCTCTTGAGAGACGCTTCCAGCCGGTACAGGTAGGAGAGCCCAGCGAAAAGGATGCTGTGGAAATACTCCGGGGCATCCGGGACAAATATGAGGCTCATCACAAGGTGAGGATAACGGATGAGGCTATTGACGCCGCAGTAAAGCTTTCCTCAAGGTATATCGCAGACCGTTTTCTTCCGGATAAGGCCATCGACCTTGTGGATGAAGCAGCTTCAAGGGTAAGACTCAGATCCTATACGGCTCCGGATGATCTCCAGTCTATGGAAAACAGGATAAAGGAGCTGGAACAGGAAAAGGCAGAGGCTGTCAATACCCAGGATTTTGAGAGAGCAGCAAGGGTCAGAGACGAGCAGAAAGAGCTGAAAACAGAGCTGGAAGCAAAGAAAAAGGAATGGGAGGAAAAGAACGAGCGCAGAGACGGTGAGGTCACTGCCGAGGATATTGCAGAGATCGTATCAAGCTGGACAGGAGTTCCGGTGGTACAGCTGACCGAAGAGGAAAGCCAGCGGCTTCTCAGGCTGGAGGATATCCTCCACGAAAGGATAATCGGTCAGGATGAAGCCGTTACGGCTGTTGCAAAGGCTATCCGCCGGGGCAGAGTGGGACTGAAGGATCCAAAAAGACCGGTAGGCTCCTTTATATTCCTGGGTCCCACAGGCGTAGGAAAGACCGAGCTTTGCAAGGCTCTTGCCGCAGCGATGTTCGGGGATGAAAATGCGGTGATACGCTTTGATATGTCAGAGTTTATGGAAAAGCATACGGTCAGCAAGCTGATCGGTTCTCCTCCCGGATATGTGGGCTATGACGAGGGCGGACAGCTGACAGAAAGAGTTAGAAGAAGACCATATTCTGTAGTGCTCTTTGACGAGATCGAAAAGGCTCACCCTGATGTTTTCAATATGCTCCTCCAGATACTGGATGAGGGCAGACTGACAGATTCCCAGGGCAGGCATGTGAATTTCAGGAATACGATCATTATAATGACCTCAAATGTGGGCGCAAGGCTCATAACCGAAAAGAAAACCAGCCTGGGCTTCTTCGGAGGAAATGAGGACAGCGGCGAGGGCGACGCCAAAAAGGCAGTCATGGGCGAGCTGAAAAAGCTTTTCAAGCCGGAATTTCTCAACAGGGTGGATGATATTATCGTTTTCAATAAGCTCACAAAGGAAAATATTGAGGCTATTGCTGAAAACCTCCTGAAGGATCTTGCAATCCGTCTTAAGGAACTGGGAGTGAATGCACAGTTTGATGAAACGGCTGTAAGCGCTGTTGCAGACGCAGGCTTTGATGACGTATACGGCGCCCGTCCCCTCAAAAGGGCTATCCAGACCAATATCGAGGATCTTATCTCAGAAAAAATGCTGGAGGGTACGATCCGCAGCGGAGATACCATCAATTGCGTATATAATGAGGGAAAATACGGCTTTGATATAGCGAGAGCAGAATAAAAAAGGGGAGCGGTCGCACAAGAGAAATTGCTTAGTGCGACTGCTCCTTTTTAAATGACACAGTTTTTTGTGCTGGTATTCATATCCAGTTCACAGTTATCTTCTATAATTTTCCATAACATCAGTAAAGTGGTAACTGAAAGAGGTGATAGGATGAATTTCAGAGTAGGACACGGATATGACGTTCACAGGCTGGTTTCGGGAAGAAAGCTGATTCTTGGCGGAGTTGAGATACCCTTCGGAAAGGGGCTTGCCGGACACTCCGATGCAGACGTTCTTGTTCACGCCATAATGGATTCTCTCCTCGGTGCGGCTGCGCTGGGGGATATCGGGGTATTTTTCCCGGACAGTGATGACCGCTATAAGGGTGCGGACAGCATAAAGCTTCTGGAACACGTTTGTATGCTTATCCGCAGGAACAGATATGAGATCTCAAATATAGACGCCACTGTTATTGCCCAGGCTCCGAAGCTTCGCCCGTATATCAATCAGATGAGGGTGAAAATATCCCAGGCAATGGAGCTGGATGTATCCAGGGTGAATATCAAGGCTACAACGGAGGAAAGGCTGGGCTTTACAGGACATCTTGAGGGCATCGCAGCTCACTGCGTAGCTCTCATAGATACAGATCAGCCATAACAATTCAGTCAGAGCGCCCCGGCAGAGGAAAAGCTGCCGGGGATGATTTTTTTCATATCTTAATTTATCTCACAGCATACCCCGATCAGCATACGTAAAGACAGAGAAAACCGGATGCTGTGTAAGGCTATATAAGACTGTTGGTAAACGAGATTTTGTTTCCGGTAAACACAAAAAGGAACGATGCCGCGGGCTGACCTACGACATCAATGAATTTGAGAACTATAATTTTCTTTTAGGTTATCCCGAGTGAGAGTTATTTTGTCAGAACAGCGTAAAAAATCATTCGGTATTGTTAAGCAGATTCCTGCAGGCAAAGAATATTATAAACGAAATGAAAATATTCCACACGAGCACCGGTACGGCAATAAGAGTCGTTGCCATATATCCCAGACTGCCGGCAAATGTTGAAAGCACCACTATTCCTGCTGCTATTCCAGGTATCATAACGGCAACTATAAGGGACATATAGAAGGTAATAAAAACACCGCCGCTGCTTTCAAGTCCGGTTATTCTCTGTGCGAGGATATTGGCAGAGATATATAGCGTTCCGAAGCTGCCGTAGGCAATAGCTGCGGATATGATGTCAAAGATATTCCCTCCGAATACTATTCCCAGAAGCCCGAAGGTTATGATACCGTCTGTATAGGGCTTGATAAGTCCGGTCGCTGATGCCATTATCAGTTTTTTCACTGCGCCGTCGGGTATCAGGTATATATATGGCTTAGTCAGCTCCTTTACCCAGTCTCCCGAGGCGCTGAAGAAGAACTGTACATACGAGCATATGACCGCTGTTGACAGATAGATTATCGTCCTGTTTGAGCCGGGTATGGCCTGTGTAACTCCGAAGCCTATAACAAAGGCAACAAACAGCAGCACTATTGTATTTATATTGAAAAACATAAATCTGCTGCGGCGGCTGCCCTCTAAAAGGTGTTTGAAGAAAATAGCGCTTGCACCTTCTCCCTTTCGTACTCCCTTTTTTCTCAGCTTTATTTCTCTGTCTCCCATCATCATACTGTCAGAGACCTTCCCCTCACGGATAGATTCTCTGAATTCGTGATAGCTTTCTGCTCTCGACAGAACATCTTCAAAGAAATCCAGATCGGTTCTGAGAAAAATCACAAGCGCAGCCACGGCAAGGAGCACAAGTGCTGCAGAGGATAATACTATCCGCCACAGGTCATTATTGATAATTCCGAATACAAGGGCATGCATCCAGCCGATAAATGGGATATACTCTAAAAGCGGCTGGGAAACTGCATTACAGATGGTTTCCTGACCAAACTGGTGAGTAAAGATATATGCGATCACTGCCACAACAGCAAAAAAAGCTTCGGCATAGATCATATACCGGATGACCCTCGCCCTGACAGGGTGACAGCTTGCAAGACAGAATATCATCAGGGTAATAAGCTGAACCAGGGTTAGCATCAGGATTATCCCGGAAATCAGCAGAAAGGTCTGCAGTGCCGTAAGTCGGAACATCGTTATGAGCATACCGCCGTATGCGGAAAAGGTTATGACCAGCACCACCATTGTCGCCAGCTGTCTGCCGATTCCATAGAGCAAAAGCCTTCTCTTTGAAATAGGGGCTACAAACATATTATTGACATCGCAGAGAGAAAAGAAGCTGGTGCCTGAGCTGAGACCCTTCAGCAGTACCGGGATACTGATAAAAAACAGTATGGCAAGATAACCGCCGGAAAGTATCTGCAGAGCGGCAGTGTCTCCCAACCTGTCTGCGATTCCCTGTCCTGAGCCTCCTGCGGTAAAGCCTGCGACAGCGCCGTAGAGCATACTTACGGCAACAAAGACATATACCCCTAATTTCAGAGGATGGCGCAGCGTATCCAGTATCTCGTTTTTAAGATTTTTTCTCAAAAGATAAGAGATAGCGCCCATCAGTCCTTATCCTCCCGGTTTTTTTCTGTGATAGAGAAAAACAGCTCCTCTAAGTTTTCTCCGCTTTCCTCAACCTTTTTTCTTTCTCTTTCAGCCTCGATCCTGCCGTTCATCATAATAAAGACCCTGTCCCAGATATCCTCCACGCTTTCCAGCATATGTGTGGAGATTATTATCGTGGTGCCGTCTTTTTTCATTTCTCCCAGCATTGCCTTGAGCTCCTTTATGGCGTGAGGGTCAAGACCTACCAGGGGCTCGTCGAAAAGCACTGCCCTGGGTCTGGGCAGAAGCGCGCAGCATATGCTTATCTTCTGCTGCATACCCTTGGAAAGCTCCATTCCCAGCTTATCCTTCTTATCAGTCAGCTCCATCCTTCTGACAAGCTCCCTTGCCCTGTCCTCCCAGTCCGTCAGTCTGTACGCCCTTGCGATAAATTCCATATGCTCCCATACGGTAAGCAGCTCAAAGGGCGCAGGTATCTCCGGGACATAACCCAGTATCTGCTTTGCTTCTCTGCTTTTATTTTTAAATCCGCAGATCTCTATTTCTCCCTCGAAACGAAGAAGTCCTGCGATGCATTTTATTGCCGTGGATTTTCCGGCACCATTGGGACCTGCCAGAACAGCCGTCTCTCCGTCAGCCACCATAAAGGTCAGATTTTCATTTGCCGTAAATCTGTGATATTTTTTTGTAAGATGCGATACATTCAGCAACCCGTTTTCCCCCCGTTTTTTATTACGACTATTATAACATTATTTTTCTCTTTTTGCACCATATTTTTCTTTGCAGACAGCGTCGACGCTGCAAAGAAGTTTGTGTAAAACAATTCTGGGAGAAACAGGCGCTCGCTGTCAGAAGATTGAAAAGCCAGAAGTTAAAGTAAACCAGCCGCGTATAGCAGCCCGTAAGGACTGCGGCGGCGAGGGGTGGGAGCATTGTCTGAGGCGGTGAGCGCCGGATGCCGCGCCACGAAAGTATATGTACACACGACCGAGCGAATGGAATGAGCGACTACGCGAACACGGGTCCAGCGTCGACGCTGGACGCTGGAAATTGGGGGTTTACAAGATGAAATTTATGTGGTATAATCATATTCGTTGAGCCCGTTCCCGGTCTTGGGGGAAAGCCTGCATACAGGAACCCACAGCCCTTGACTGAGATATTGCTTTTTTGCAGTGGGCGAAGGCAAATACTATATTCAAGAAAAGGTGGATAAACAAATGCTTAAAGAAGAAAAGGATGCAATTATCAAGGAGTATGCTACTCATGAGGGCGATACAGGCTCACCTGAGGTACAGATCGCTATTCTCACAAAGAGGATTGCTGACCTCACAGAGCACCTTAAGACTCACAAGAAGGATCACCACTCAAGAAGAGGCCTCTTTAAGATGATCGGTCAGAGAAGAAGCCTTCTCAATTATCTTATCAAGGTTGACATCGAGCGTTATCGTTCTATCATCGCAAGACTCGGTATCCGTAAATAATTGTTTCGGGGCAGTCTGTATTGCAGACTGCCTTGTTTCAGTTCTTTAAAAGAAAAAAGAGGAGTCTGCTTTCTTGCTCCGCTGCAATTTATAATTCATAATCCGGAGTTTATAACCGAAAAGCTGTAGAGAACAGTATGTACATTCCGGATTATGAATTATGCTTCGGGCAAAATGGCAGAACAGCTCCTCATAAAACAAAAATGGAGGTTAAAGAGAATGTTCGAGAATTTCAGAACCTACGAAACAGAATTCGCAGGAAGACCGCTTGTTATCGAAACAGGCAAAACGACACAGCTTGCAAACGGCGCATGTTTTGTACGTTACGGCGAAACAGTAGTTCATGTTGCTGCCACTGCTTCAGCAAAGCCGAGAGAGGGAGTAGATTTCTTCCCGCTTTCAGTTGATTTTGAAGAAAAGCAGTATGCAATGGGAAAGATCCCCGGAGCATATGGCAAGAGAGAGGGCAGACCCTCTGAGAAGGCTATACTTGTTTCCAGAGTTATAGACAGACCGATCCGTCCCCTTTTCCCGAAGGATATGAGGAATGACGTATCCATCGTATGCACAGTTATGGCATATGATCCGGATTGTCTCCCGGAGATTGCAGCAATGGTGGGAACATCAGTTGCGCTGAGCATTTCCGATATTCCCTGGAACGGTCCTATTTCTGCAGTATCCGTAGGACTTGTAGATGATGAGTTTGTCATCAACCCCACAAAGGAGCAGAGAGCAGTTTCCAGAATGGCGACTACTGTTGCTTCCACAGACAGCAGAATTGCAATGATCGAAGCCGGCGCAGACATTGTTCCGGATGATGTAATGTTCAGTGCTATAATGGCAGGACACGAGGCAAACCAGAAGATCATTGAGTTCATAAAGGGCATCCAGGCAGAGATCGGCAAGGAGAAGTTTGAATATCCCAGCAACGAGCCGGATCAGGAGATGTTTGACGCTATCAAGGAATTCTCCATTGACGATATCAGAGTTGCTCTTGATACAGACGACAAAACCGTCCGTGACGAGAGACTCAAGCCCATCTATGACAGAGTACACGAGAAATTCGACCAGCTTTATCCTGAGCAGGAGGCAAAGATCGACGAGTGTCTTTATAAGACCCAGAAGTTTGTTGTACGCCGCTGGCTTCTTGATGAGCAGAAGCGTGTTGACGGCAGAAAGATGGACGAGATGCGTCCTCTTGCTTCCGAGGTCGGCTTCCTTCCCAGAGTTCACGGTTCAGGTCTTTTCACAAGAGGTCAGACCCAGGTGCTCACAATAACTACACTTGGTTCCGTCAGCGACCAGCAGTCTCTTGACGGACTTGATGACCAGACCTCAAAGAGATATATCCATCACTATAACTTCCCCTCATACTCAGTAGGCGAGACAAAGCCTTCAAGAGGTCCGGGAAGACGTGAGATCGGCCACGGCGCTCTTGCAGAGAGAGCACTTGTTCCGGTTATCCCCTCAGAGGAGGAATTCCCCTATACTATCCGTCTTGTTTCCGAGATACTTTCATCAAACGGTTCCACATCCCAGGGTTCTATCTGCGGTTCAACACTTTCACTGATGGATGCCGGTGTTCCCATCAAGGCTCCTGTTGCAGGTATTTCCTGCGGTCTTATCACAGAGGGCGAGCGCTGGATGACAATGGTAGATATCCAGGGACTTGAAGATTTCTTCGGCGATATGGACTTCAAGGTAGCAGGTACTCACGAGGGTATCACAGCTATCCAGATGGATCTTAAGATCAGCGGTCTCACACCTGATATGGTCAAGGAGGCTCTCTACAAGACACATAAGGCAAGAGATTATATCATAGATGAGGTAATGCTCAAGGCCATTCCGGAGCCCAGGAAGGAGCTTTCAAAGTATGCTCCCAAGATGCTTTCCACTATCATTCCCATTGACAAGATCAGGGAGGTCATTGGTACAGGCGGAAAGGTCATCCAGAAGATCTGCGCTGAATGTGATGTCAAGGTGGATATCGAGGAGGACGGTCACGTTTATGTCAGCGGCATAGACATCGACAACTGCAACAGAGCTATGAGCATCATCGACACCATTGTCAAGGATCCTGTTCCGGGTACTATCTACAAGGGCAAGGTCACAAGGCTTATGGACTTCGGCGCATTTGTTGAGATCGCTCCCGGCAAGGAGGGTCTCTGCCATATCTCACAGCTTGATGTAAAGCGCACGGAGAAGGTAACAGATGTAGTCAATGTTGACGATATTATCATCGTCAAGGTGCTGGATATAGACGACAAGGGCAGACTGAATCTCTCCAGAAGAGAGGCGCTTATCGAGGTTGAGGGTCTCACACCCGAAAACGATATTGCTCCCAGAAAGCCCTCAGGTCCGAGAAACGGCTACAGAGGCAGAAGAAATAACCACGGCGATCATAATGACTGATTACCCGTAATATAAAAAACAGTGCTGCAGGCTAGACGAAAGAAGTCAGGGCTTGCAGCACTTTTTCATTTTACATTTGCATCGCTTACAGGGAAGGTCACCGGATAACCGTCTATGCTGGCGAAGAGTCTGTCCTTTCTCCAGTATTTGCAGACGATGTCATAGTATTCTGTTCTTGTCACGGACATACTTCCGATAGAATACATAGGAAGTCCCTTTGTCTGATTATTACTTAGTTCCGTATCCACAGCTGTAAAGACAGGCTTTAATTCATTTCCGGATTTCTTATAGACCTTTGTGGTGTTCGAGCCGATATGCCCCCGGAATTCTATCTGAGAATTATCCTTATAGATACCGCAGGAGCGGAATTCATTTTCGCCGTACAGCATTACCGGCTTATTCAGCGCCGCCGTATAGATACGGTTGAAGGAAGCCACTGTTGTGAAACGGGATTCGTTATAATTTATCTTTGAGATAAATAATTCCGGTATACCGTCCTTATCCAGATCCTTCAGCAGATAATAGGATCTTTCGGAATCAAAAAGGGCGTTTGATCTTATAGTATTTGCGATAACGGACTGATAAACGCTTCTCCAGTTTGTTTTCACCACATTGACCCGGCATTTATCCGTCTTGCCGTTATAGGTGCGGACAGTAACATAAGCCACGCCCTGTTTAACAGCCTTGAAGGTCCCCACCCAGTCAGTTCTTGTCATTTTTACAATACTGTTGTCGCTGGAGGTATAGGTTCTTTTACTGCAGGCGCTGTCCTGGCTTATTCCCGAACCCAGGGTATAGGTTTTTCCCACTTCGATATCTATATTATTTTTCGTAAGGGTGATATACTGTGTGGCTTTTTTAACGGTGATCTTACAGGAGGCCTCCTTGCCGTTATATGTCCTGACTGTCAGATATGCTGTTCCCTCGGCCTTTGCCTGAAATTTACCGGTCCAGTTTTTGTTTATAACAGAAACCACTTTGCTGTTGCTTGTTCTGAAAACACGGCTTGCAGATGCGCTGTCCGACGGCACTGATGAGGTCAGCGTAATAGTCTCACCGATTCCCACCTTCAGTGAATACATCGGGAGCCAGACCTTATTCGGAGGCTTTTTTACATAGACACGGCACTGTGCTTTTTTCCCGTCCTTTGCCGTGGCAGTCACGGTCACAGCGCCTGTTTTTTTTCCGGTGACAAGCCCTCCGGAGCTTACTGCGGCTATCTTACTGTCAGAAACCTTCCAGCTCACGGATTTATCAGCCTTTAACTGAAATTTTTCTCCGGTTCCCACAGCAACGGCGGTTTTATTTAAGGTAACTCCGGCTGCAGCATCAATATCAATGGCTGTAATTGAAAATACAGAAACCAGAAAAACCATTATTACAAAGCAGATCCCTGCGCCTTTCATTCTTTTGCTTTTTAATTTCATATTTTACCTCCTGACCCATATTCCATACCCCAATACTACCATTATTCTCCCCATTAGTCAACCAGGTGCGGCAGGTGCGTGCTCGCACTGAGCGATTCGGCAGCGTCGACGCTGCACCCGTGTTCGCG
>CAMVQZ010000050.1 GCA_947169745.1 uncultured Clostridia bacterium
ATGGAATGAGCGAACCCCGCGAATCGGGTCCAGCGTCACGCTGGCCGCCGCAGCCTACACGGGCTGCTTCTTGCGGCTGGTTTACTCTGACTTCCGTTTTTTCACTCCCTCGGCACTAAGCGCCTGCTTTCTCCCAGAATTATTTTACACTATTAAACCTTCCGTCTTATTCATTATTTTTTATTCTTTTCCAATAATTTTCCATCCCCATATAACAGCCTTCCGGTATAGGGCATAGAATGTAATAGTGTAATTATTAACAAGATTATTTCAGGAGGATAATTTATGAACGGAAATGTATATACAGTGCGTAAAGGCGACACGCTTTACAGCATTTCAAAGCTTTTCGGAACAGATGTAAAGAGTCTGGCGGAGTTCAACGGCATTCCGGATCCGGATGTAATAGCGGAAGGGACGCTGCTCCGTATACCTGATCCGGAAGCAGACAGCTTTTTTTATTATACAATAAGACCGGGAGATACTCTTTATTCCATAGCCAAAAGATTCGGGACGGAGGTTATGGTGCTTGCAAGACTGAATGGCATTCCTGAGCCTGACGAGATCAGAGCCGGAGAGACTATCCGGATACCGGCGTATTCTGCCGGGAGCGCAGTGGATATAGTCATAGTGAGGAAGGGAGATACTCTTTTCAGCATCGGAAAAAAATACGGAAAAACAGCCCATGAGCTTGCACAGATGAACAGTATTCCGGATCCGGATGTGATATATCCCGGTCAGATACTGATCGTAAGACAGCCGGAAAAGCAGGAGCAGTATCAGGTTCAGGAGGGGGACACCCTTTGGAAAATATCGGAAAAAACAAATATTCCCGTGACAAAGCTGATAAATATGAACAGGCTGTCCTGCCCTGATAAGCTCAGCCCCGGAACATGGCTGATCCTCAGGTAAGGGTAACTTATTCCGGAATAGTCTGGCATATCCTCTGAAACTGACAGAAAGCGTACTCTGATATGCGGCAGAAAGACCGCAGGAGCTTCCTGATTTGTCAGGATCATTGGAATGTCAGGCTGTTTTTTATCAGCCTGGAAACCGGTCAACAATTATCAGATTTATAAAAATTGATTTTTGTGCAATATTACGTTTTTAAGATGGCTATGTACTAAATTGTCGAAAAATGCCTTGATATTATACTGATGATAGAGTAAAATTAAAATGTATGAGCAGACAGGGAATGTCTGTCCTTAAAAATTTTTAGGAGCAGAAATATGGTTTTTTCATCGTTATTTTTTCTTTATTTCTTTCTGGCGATAACCCTTGTAGCATATTACTGGTGTAAGACGCTGGAGAAGAAAAATATAGTTCTTATAGTCTCCTCGCTTATTTTTTATGCCTGGGGTGAGCCTGTATGGGTGATACTCCTTGTACTGAGTGCATTTATAAACTGGTTCTCAGGCCTGCTGATAGGGGCGGAGCTGAAAAAGAAAAACGGAAAGCCGAAGCTATACGCCGCGCTGGCGATAGTCATTGATCTTAGTTTTCTGATAATATTCAAATACAGCGGGTTCCTGGTTGAAAACCTGAACGGCCTGCTCCGTCTGTCGATACCGGTCCCTCAGATCACAATGCCGATAGGTATCAGCTTCTTTACCTTCCAGGCTATCTCATATATAATGGACTGCCTTTGGGAAACAGTACCTCCTCAGAGACAATTCCGCAGATTTCTTTTATATCTGTCGATGTTCCCCCAGCTTGTTGCCGGTCCTATTGTCAGGTACAGCGTTATCGAGAAGGAGATAGTCCAGAGAAAGGTTTCCGCTGTTGATATCAGCGAGGGCGCAATGAGGGCTATCATCGGCGTTTCAAAGAAGGTAATCGTTGCAAATAATCTTTATGCAGTAGTTGAGCAGTTCTTTGGCAGTGATATTTCCAACCTGTCGTTCCTGGGCACATGGTATACGGTTATCCTGTATTCTCTTTATGTATATTTTGACTTCAGCGGATACAGCGATATCGCCATTGGGCTCGGAAGGATGTTCGGCTTCCATTTCAATGAAAACTTCAATTATCCCTTTATCTGCAAGACGATCAGTGAATTCTGGCAGAGATGGCATATTTCCCTCAGTACGTTTTTCAGGGATTATCTTTTTTATGTTCCGATTTTCGGAAAGCAGAGAAAGTATTTCAATCTTTTCCTTGTATGGTTCTGCACAGGAATGTGGCACGGAGCCTCCTGGAATTTCATTTTCTGGGGTCTGTATTTCGGCATATTCATCTTCATAGAAACCAGGATAGGAAAGAAAAAGATGAAGAAGTGGAATATTTTCCTGACCCATCTTTACAGTAAGGTAATAATCGTCATAGGCTTCGGTATATTCTACTTTACCGACCTTTCCCAGCTGGGACGCTTCTTCCTGAATATTTCCGGAATTAGTATGCTCTCAAACGGCAATGCATTCTCGGATCTTCTGACCTGGAATTCGATGCTGAATAATCTCTATCTGATAATTTTCGCGATAATAGTGTCAATGCCTGTCCTCCCGAAGATAAAGTATTTCTTCTTCAACTGGGGCAATAATACGGTATATGCTGTGGGAAAGATCGGCGCGGCAGTCACCTGCAGTGTTCTTCTCCTGATATCCAGTCTGCTTCTTGTGGACAGCACGAATAATCCTTTCCTGTATTTTCGTTTTTAAAAAGAGGTTCAGCTTATGCAGAGTAACAATAACAAAAAAAGCCACCCTGCGGCTCCGGCCAGAAAGGGTCTGAACAATATGAAGAGGAAAAACGTGGAATATGGTTTTTCCTACATATCTCTTATGATAATGATACCGGTTTTTCTGCTGACTGCGGTTTTTCTCCTTGTTTTTCCCCGCTCCGGTGAGTCCCAGATAGAAAAGCGCAAGCTGGCTGAGTTTCCGAAATTCACCTTCCAGTCATATTTTTCCGGAGAGTTTACCTCCGGTGTTACAAACTGGTATGACGATACAGTACCTTATCGTGATGATTTCAAAAAAATGGGTTACAATTTCAAATCCATTTTCGGAATCCATACAGAGGATGAGGTCAAGATCGTGGGAAGTCCGGTGGCAGTAGTCAATGACGGCAAAAAGGACAGCTCAGACAGCGGCAGGGACACTAAGACCGAAACAAAAACAGATACAAAGACTGAAACAAAAACAGACAAGAGCGAGGACAAGTCCAATAAGGTCAACACTGAAAAGGACGAATACAAAGAGGCAAGCAACGGCCTTATCGTGGTAAAGCACGAGGGTCATTACAGGGGACTTGAGCTTTTCGGCGGCGGAAGCGGCGATGCCTATGTGGAGGCTCTCAATAATTACCACAAGGATCTGGGCGACAGTGTACAGATCTATTCCATGACCCCTGCAACAGCCAGTGAATATTATCTGCCAGAAAACTTCAAGGACGTCAACGCAAGCCAGAAGGAAACTACTGACAGTATTTCAAAGCGTCTCGACAGCAGTATAAAATATGTGGATGTCATTACTGAGCTTGGTAATCACTCGGCTGAGGATATTTACCTCAGGACGGATCATCACTGGACTCCTCTCGGAGCATATTATGCGGCCAGGGAATTTGCGAAGGCTGCAGGTGTTGATTTCAAGGATATCAGTACCTATTCCAAAAAGGACATACCCAATTTCTGCGGAACGCTTGCAGCATGGGCTGAGGATCCCAACCTCTTTAATGATTCAGAGACCTTCAGCTATTATGTTCCCTCGAATTACGATAAGTGCACTACTTATTATTATGACACCAGCCTGAATGATACAGGCACGGGAGCTTTCTTCAATCAGGTGGGCAACCCTGAAAGCAACGCTTATCTCACATTTATGGGCGGAGACGAGCAGGTGGTCAAGGTTGAGACCAATGTCAGAAACGGAAGAAAGCTGATGATAGTCAAGGACAGCTACGGAAATGCTGTTCCGGGATATCTCTTTGGTTCCTTCGAGAGTATTTATGTAGTGGATATGAGATACTTCAATAAGAATCTCGTAAATTACATAAAACAGGAGGGCGTTACAGACCTTGTATTCACAATGGTCACATTCTCCGCTGTGGGAGGAAATGCAGATAATCTTGATACTCTCAGGACTCAGTGAGGAAAACAGAAAGTGAGGAATAATTTTGAAGGAGCTTGAATACCCCTTTGACAGTGAATATATAATCAAGAAAAAGAAATCAATAAAGCGCAGCCTTCTTGCTGACGGTTCAAAAAGATTAAAAAAGAAGGTCGCTGTATTCGGCGGCTCAACAACGAATGCTATTGTGGATTACCTGGAGCTGTTTCTTCTTGACCAGGGCATAGAGCCGGAATTCTATCAGTCCGAATATGCCCAGTACTGGCAGGATGCGATGTTTCCGGGAGAGGAGCTTCTCAGCTTTTCACCTGATATCGTATTTATCCACACTACCAGCCGCAACATCACTGCCTTTCCCACTACCTCTGATACAAAGGAGACAGTGGATAAGCTTCTGGATGCGGAATATTCAAAATATGTCCAGATGTGGCAGAAAATAAGGGAGACCTATCACTGTCCCATAATCCAGAATAATTTTGAGATGCCATATTACCGGCTGATGGGCAACAAGGACTGCAGCGACTACAGGGGCAGACTGAATTTTGCCTCCAGGCTGAATGACAGATTCTACAGCTATGCCGATGAAAATGAAGGCTTCTATATCAATGATATCAACTTTATTTCCGCTTCCTATGGCCTCAGACGATGGAGCGATCCCTCATACTGGAATATGTATAAATACGCAATGTGCTTTGAGGCAATACCGGAGTTTTCCTTTAACCTTTCCAATATTATCAAATCAGTTTTCGGAAAGAACAAGAAGGTATTAGCTCTTGACCTGGACAATACCCTCTGGGGCGGAGTTGTGGGAGATGACGGTGTAGACGGAATACAGATTGGTCAGGAAACAGGAGTTTCTCAGTCTTATTACGAGTTCCAGAGCTATGTCAGTTCTCTTCGTTCCCTGGGTGTGGTTCTTACAGTCTGCTCGAAGAATGAGCACGAAAACGCTATCGACGGCCTTAATCACCCGGAGGGAGCTCTCAGACCTGATGATTTCATAATCATAAAGGCAAACTGGGAGAACAAGGACAGAAATATAATCGAAACAGCAGCAGAGCTGAATGTCCTGCCGGATTCCATCGTTTTCGCAGATGATAACCCGGCTGAAAGAGAGATAGTCAGGGCTCAGATACCCGGTATCGCTGTGCCGGAGATGGATAGTGTGGAGAACTACATCATAAATCTTGACAGAGGCGGATATTTTGAGGTCACCAGCTTCAGCGCGGATGATCTGAAGAGAAATGAGATGTACAAGGCAAATGCGGAAAGAGCAGCGGCTGTTGCAAGCTTTGCCGACTATAATGAATATCTTCTCAGTCTGGATATGAATGCAGTGATAGATGATTTTATCCCCGTATATCTCCAGCGTATCACTCAGCTTACAAATAAGAGTAACCAGTTCAATGTCACTACAAAGCGCTACACAACCGCCGAAATGGAGGCTGTGGCGCAGAGCGATGAATATATAAGGCTTTACGGAAAGCTTGCTGATAAATTCGGCGACAATGGTGTGGTTTCCGTTGTTATCGGTCATAAAAACGGTGATGTCCTTGATATGGAGCTGTGGCTGATGAGCTGCCGCGTCCTGAAAAGGGATATGGAATTTGCTATGCTGGACAGGCTCGTTGAGCGCTGCAGGGAACAGGGTATATCAAAGATCAAGGGCTATTATTACCCCACTGCGAAAAATAAAATGGTAAAGGATCTTTATGGAAAATTCGGCTTTGAAAAGCTCAGCGAGGACGAGGATGGTAATTCTGTCTGGGAGCTTTCTGTCAGTGATTATGAGATCCGGAACAAGGTTATCAAGGTCGGGGATAATTCTTCGGTCAAATAATTATAAGGAGAGAATAATATGGACGCAAAGACAATTTACAGCAGACTCAACAAGGTTTTCAGGGATGTTTTTGATGACGACAGCATTACAGTGGGTCCTAAGACAACTGCAGACGATATCGAGGATTGGGACAGTCTGGAACATATCACTCTTATATCAGCTGTTGAGCGTGAATTCAGGATGAAATTCAAAATGGGCGAGATCTCCTCAATGAAGAACGTAGGAGAAATGGCTCAGATCATAGCCTCAAGAGTAAAATAAAGCTGAATAGTATTTTTATGGGGCTGTCGCACTAAGAAATTTTTCTGATGCGACAGCTCCACTTTTTTACAGAAGCTACCACACTGATATCCGATAGAACACTTTAATATCTCTGGCGTTAAATTCTGATCAAAGCATCTTATCGGATATCAGTATCAGCCTATGTGCCGCTTATCACCGGAATGCTTTTTGCGGGAAATCTGCATTATTCTTTCCATAAACAACAGGATGGAAATGTATCCTGCGGCGGTGATAACGCCTTTCAGACAAAGCAGTATCAGACCACCCTCTTGTATGCTCCGGGAAACTGCGGCGCAGGACAAAAGGGCTGATATCAGAGGCACCAGAATATTGCGGAGAATATCTGTCTTTATCTCGGCAGTGGAAACAAGCTTCAGATAACTTAGTGTGGTATTGAAAAGCTCACTGAAAAGTATAACAGCTACAATGCCCCAGGGACCTGCAACCGGAAGAAGAATAACAGTGAGTGCGACCCTCAGCAGGGAATCGGCAAGATTAAAGAGAAAATAACTCGTCTGCTTGTCAAGTCCCTTGAGAATACCGTCGGCGGCGCTGTCCAGGTACATCAGAGGACATACAGGGGCCAGGGCTGCAATGTATTTTCCGGCTTCCCTGCTCCCGAAAAGGCAAAGCCCGATCTCACCGGAAAAAACTGCAAGAAAAATAGTAATGGGTATCGCATATTCAAGGGTCATAGAGGTCAGCCTTTCCGTCATATGCCGGATGCCGTTTTTTCTGCCCAGGGTTTTTGCAGCTGATATCTCTGTCACAATAAGGGATGAAAAGGGAAGTACGGCAAAAGAGGGGAATATCACAAGTGGCATAGCCATTGCACAGATAAGCCCGTAATCCGCCATAGCGCCCCTGGGATCCGAGCCGTAGCGCATAAGTCCAAGGGGGATGAGAAGATTTTCAGCGGCAGATAGACCGCTTCTGAGAGCGGCGCTGGCGGTACAGGGCAGGATTATGGACAGAACCTGCTTTAGCGGTACCCGAAGTTTCTCCCTGCCGCTTTTCTCCGGCTTTCTTGTCAGAAAATAACAAAAAAGAGATATGACAGATGAGGGTACAGCTGCAAGGGATGAAGAAAGACAGGCGGAGATCACAGGAGAAATATTACATCCTTTGAGAAATACCACACAGAGCAGCACCTCGGCAGCACCCTCTGCGATCTGGGCGATACAAGGTATAAGCGGACGCCTTATGGCAATGAAATAACCCCGGATGACTGCGGTCACAGCCGAAAATGGAAGAGAAAAGGAAAGTATCTTCAGTGAAGCCGGGGCTTCTTCAATCTCCGGGATAAGCAGGGAGAGCTTATCCGCAAAGAAAAACATCACTCCGGACAGCAGGCAGGCTGTCAGTGTTCCGGCAAGGATGAGCCTGTCAGAGATAAATATCGCTTTATCACTCCTGCTCTCAGCACAGCAGCCGGAGACCATCCTCACAGCTGCAACGGACAGACCTGAGGAGGGTATCAGGACAAAAAATGCATAAAGGGCGATCACAAGCCGGTAACCGCCGGCTGCTCCGGAGCCGCCGCTGAAATTAATAACGATACTGATGAGCAGTCCGAAGCCCTGGAGCAAAAGTGAGGAAACCGCCATTATAATGCCGTTTTTCAGAAATAATTGTTTATCTATAGCGCACCTCGGAAATAGTGAAAAGTGAAAGATTTTTATTACAGTGAGCTTTTGCGTGTCTGGTTTGTCTTGATGAGCTGCCGTTTTTTTAGTTCCGAAAGTGCAGACGGCTATTGAAAGTGCGTATGAACCTCTGCTTTCGGTGAACGGAAACGGAGGTTCGTATGGAAACACTGCTTTCGTATAAACCTACAGCTTACATATACGTTCTGCCCGTCATATATATTGCTGTCCTCGGCATAAAGACTACCAGATCAAAACAGCAGGGGGTTAAGGAGGGGGATTTTCAAAGGAGGACCCCGTGCCGAAGGCACGCACCGCACAAAACCAGCGGCTCGAAAAAAACATACCAGACACGCATAGATCACCCCGACAACATAACACAAAGCAGGCGCTCAGTGCCGAAGGAGTGAGTAGCGGAAGTCATAACGAACCAGCCGCGAGCACGCACCGGTCAGCGTATAATAATTCTGGGATAAAAAGGCGCTTGCTGTCAGAAGATTGAAAAGCCAGAAGTCAAAGTAAACCAGCCGCAAGAAGCAGCCTGTTAGGGCTGCGGCGGCGGAGGGTGGGAGTATTGTCTGGGGCAGTGTGCGCCGGATGCCGCGCGACTATAGTATAGGTACGCACGACAGAGCGAATGGAATGAGCGATAACGCGAACACGGGTGCAGCGTCGACGCTGCCGCGAGCGTCACGCTGGTTGTAATGGGGGAGGGAATGTGATAGAATAGAGGGCAGAAAGATAACGGAGGGATGGAGAGTGTTCAGACTCAGGAGATATCTGAAAAAATACATACTGCAGCTTATTGTGGGTCCTGTCTGTAAGCTGACCGAAGCGGTGTTTGAGCTTATTGTTCCTATGATAACTGCGGATATAATAGATGTGGGAGTCCGCACAGGCGACCCTTATTATGTGTGGAGCAGGGGAAGCCTGATGGTACTTCTGGGAGTGTTGGGTCTCGGCTTTGCCCTTGTGTGCCAGAAATCAGCCTCTGTAGCGGCTCAGGGCTTCGGAACAGAGCTCAGGTATGATATGTTTCGTCACATCGGCAGTCTGTCCCATTCCGAGCTGGATAAGCTGGGCACACCGTCTCTGATAACAAGGATGACAAGCGATATAAACCAGCTCCAGTGGGCTGTGGCGATGCTTATCCGACTTGTGATAAGAGCGCCGTTTCTTGTGGTGGGAGCGCTTATTGCGGCGATGATGATAGATATGAGGCTTTCACTGATTTTTTTCGGCGCCTCACTGCTGATAGCGCTGATATTGTTTCTGGTGATGAACCGTTCAGTACCTTATTTCAAGTCGATGCAGTCAAGACTTGATAAGGTATCACTCATTTCCAGAGAAAACCTTTCCGGCGCAAGGGTTATCCGGGCATTCAATAAGGAAAAGGATGACTGCGACAGGTTTGCTCAGTCAAATGACGATCTGAAGGCGACCTCTGTCCGGATAGGCAGGATATCTGCTCTTCTGAATCCCCTGACATACATCGTTGCCCAGGGAGCCATAATTGCGGTTGTCTGGTTCGGAGCAGGCTTTGTCAATGAGGGAGAGCTGACTACCGGAGAGATAGTGGCTCTTGTCAATTATATGACCCAGATACTTCTTGCTATGATAGTTGTATCAAATCTTGTGGTTATTTTCACAAGGGCAGCGGCCTCGGCATCAAGGGTAAATGAAGTCTTTGACACAAAGCCTTCTGTTATTGAGGGAACAAGAGTTCTCGGTGAAATATCACCGGAGAAGCCGGCAGTAGAGTTTTCGGGAGTATCCTTCGGCTATAAAGAAGGAGGAAAGGTGCTCCGGGATATAAGCTTCCGGGCAATGAAGGGTCAGACGATCGGAATAATCGGCGGAACAGGCTCCGGAAAGACAACACTGGTAAATCTTATCCCAAGATTTTATGACGTCTCCGGCGGCAGCGTGTCGGTGGGGGGAGTAAATGTCCGGGAGTATACGTTTTCCTCTCTGAGGGGAAAAATGGGCATTGTACCCCAGGGCAGTGTGCTGTTTGCAGGGAGCATCCGGGATAATATGACCTGGAAGAAAAAAGACGCCTCGGATGAAGAAATAGAAAACGCTCTGAAAACCGCGCAGGCATATGAATTTGTGGAAAAATTTCCGGAAAAGACAGATAAGCTGATCCTTGCAGGAGGAAAGAATCTTTCCGGCGGACAGCGGCAGAGGCTTACTATCGCAAGGGCTCTTGTGGGGAAGCCGGATATCCTGATACTTGACGACAGCGCCAGCGCACTGGATTTTGCAACAGATGCGGCGCTCAGAAGAAGCCTTTCCAGAGATCTGGGGGATACCACCGTTTTTATAGTTTCCCAGAGAGTAGGCACGGTCAGGAGCGCAGATATGATACTTGTCCTTGATGAGGGTGAACTTGTGGGTATGGGAACTCACGATCAGCTCGTCGATGACTGCCCGGTATACAGGGAGATCTGTATGACCCAGCTGAGAGAAGAGGAAATGTATGCTCCGGGGGTGAAAAAATGAAAAGTGAGAAAAAGACGAAAAAGACCACGGCCTCCAGGAATATCCGCCGCATCTCAGGATATGCCCGGCCGTATCACAAAACCATCATAGTGGCTCTCATTTTTGCGGTTCTGTATGTTTCCCTTACCCTTACAGCTCCGGTACTGATAGGCTTTTCCCTTGATAAGGCAGTAGGGAAGGGTGACGTGGATTTTGCCGGAATATGGAATATCCTTCTTATGACAGCGGTCTCAGTGGTCTGCGCTTCGGTTTTCCAGTGGCTGATGAATATATCGGTAAATACGGCGGCTTACTGTATTATGCGTGATCTGAGAAGGGACATTTATCATAAATTCAACAGTGTGCCCCTGCGCTTTGTAGACAGCCATTCCCACGGTGATCTTATAAGCCGGATAATAAATGACGTTGACAGCGTGGGAGACGGTCTCCTGCAGGGTATCACCCAGCTTTTTTCGGGTATCGTAATGATTCTGGGAACACTGGGCTTTATGATATTCATTGACCCCTTTATAGCTTTTATAGTCGTCCTGATAACCCCTCTGTCTATGTTTGTTGCTGCCTTTATCACAAAAATATCCCAGAAGCAGTTCCGGGAACAGTCAAAGACCCAGGGCGAGCTGGGAGGATGGATAGAGGAATATGTGGGAGAGCTGAAAACTGTCAAGGCCTTCGGATATGAGCAGGAATCTCTTGAAGGCTTTGAGGAAATAAACCAGAGACTTCTTGTGTGCGGAAAAAAGGCGCAGTTCTATTCCTCCTTCGCAAATCCCAGCACCAGATTCGTAAACGGTCTTGTTACAACAGCAGTATGTATTACCGGAGCTCTGGGAGCAATAAACGGTACTATATCCGTTGGTATGATAGCTACCTTCATAACCTATGCCAATCAGTACACAAAGCCCTTCAATGAGGTCACAGGGGTAATACCTCAGCTTCAGTCTGCGCTTTCGGGAGCTGACAGGATCTTTTCTCTTCTTGATGAGGAGGATATACCCTCTGATCCGGATAATGCAGAGGTACTGACAAACTGCCGGGGCAGGATAGACATTTCAGATGTGTCCTTTTCCTATGTAAAGGAAAGACCGCTTATAAGCGGCTTCAGCCTGAAGGCACGTCCGGGAATGAAAATAGCTATCGTCGGCCCCACGGGCTGCGGAAAGACCACTCTTATAAACCTTCTTATGCGTTTTTATGATATAAACGAGGGTACTATCCTCATAGACGGAAAAAGCATTTATGAGATTACAGCCTCATCCCTGAGAAGAAGCTTCGGAATGGTTCTCCAGGAAAGCACCCTCTTCAATGCTACGATCAGGGAAAATATTACATACGGCAAGCCGGACGCTTCTATGGAGGAAATAAAAGAGGCCGCGCGAAAGGCACATATTGATACCTTTATCGAGCGGCTCCCGGAAAAATATGAAACTATGGTAGCTGAAAACGGCGCCAACCTTTCTCAGGGTCAGCGCCAGCTTATGTGTATCGCGCGGGTAATGCTGGTCTCTCCGCCTATGCTGATACTTGATGAGGCAACCTCATCCATTGATACCAGAACAGAGATAAAGGTTCAGCAGGCATTCGACGAAATTATGAAGGGAAGAACCAGCTTTATAGTTGCGCATCGGCTTTCTACTATAAGAGAAGCAGATGTTATCCTCGTTATGAAGGACGGAAATATAATCGAGCAGGGAAGTCACGACCAGCTTATCGAAAAGGGAGGCTTCTACAGCGAGCTATGGGGAAGCCAGTTTGCCCCCGCCTGACTCAGTAGCCGGCAACACCCTCCAGGGATTCGTCATTTTCGATCCAGTCTCCCACATTTACTGTGGTGAACTTATCCTTACTGTTTCTTATTATAACCGTGGTTATGCCTGCGTTGATGATCATTCTCTTGCAAAGAGCGCAGGGGGAGGCTTTTTCCACATATTCCCCGGAAACAGCGTCCTTTCCTACAAGATAGATAGTGGAGCCGATCATATCCTCGCGTCTTGCGTGGATGATCGCATTCTGCTCAGCGTGAACAGACCTGCAAAGCTCATATCTTTCTCCTCTGGGAACATTGAGAGACTGCCGGACGCAGTATTTCATGTCGATGCAGTTTTTACGTCCTCTGGGCGCTCCTACATAACCGGTGGATATGATCTGGTCGTTCTTTACGATAATGGCTCCGTAATTTCTCCGCAGACAGGTGCCCCTCTCCAGAACAGTCTCTGCGATATCAAGATAGTAATTGATCTTATCAGTTCTCATACGAATCACCGACCTTTGATTTTTTGTTAAGGCAACACCCCACAGAGATGGTGCCGCAGATGCGCTGCAGATCTTTTCATCATATTGTATCAAAATACCGCAGGAATACTGACGTATTTCAAGGGGCTTTGATGCAAGGTGACGGAAAAAATCAAGCAGATGTGGTGCTAAGCCGTAAGGCGGTCTATGTGCGGTATTGCGTTAAATACAGTATAACCCATCCCGCCCCCAAATTGCAAGTGGTGCGCGGTGCGTGCTCGCACTGAGCGATTCGCGTTATCGCTCATTCCATTCGCTCTGTCGTGCGTGCCGTCACTTTCGTGGCGCGGCGATAATTAATGCGATATTGTTGTCGGGGTAGTCTGTTCGTGTCTGGTTTGTTTATTATAAGCCGATAGCTTTATGCGGTGCGTGCCTCCGGCACGGAGCCAAAGAGGTGAACCAGGGTTCCCCCCTTTGGAAATCCCTCCTCCTTTTTTAGTGCCGAAAGTGCTGACGGCTAAAGAAACTTCGTATGTTCCTCTGGTTCGGTAAACGGATGCTGAGGTTCGTATGTAGCCACGGATTCTCATACAGACCTGCAGCTTGCATATTCGTTCTGCCCGGTTCATTACAAAACAGAATAGCCATAAAGACTACCCGACAAACAACAGCAGGGGTTCAAGGAGGGGGATTTCAAAAGGGGGCAACCTCAAAGGGGGCGCAGCCCCATTTGTGGGTCCCCCTTTTGTCCCGTGCCGAAGGCACGCCCTGCAGAGACTATCGCCTCGGAAAAAACAAACCAGATGCGAAAAACAACATCCCGGTCACAAAGAAAGGAAACAACATATGCTTAGTGAATTATACGAGGTAGCGGCAGGGCTGCTGGTGATGGCGGTGGTCTGCGCTGTGATGATAAAAAAGAAATGCCAGAATGACAGAGTGCTTCTGACAGCTGTCTTTATTCTGTATATGACCGGGCTTTTCGCTGTCACCCTGTTCCCGGTGATGTATGACCATTCCCTGATGAGCTTCGCAAATACTCCCCAGAGATGTATCAGGCTTGTGCCCTTTGAATTTATGCGCGAAGCCTTCGGGAGGACATATATATTCTACGTTCCGGTTCAGCTGGGAGGAAATTTTATAATGACGATACCCTTCGGGATATTGCTGCCAATGCTTCTGAAGGATAAAAAACCGTGGTTATATATACTCCTGTTTTTCCTTCTCCCGGTATTCATAGAAACAACCCAGCTTACTGTCGGCGCTCTTCTGGGTACTTTTTACCGGACTACAGATGTTGATGATGTTATCCTGAATTTTTCCGGCGCAATGGCAGGCTATGGCATATATTGTGTTATGTCCCGGATATTCAGGAGAAAAAAACAAAGTAATAATATGGAATAAAAAGACCGCTGCAAGCTTTGATGACTGCAGCGGTCGTATTTGTTTTGTTTTTTACGGAAATTATATAGCGAGGCTGGTTTCAAGAGCCAGCTTTATCATATCGGTAAAGCTTTTCTCCCTTTCCTCCGGTGAGCTGGATTCTCCTGTCAGAGGACAATCGGATACAGTGCAGATGCACAGGGCTTTTTTTCCTGCCCTTGCAGCATTGTAATACAGCGCAGCGCTTTCCATTTCAGTTGCCAGAACTCCGAAATTCCTCCACTTTCCCAGTGACCCGGATTCGTCATAGAAGGTATCTGTGCAGAGAAGAGTTCCGATGTGAACCTTTTTGCCCATTTCTGCGGCGGCTTCGTCTGCTGCCTTCAGAAGACTGTAGGAGGCTGCTGCCGGGGGCTGACAAGGCATACCGAACTGATCTGAATAACTGGAGGGTGTGCAGCTTGCAATACCAAGAACAACATCTCCTACCTGAAGCTCCTCGCTGATTCCTCCGGCTGTTCCGACACGGATTATATTTTCCACATCATAGAAATTAAAAAGCTCATAGGAGTATATCCCGATCGAGGGCATACCCATTCCGCTTGCCATGACAGATACCGTGCTGCCCTTATATTTTCCTGTATAGGCGAACATTCCCCTGACATCATTGACCAGCCTTGCTTCTTCAAGAAAGCTTTCGGCGATGAACTTAGCTCTCAGAGGATCTCCCGGCATCAGTACTGTTTTTGCGATGTCGTTTTTTTCAGCTCTGTTGTGTGGTGTAGACATATAATCATCTCCTGATAGATTTCAGTTCCTCCTGACGGTGCAGGGGGAAGATAGTAAAATATTTCCTGTTGATCTTGTAGACCTTGATCTTTTCACCCGGACTGATATCATACCAGCCTTTTCCTCTCCAGGGAACATTCCTGCAGAATTGTCTTTCTTTTTTCGACCAGACGCCCACATAGTGATGATTTTCACTTCCGGTGAATTTTGCAACGATCTCACCGTCAAAAATACCATACCTGCTGTAAACAATATGAAAAAATTCCCTCAGTGAATATAATACAGCTGTTCCCGGAACGATATATGCATATGCCGGTGCGTTCTTGATCTGCATCAGATAAATAATTACCACTGTGATGACAAGAACAACACCTCCTGCAAGGCTGCAGGATATGCGGTTATATCTTTTTATAAATTTTTCCTCATCCTTTTGGGGTGCGCGATAATTAAGCTTTTTCAGAGTTGTTTTGTATTCTTCGTACCGGGAGATATCAATTTCTGGGTCAGTCTGCATTTATTCCTCTTCCTCCTCTATTTCCGCGATATTGTCGGTGGGGATCAGCTCTCCAGTGAGGAATTCGATTGATCTTTCGATACTGTCCTTGGTGCCTGCCCAGTTATTGCTCCCGATACTCCGGTAATCAGTCATTGAGCAAAAATGATGGACGTCCTCGCAAAGGGTCCTGAGATATCCTCCGCACAGTCTGGAGGTCTCCTCGTAAAATGCCTGATAGCTTTTACCCAGCCCCTTCTGGTCAACATTCATCAGTAGATAAAAATGTTCCATACAAATAAATTTCTGTTCGGAATAGAGCTTCCTGAATTCCGGCTCACTTACCCACATCGCATGGACGATACGTACCATATTCTCCATATTCTGCTTGATATCCCTGCAGATAAAGCAGTCGTGTATAAGAGCGTCCAGAGCGGCCATTTTTTTCTTGTCCGGTTTTTTGGGAGGTGTTTCGGGGATAAATTCTTCGGAGATCTGCTGGAGGTGGCTTTCCAGGATAAGCGCATTTGAAAGTCTTTTTCCCAGCCGAACCATCATTTCAAAATGCCTGAAGCAAAAGCCCTGAGCGTTAGTCTGAATACGGACGCTGGGCTCCATCATAGCTGAGCCGGTGATATATTCTGCCTTTCTTTCCTCAAGCATATCCCTCATCCGGCACATAGGGCAGCCGCATTTAGGCAAAAAAACATCATTGATAGGTATACTGCAAATATTTTCCTGCAAGGTCATCACTTCCTATAGAATTTATTTTGTAATACTGGATTTATTATACAATATAACGACAAAAATGTAAATATAAAAAACCAGTAATCTCACAGATATAATGCAGGCTCAGAATAGTTTGCGGCTCTGTTTTTTCGCCGGGATTTTTACCGGAAATGTGGGATAATACAAATGGCAGCGAGAGATACTGCAGAATTGTTATGGGGGTAGTCTGTGCGTGTCTGGTTTGTTTTGACGTACCGATAGCCTTGTGCAGGCGTTCCTTTGGCACGGAGCCAAAGATGTGAACCAGGGTTCCCCCTTTTGGAAATCCCTCCTCCTTTTCTTTGAGCCGAAAGTACTGACGGCTAA